>CAYGWQ010000251.1:0-8235 GCA_964353465.1 uncultured Acidobacteriota bacterium | reverse complement strand
GAAGGTCCGCAACAACCTGACCATAACGGCAGGTGTCCGCTATTCGATCATGCCGGCGGTTCACGAAGCCAACGGCCAGCAAACTTCCCCCAACATCCCGCTCGCCGAATGGCTCGGGAAACGCGGCGCTCTGGCAGCGCAGGGCCTTTCGCAGGCAACGGCCGGCGACATTTCATTCATTCTGGGCAGCATGCCGGGAGGGAGGCCGCTGTACCCGGATTTCAAGAACTGGTCTCCGCGGCTCGGTCTGGCATATTCCCCCAGCGGGGAGAGCAGATTTGCCAAGGCCCTGTTCGGCGAAGCCGGGAAATCTTCCCTTCGGGCCGGATTCGGATTGTACTACGACATGATCGGACAGCCGCTGGCAGCCAATTTCGCCGCCACGATGTTCGGTCTCTCCACGTCCCTCAGCAATCCGCTCAACACCTTGGATGCATTCAATGCTCCGCGCTTTACGGGTTTCTATGAAATCCCGCTCGCTTACCTCCCGGCTGCGCCACCGGCCGGGTTCCCCGTAACCTATCCCAAAAATGCCTTTGCAATCACCAACAGCCTCGATGATCAGCTGAAGGCGCCCTACACGATGAACCTGAACTTCAGCTGGGGCCGCGATTTCGGCAAGGGCCTATTCATTCAGGCCTCGTATGTCGGCCGCCTCTCGCGGCACTCGCTGATCAATCGCGATGTGGCCATGCCCACCAACCTCAAAGACCCGAAGTCCGGCATGACCTACTTCGAGGCCATGCAGAAGTTGGGCGCCTACACCGATTTGGCCGATGGAGACCGCAGCACATCCTATACGCGGATCGCTCCGATCGCCTACTTTGAAAACCTCTGGGCGGGCGCAGCGGGCGGCGGTTTTACCGCTACGCAGAATATCGCCAATTTCTACGTCCGCAGCAGCAACAAGGGGGACTTCACCAACGTCCTGCAGGCCATGGATTTCACCTGTGTGACCACCGGCACCACCTTCCGTTCCGACGGCAGGGTCCGGTACATCAATTGTTCGATCCTGGGCCAGGACGCGATGTTCACCAACCAGTTTGGCGCGCTGTCCGCGAGAAGCTCCATCGGGTCCGGCAATTACCACGCCGCCCAGCTGACCGTGCGCAAGCGGTTCTCCAACCTGCAGTTCGACTTCAACTATACTCTCAGCAAGTCCATCGACCTCGCCTCGGGCAACGAAAACTCCGGCTCGTGGGGCGGGGGCGTTATCACCAATTCGTGGAATCCCGGCGAAAGGCGTGCGGTTTCGGATTACGACACCCTGCACGCGGTCAATGCCTACGGCGTGTATGCGCTCCCGTTCGGCAAAGGGATGAGGTTCGGCAGCCAGATGAACAAGTTTCTTGATGCCATTTTCGGCGGCTGGCAGATATCGGGGACGTACCGTCAATCGTCCGCCACAGTGACCAGTACCAGTACAGGCTCCGTGTGGCCCACCAACTGGCAGCTCAGCAACCCGGCCGTGCCTACCGGGTTGCCGTTCCCTACTCCGGTCGTCAACAAGAACGGAACGTTGTCAACCGGCAGCTCAAACGTCAGCGGGTTCGCCACTCAGGCGGATGCCATCGCCTCGATCGCTGCCTACCGGCAGAGTTTTCCCGGCGAGGGTGGACTGCGCAACAACATCCGAACCTGGGGAAATTGGAACATCGATTCGGCGCTGGCCAAATCGTTCAAAATGCCTTACAAAGAAGGGCACGCCATTCAGATCCGGTGGGAAACCTTCAACATGACCAACAGCGTGGTTTTGGGCAATCCCAGTATGAGCATGACCTCAACCTCTACCTGGGGTCGGATCTCGAGTCAGCGCAACGATCCGCGGCGGATGCAGTTCGCCATCCGCTACGATTTCTAATCCGCTGACTTTCCAGCAGTGAAAAAGGGGCAAGCCACCATGGCTTGCCCCTTTCTGCTTCAGGAGTCGGAAAATCGGCAGCTGAGACGTGCCCGCCCCATCGAGCCGCTAAGCGGAACCAACAATTCGCAGTTAGGCGGCGTTAATGAATTGGGATCTTGAGATTGTACATACGAGGACTGAGGCCCGGAGGGCCGTCAGTGAATAGGCCCGGCCGTGAGGCCGGGATAAGGATGGCGCAAGATCGAGCGCCGAAGGCGCGGCACATATTGGAGAGATTTCTTTAGCCAATTTGCCTGCAATCCCGTTAGAAAGGGTGTGGCAGGGAAATATCTTTGCGTAAATCTCCATCTCATCTGGAGCACAAAAGGGCGGAGAGGTCTTATTTCCACCCAATGGCGCCATCGTCTACATGCCTATATTGGTTCCGTCGCACGCTGCAAGAATGCCCGGCTCATGGAGGCCAATAGCCGGCCGGATTACATCCACCTGTATCTCTCCATGCCCTCGACGATCTCCATTGGCGATTTAGTGAATGCTCTCGAGGCTAATTCGAGTCGTTGGATACGGCAGACTTTCCCAAGTGGGAAGTGGTTCTCGTGGCAGCAGGGATACGCTGCGTTCAGCGTCAGCAGTTCTCAGGAGAACGGAGTGATTGAATACATCCGCAATCAGGAGGAGCATCACAAACGGCGGGATTTTCAGGAAGAACTCCTCGAGTTGCTCCGCCGCCATGGAATCCAATATAACCCGCGATATGTCTTCGATTGAGTGCCGCGCCTACGGCGCTCGATTTTGTGCTATCGCTTTCCCGGCCTTACGGCCGGGCCTATTCACTGCCGGCGCTTCGCGCCTGATCGCGGCTTAACTCGGCTTCGCGCCTGATCGCGGCTTAACCCAGCCTCGCGCCTGATCGCTTGGACTTCTTGCACGGTCAATCAACGTTTCTTGTTGGACTCATACAGCGCGATCCTGGCTTTCAGAGCTTCCACGAGTTGGTAGTTTTTCTGTTGGGCTGCGATGGCCAGCGCCTGGCGCTCGATCTGAACGGCTTCCGGAAACCGGCCCAGCTCGGCGTAGGCCCGGCCCAGCATATCGAGCACCTCGGGGTCCCGGCCGCCGGACAGTTTCACTGCCTGCTCCAAATGGCGCGTCGCTTCTTCAAATCTCCCTTTGTTCGCCAGGGCCAGTCCGAGGTTTTTTTGGGCAGCGGCGACATCAGGCTTAAGCTCGACGGCCTTTTGCAGGTGCGGGATGGCCAGATCGATCCTGCCTTGTTGAGCGAGAATGGCTCCGAGATTGGAGTGGGCGCCGGCGTGTTCGGGATCCAGTTGCAGAGCCTTCTCGAAATCGGCAATCGCTTCGTCGAGCCTTCCTCTGCCGGCCAGGGCTTCCCCGAGATTGTTGTATGCCTCAGGATAGCGGGGGCTGAGTTCGAGCGCCTTCCGGTACTGCGCGATTGCTTCCTCGACCCTCCCGGTCTCGGCCAGAGCCACTCCGAAATTGTTGTGCGCCAGTGCTTCTGAAGGACCAAGCGCCAAGGCTTTCTCCCACTCCGGAATGGACGCCTCATACTGCCCGTTTTTCAACAATTCCGATGCGATATCCACGACCCGGTAATAATCGGTGGCGGGGGCGTCGATCTTCAGCAGCCCCTCCGGAGCAATATTCACAAACTCAGGGATGTTCACGGCGCGGTTTGCGGCCGTCGCGTTCTCGATCAGAATGGCCGGACTGTCGTTTCCCTCTTCGTCCAGATGGGTCAGAAACATCTGTGTGTAAGGCGACCGGCTCTTTGACGAAAAGACCAGCCAACGACCGTTCGGCGAGAAGCTGTGCCAGGAATTCATAAGCGGGGTGTTGCACTGCATCCGCCGCGCCTGTCCGCCGGCTACCGGCACGATATAGAGCTGGCTGTCGGGACGCATCAACAGGCCGTTGCGGCACTGAACATAGACGATCCAGCGGCCGTCGGGGGAGATCTTGGGAAAGCTGTTGCTCATGCCGTTCCGCGACGCGCCGGCGATGGGTTCCGGCCGGCCGGCCCGGCCGTCGTTGAAGGGGATGCGGTAAAGATCGAACTGAATCTGGGTTTCGTCCGGATCGTTCGCAGACCCGGCCAGTTTCGCGCCCGCAGGGTAGGCGTCCCTCGCTTCGGCCCTGGCAAAGACCAGGTACTTGCCGTCTGGGCTCCAGACGGCATTTGCCTGCACATAGCGCGGATCCTCCGCACCCGGCAGCGGCTGCAGCAGGCCTGCGGAGCGATTGTACCAGGCAAGAATTCCCCTCGTGGGGTAGAACACCTGGAGGAACCGATAGTCTTTGAAATTGGCAACATAGTAAGTCGATACAAGGTCTATGGGGTTTCTCCGGCGTTCGTAATCCGATTGGTCGATTCCAGGATCGTTGATGGTGGTCACGACATTCTGTCCGTCCGGCGAAATCTGCGACATGAAGGCGACCCGTAGTTTGCCGCCCAGTTTGCCCCGGAAAGTGCTCCACGCGACCACGTCCTCGTTGCGGATGGACGTGTGCGGCTGGATCGGGACGATGGCGTACAGCCCCTTGTCGTTCAACGGCCCGTCCACATCTATCCCCATAGTCTTTCCGTCGGCCGACATGGAATGGCAGTTCGCGCAACTGTGAAGGCCCTCCATCAGCAACCGGCTGCGGGTCTCGCCGACGTTGCGCAGGCGCCATGCAATCAACGGCACCGATTTGGCGGCCAGCGGCTTGATGACACCCTTCTCCGTTTCCGAAGGCATCAGCGGCACATCCCGGTAGAAGATCGGCGCCCCCACCGTGTCTTTCGAGGTCCGGATTGTAAGCTGGCCTCGCGAAACGATCTGGTTCGGATTCCCCTCCCGGTATCCCGAAATGGTCAGGGCCGCCGCACCCTGCACCGAGTTTTTCTTGATGACGGCCCATGTGGCGTCATCCGGCGTCCATGTATGAGCATCGGCCTGCTCGGGCGTCAGCTTGGGCGGCTCGTTCGTCGAAGAGGCACAGCGGGGATCGATCTCCCCGAGACGCATTCGCTCGCCGTGCGATTCGGCCCGGAGGCCGGCTGAGCCGTCGACAAACATTACATCGATCACCCATGACGTTGTGCTCTTGTCAGGATCCCGCCAGAGAAAGGTCGGGGCCGGAAATTCGGGTGGGAAGATCGCCCCCTCGCCTGGGTAATCGATCGTGATTCTAGCCGGCCCGCGGGGAATCGCCATGCGGGGGAAATGATAGGCAGCCATTCGCCATAGAACTACTCCCGCTGCGATGATCAGCCCACTTATCATGAGCGTGCGAGCTCTTGGTCGGCGCAAAGAACCTCCCGTTCCGGGTGTTCAGCGATTGGTGATTAGAACGCCCAGATGTATTTGAAACTCAAACCAATGACCGATAGTCGAAATAAGCTTCCTCTTGGCATCGAACGGCGTCTATTGTGGCGCTCCAGATTCCGATGAGCAGGTATCATGCTAGCTTTCCTAGCCCTCTCTGGAGATCCTATCTGTGCCACGCCGCCCATTTTAAACCGAATCGAGGAGTGAGTGACGAAGGAAATCAGCTGTGGCTTTTGCTTCTTGCCCAAGGTCGTCGACCGCGGATTGGGGGACGATCATTTCTACCTCAGATGATATGAGATCCAAGATCTAGCCACCGGCGTGGAGGGAAATCAGAACGTCCCGGCCGGCGGCCGGGACCTGCTGTTCAGGCGACGATGCAGCGCTGCTGCTGGATGTGGGCTGCGAACTCGTCGTAGAACTTGCGGATGTAGCTTTCAACGGGCATGGCGGCGGCATCGGAGAGGGGGCAGATCGTACGGCCCTTCATATTGGTGCAAATGTCGAGCATGATCTCGAGTTCGCCGGCCCTGCCACTGCCTTTTTCGATGCGCGTCAGGATCTGATATAGCCACTCGGTCCCCTCACGGCACTGGGTGCACTGCCCGCAGGATTCCTCGGCATAAAATTTCGTGATGCGCCGCACCGCCTTCACCATGCATGTGGTCTCGTCCATCACGATCACGCCGGCAGAGCCCAGCATGCTGCCCGCTTTCGCCACGGAGTCGAAATCCAGGCGCACATCCACCTGGTCGGCGGACAAGACCGGCACGGAGGAGCCGCCGGGGACCACGGCCTTGAGCTTGTGCCCGTTGCGCGTGCCGCCGCAGTGATCGTAAATCAGCTCGCGCAGGGTGATTCCCATCGGGAACTCATAAACGCCCGGCTTCTGCACGTGGCCGCTGACGCCGAAAAGCCTGGTTCCCGTATTGCGCTCGCTGCCGATGCCGGCAAACCATTCGGGGCCGTTGTTGATGATGTGCGGGATGTTGGCCAGAGTCTCCACGTTGTTGATGATGGTGGGGCACTGATACAACCCGACGATGGCCGGAAAGGGGGGCTTGAGCCTCGGGTGTCCCCGTCTCCCTTCGATGCATTCGAGCAAGCCTGTCTCCTCGCCGCAGATGTAGGCACCGGCTCCCCGGTGCAGGATGATGTCCAGCGCATAGCCGGAACCCAGGATGTTATTTCCGAGATAGCCTTTCTCGTAAGCCTCTGCCAGTGCCTTGTCTACTACTTTTGCCCCGTAACAGAACTCGCCCCGCAGGAAAATGAATGCCTGGTGGCAATCCAGGGCGTAGGCGGAAATGATGGTCCCCTCGATCAACTGGTGGGGATCTTTTTCGATGATGACGCGGTCCTTGAACGTGCCCGGTTCGCTCTCGTCGCCGTTGACGCACAGGTAGACCGGTTTGCCCGATTTCTTGGGCACGAAGCCCCATTTCATGCCCGTCGGGAACCCAGCGCCGCCGCGTCCTCGCAGCCCGGATTTCTTCACCATCTCGGTTATCTCCGCAGGCGAGAGTTCCCGCAGCGCCCTGCGCAGTCCCTGGTAGCCGCCCAGCGACTCGTAGACATCGATTCGTGTGAGGTTGGGAACGTCTATGTTCCGGGTTAAGATCTTGATGGACATCGGGAATGAGCTTCCTTTCCTTAGCCGGGTTCCACATACTACCACAGGCCGCGGAGCCTATCAATTTCAGTGCCGGGCCAGAATGGCGCTTAAATAGTTCTGTCGCGAAACGCGGTTTGAGCTCTCGCGGTGCCGCCCCGGAGGGGCCATGAGACAGTAGCCGGGGGCGCAAGCCCCCGGATAGGATATTGCATTGAAAGAGCCCCGGCAGGGGCGAAAGATCTTTGTCCGCAACCTTTTCTGTCGCCCTTCCAGGGCTCCGCGCTGCTTTCCGATCCAACCCCGGGCTTGCGCCCGGGGCTATTCTCTTCGCGCCCCTCCGGGGCTTGCCCGAAGGGCGGGGCGATTTTCGCGACAGAAACTAACTAGTTTCTGTCGCGAAACTCGGTTGCAGAATGTGCCGGTCGAGCCCCGGAGGGGTGGAAAGATAATAGCCGGGGGCGCGAGCCCCCGGATAGGATATTGCATTTAATGAGCCCCCGCAGGGGCGAAAGGTCTTTATCCACAAGCTTTTCTGTCGCCCCTCCGGGGCTCGGCGCTCGTTTCTGGCCTGACCCCGGGCTGGCGCCCGGGGCTATTATCTTGCCGCCCCTACGGGGCTGGGCCAGTGGATTGAGCGAGTTTCGCGACAGATACTAACTATGCACCATTCCAGCCTGTCCCCGATATTCTTATTTGGGGATTTAGTAGCCTGATAAGCCCTCTTAATGGGTATACCCGAAATTGTGTACAATGGGGCATACAGGAGCCGGCTTTTATGGTGTCATACGAGGTGCTCCAGATGCTGCAGGCCGCCTACGAGCGCAGTCAGCGGCGCTATCCGACCATTGGTCTCTCGTTTGCCTCATTCGGCGCCCGCATCGAGGAGATTCTGGCTGCCAGCCATCGTGAGCATGGGGGGGATCCCGCGCGTGGGGGCGAGGATTGCGAACCCACCAGTTGCCCGGTGTGCCTCTCTCAATCTCAACAACTGCACCACGAGGACCTGTTCCTGGCGCTGGCCTGCGTGGAGGGCGATCGGATAGCATGGGAGTGTTTTGCCGAGGAGTACCTGGCATTGCTCCGACGTTACGCGCTGCGCGCCTGCCGCAGCTGCGATGCCAGCGAAGACCTTGCGCATGAAATTGTGACCTCACTGCTCGGCGACAGCATGGGAGCTGTCGGAAGCGCGGAAAATCCCCCTCAACCGGGCGGCTCCCGCGAAGCGCCCCAGCATCCTGCTGCCCAGGGAAAGCTTCGGAGTTTCAACGGCAGGGGATCGCTGGCCGGCTGGCTGCGGGCCGCTGTGTCGCACGCAGCCATCGATCGGTTCCGCCGCGGGCGCAAACAGGTCTCGCTCGATGAATTGCTGGAACAAGGGAGCTTTGCCGGCCCGGCGGATAACCATGGTGCCGGTGGGGCCG
>CAYGWQ010000250.1:0-8285 GCA_964353465.1 uncultured Acidobacteriota bacterium | reverse complement strand
CATGAGGTCATTCCACACCCACAGCGGAGCCGAGCTGTATTCCCGCGGCGGATTCGCAAAGAGCCGCTTGATCTGGGCAGAGCTATCCGTGTTGCCGGGCGCAAAGGAAGTCTGGGAGTTCAACACGACCACCGAGAGAAGGCCGGCGAAGGGAAGAAGGGTTCTCCATCGCATAGGGGGCTCCTTTAGTATGAGCCTACCCTACTACTATGAGCGCGTCATCTCAACTAGAGCGTAGGGACGCGCGATCCATCCCTATCCTATGGACATGCCCGAATGGCACTAAGTTAAGGATGTAAGCCCTGAAGGGCGGTGCAGACCAGCCCAGGGTGAAACCCTGGGATCAGGCGTAATTAGTTGAGAACAGCACTGAAAGGGCGACACAGCCTGCGCCGCCCTTACAGGGCTGATTCCCTGCCCGGCGTCCGTCCCCAGGGCTGCGCCCTGGGCTCTGCTGCTGGACCCTTCAGGGTCACAATTGAAATCCTTATCTTAGTGCCATTCTGGACATGCCCCGCTCGCTTCGTGGCCTGAGGGGGCTTTGCGGTTCGCTGGGCAATCGAATCCTCACATGCAGCGTCAGCTCTGCCGATCACTTCTTTTCCGCATAGTACCCTTTGCCGACACGCACCACCAGGGCCGGCAGGCCTTTCGGCGGATTGAGCTTGACCTCGATTTTGCGCCACTTGCCGTCCTTTTTCGTGTTGGCGGGTGAGTAGCCGAGCACGTACTGGTTCGCCAGCTCGTCGCGAATGAGGTCGAGGTAATAATCCAATTCGGTTCGATCGCTGATGATAAAATTCCTTATCCCAGACAGGACGGAAGATACCGCGGGATATCTGCCGAACCGGTTCAGCGCGCTGATACCGAAAAGCTGGACCTCGGACTGCTTGGTGAGAATTCTCAGTTCCGTGTCCGTCGACAACCTGCCCTGCGGAATCCCGTCGGTAATGAGGATAAGGGCTTTTTTCTCACCCTTGCACTTCCTGATCTGGTCGAGTCCCTCCATTGCGGCGAAGGACAATGCGGTCCGGCTGACTATCTGAATGAGGGGGACCACATTCGGTTCGAGTACATTGCGGCGGAAGGTGATCAACTTCGCTTCCTGCTGATCAAATAGAATCAGGAAGACCTCATCCTCCGGATTTTCAGGGTTCAGCCAGTTGTCAATTCGTAAAATGACCGCATCCAACCGCGTGCCCAGGCTTCCCTGCTCATCGAAGATAATTCCCATGCATCGGGGTGCCGATTGCTGGGCGAAGGAATGGATGGTCTGCAAAGCCCCGTCTTCGTAAATCCCGAAATTCTCTTTCCCCAAACCGCTGATGTAGCGATTCAGAGGATCTGTGACCAGGACTCTTACGAAGATGCCGTCCGCGGAGACTCGAATTCCCGGCGGGGGAGATTCAGAGGCAGTCTGTGCCCGGACGGACAATGCCAGAACGGGTAGAAATGCAATCAGGATTGCCCGGCGAATCTTGAACGGAATCATTCTCTCACCTCGCTGAAAATCGGCACTACCGTATAGCAACGACATAGCCGGCGGAGTAAGCGTTGAACTCCGGCGCGTACATCGATTGGAGCGTGGCCGGAGAGGTTTTGAATGTGCCGGCCATGTTCGCGCGCAAACGGTACTTGAAAGTGTATTCCCCCTGGGGGAGCTGTTCGAAGAAAAAGTTTGTCCCCGAGTCGCGCACCTCTTCATACCACCCGATCCCCAGATCCCACTTGAAGCGCGACACGGCGTTTTCGGGCTCGAGCCCGGCCGCGCGCGGATCGCGCAAGTGCACATACTCGCACGGGTGCTGCGCGCGGATCGACAGGTGGATCTCGATCTGATCCCCGACCTGGATTGGCGCGCCTTCGGCAAGCGGTTTCAGGACCATTTCCCGGCCGTCGCTCTCCCGCTTGAAGTAAGTCCTGGCCACCGAAAGGAAATCGCCGCTCCCCTGCGCGGGCAGCTTTTCGGTGGAGAACTGCCAGGTGGCCGATGCGAAGGCGAACCCGGGGCCTTCCTTCTCGACCACAATATCGGCATGACCCGGATTGAGCTTGTCTCCGGAAATGATGGTCTGATTTTTCTTGCCCGTGTACTGGTCGGGCTCAAAGACATGCTGCACCGTCTGGCCCCCGGCGCGCACGGTGGCATCCTCGCGCACGGCGAGCTGGCCTTCTTTCCGGAGATAGTGGACCAGCGAATAGATCACTTCCGAAGTCGCACGCGTGGATTTCCAGTGGCTCAATTTTTTGTTGAGGAACAGCCACTGCACGAGCCCGTCGCGCCTGGCATCCGTCGGCTGCAGCTCCATGATGGTGCGGAGCGCAAAGGCCTGCGTCTCGACGGTGTCGTTGTACCAAAGCCAGGAACGGTCTTCCTGCGCCCAGAAGGTCCCCTGGTCCTGGGTTGTCTGCGCCGAATCCATCACGCTGGAAAACACCAGCGTCGCATCCGTGGGCCTGTTCATTCTCTTCAGAGTCAACGCGAGCTGGCATTTCAGGTAAGGCGAGTGCTGCTTCCAGTGACTGAAGCAGTGGTTGAGGATGTCCGCGCGTTCCTTGGCGGTGAGCGCGTCGCCCACCCAGGAGGGGTCGGGATAGCCGGAAACGGCATAGTTGAGGAATGTGAGGAATTCCCAGCAGCAATCCTGCTTGAGCATCTTGCCGGCATACTCTTCCCGGTAATGCTGGGCCAGGTAGGCCCAGCCGCGCTGGACCATGTCTCTCGGCACCGCCACGCCGAACTCGGAAGCCTTTGCGAGGCCATACATGATGTAGAGAGTCATGTACGGGGACGGCGGGCCGCCGGGCCACCACGGGAAGGCGCCGTTCGCCGTCTGCGCCTTGCGGAGCTTGGCGAGCGCGGATTCCTGCTCGGCCCTGGCAATGCGCGGATCGAGCACATTCACCGTGCCGAGACCGGCATCTTTGCCGCCCCTGGCCTCAGCGAGCCAGGGTGTCTCTTCGAGGGCCATCTTGCGGTTGGGATCGGCCGCGTCCCAGGTTTCAAGCGGCGTGTCGCGTTTGGAGAACTCGGCGGCCATTTTGGCCACCGCCGGGTAGCCTGCGTAGAGGCTTGAGAGGATGCCGGTAGATACGAACCGGTTCAGCGTCTGCTCGGTGCATTCGTAGGGGTAATTGACGAGATAGGGAAGCGCCGAAAGGACCGAGTAGAACAGCTGGGCATCGACCGTGACCACCATCTGCTCGTTGACCAGCGACGGGTCGTCGGGTTTCCTCAGGTGTTCGAATGTCAATTCTCGCCGGTCTTTATTTTTGAGCGTGACGAACCGCGACTCGGCGAGATGCATCCTGCCGGGGAGCAGCGGCAGCGGCCGCAGTTCCCCGTCGCTCATGTCTTCTGCTACGGCCGTGACTTTGAAAGCCACCAGCCCGACCTTGACGGGCGCCGTAATCGGAAATGTCAGGTTAGCCCCTTTGCCGGCGGCGACGGTGAATGGCTGAAGCTCGGCGCCGCTTTCCAGGCCGAAGCTCCTCAGCAGGCTTTGATCAGTCTCCGGATCGAGAATGTCAAGATTGACTCTGCCTTTGAGTTCGCGATCGGAGGCGTTATTGACGACCACCTTCAGCTCGGCCCGGTCGCCTTCGCGCAGGAAGCGCGGCAGGTAGGGGCGCACCATCAGTTCTTTTACGCTCTGCGCCTCCTTGTGGAGCGAGCCGCTCTGCAGATCGCGGGTTACCGCGTGGACCCACACATTCCAGGAAGTCACTGAATCCGGAACCGTGAACTCGATCGAGGCAGAGCCGTCCGGCCCGGTGAGCAGCAGCGGTCGCCAGAAGGCCGTTTCGACAAAATCACTGCGCAGCGGTGCCGGCTCCTCCGCGGCAGCTTCCTTCGGGATCTCGGCTGCGGCAAAAGATGTGGCATCGACAGTCACAGTCTTTTGAGCCATGAAATCCGCCGACGCAGTGGAAGCTCTTGCCATCCTCGGGAGCGATTCCACATTGCCTCCAATCCTGACTCCGCCTCTGCCAAAACGAAGTCCACCTGGTCCGCCAATGCCATAGTTATCGAAAAACCTGAGCTCGTCGGCTGTGAGGACAGGATACTCGGGTTGTGTGAAGAGCTTGCTGAAAACGAACGAGCCCTGCATCTCGTGCAGGTTGGTCTGCAATGCGGCCGCGTAGCTCCGGCGCGAATAGAGACCGAGTGGATTCGCCGGCCTGTGCGGAGCAAAGATATCTAGACTGCGGTCGTACATGTACGCGAGCAGTTCTGCTGCGCCAGCCTCCACGTTGGCGCCAGAGGAGCCCTTCACGGTCACACGCCAGGTCTCTGTTGATCCGGGCCGCATCTTATCCCGGAAGGTGGCGAATTCGACCTTGAGCTGCTTGTTATCGAACGGGACCGTGACGTTGGCGTCGAAGTTCATCAGTTGATGGTCGCGGAGCGCCGTGAGCCGGACCGAGATGCCGCCGCGGTCGTCTTCGCGGATCGGGATCTCGATCAGCGAGGCATCTTTGCCGGAGATCAGCTCGCGCCGCTCTGCCAGCCGGCTGCCGCGCCAGACTTCAAAAAAGTACTGCTGTTCTGCGAGGCCGGAAAAAGCGAGAAATCGCGCCGTGCCTCCCACGGGTTCGGAATTCTTCTCGGCAATGAGAACGGCGGGGAGGGCGAGAGGGGTATTTTGCCCGGCGACGATGAAATCCCACGAGGTCTGGCAGGCAGCGCCGAAATCATCGGTGGTCTGGTAGTGGATGCGATAGGCGGCTGCCGGCAGCGCCGGCAGCGAGATCCTGGCATCAACGGTCGCGTCGTGCGTCAGCGCTCCGGAGGCACGTTCCGCTCCATCCGGCCAGCTGCGCAGAACCGTTCGGAAATCGTATCTCGTATCCCAGCGCGGGCGCAGCGCGTCCCCCGGGGTGCTGTAATCATTGCCGGGTTTCTGGCCGGGCCGGGCGGAATTTGCGGATTGGCTGGGTAGCTCCGCGGGCAGCGGCGTACGCGCCGGCTGCTGGAGCGCGACCAGGCGCCACGTCCCTTTGCCGGCCCGGGGCACGCCGTTGAGATCGGTGCGCAGCACGGTGACCGCGCCCGGAACTCCTGCGCGGAAAAAGCCAGCGTCCGCGCTGAAGCTCGCCTCGACCGCCACGAAGCCCAGGCGGAACGTTTTGGCGGCGGAGCGGGTCTCGCCTCCTTCATCCATGACATCGGCACTCACCCGGTAACGATACGTGATGTCTCTTGACTCTGCCGCCTTGCGCTCGTCCGCCTCGGGAGTAAAGGTGATTTTGAAGGTGCCATCGCCGCTCAGGGCTGCGGTGCCGCCGGCGATGGTTTGGGCTCCTGAAGAGCTGCCGGGTGTCCCATACCAGCCCCACCACATGGGGTATACCGGCTCCCGGGTGGCGCGCCACTGAACGGCGCCGCTGGTCACCGGCAGCCCGAAGTAATACTTCACCTCCCCCGTAAATGTCGCCGGCCGGTTCAGCCGGAGCGCAGCTTCAGGGTTCTTGAAGGTGACTTCGAAGGTGGGTCGTTTGTACTCCTCCACTTTGATCGTGGCTTGTCCGTTCAATGAACTGCGCAAGCGCCAGTTGCCCAGCAGGCGCCCGGCCGGAATGGCAAACTCTCCGGCTGCGCTGCCGAAACGGCCGGTCGTGACGGTGCGTGCGTCGACTTTCTGTCCGTTGGGATCGATGAGCGACACCTCCACGGCCGTTGAGGGGAGCGTGTTGTAGCGCGCCTGTTCCGCCCGGCCGCCGTAAGCAAGAACCTTCCAGAATACCTTCTGCAGCGGCCGGTAGACACTCCGGTCCGAATAAATCATGGAGGCCCGGACATCGGCGGATTCCTGATTGCGGGAAGCTTGGAAGTAGCCGGCTTGGAGCGCGACATGGGAACCTTGCCGGGCAAACAGGAAATGGCCGCTGCGCAAGGGATCCTGGGAATACACCAGAGATGCACGGCCATCGGTGTCACTGAGTCGTTCCGCTACTTTCCTGTGCCCCTGCTGCCAGTTGTACTGATAGAGATCGACCATCACACCGGCGAGAGGTTTGCCGCTTGCACCGGAAAGGACCTGCACCTGCAGGCTCGAATTGTCATCGCGAGACAGGAGGACGAGATCACTCACAATGAAGATGAATGCGGAAATCTGGTTGCCTTCCGCCTTCGAGAAATCCCTCCGCGCCGAAACGGCCACCAGGAAAGCGCCGGGGCTCTTCATGGGCGGAGTCACAAAGGTGTGGTGCGATTCATAATCGGACGTAGCTGGCAGGTTGACGCCCCATTCCGCCACCATCGGACGGGCTGCGAGCAAAGATTCCATCTCTCTCGGATTCGGCAAAAGATTGTAGTCCCGAGCCGTTTGGAGACGGTTTTCCAGGTCGAAACTGCAGGCGCGAAAATGGAGGGCAGTGAGATTGGCGTGCGTCACCTCGATCGATCGCTTCTGCGGGCCGTCGGCGGACATGGACCATACTTGGAAGCTGGGAGCCTCGATGGACTTGAGAATGGAGTAGCAGCGTTTTCCTCCCAGAGAGTCGGGATAGGCCTTCCATCCTGCCTCAGCGACGGCGCGGGCCCGCACTTGTTTGCCCGCCGCGCTGCTCGAGCGGATAAACTCGGCTTGGATAGCCTTGCCCTTTGCCCACCAGGGCACATCACGGTATCCGGAAAGCAGCTTGTCGAGATCGGCAACGATCACGGCCCGGTCTCGCTCCTCGGAGAAGGCGGAATGCAGGGCCTCCAAGCGTTGGAGGCGGGCTTCCAGCGCGGCTTCGCGACGGCGATTTTGTGTGTGCCACTGCTCGAGGTCCGCCATGAGGTGGCAGATCTTCACCAGGGGCGGGATGGACGGGTCGGATAGTGGCACTTCTTTCTGCGCGCCGGCCAGGAGCGCTTTCAGGTCCAGCCGATAGATCTCATTGGATTGCTGAGCCGTCCACAGCGAGTCGTCCGACAGGAGTTCGACATAGAGATAGGAAACGGCATCCCTCAATGTCGAACGGATCCCGGCCGGGTAGTTGTTGCGCTCGAGGAAGTCGCTGAAGCGGGCCAACGGCTCTGCGCCGAGCGAGGCGCGCTGCTTCCAGACCTCTTCGTAGGCCTTTTGGGCCTCGGCATAGATCTGATCCTTGGTCCAGGCTTTCAGATCCACAGCGCCCCGGGTGTCCATTCTTTCCCGCTGGTTAATCTCGTACGAGTAGGCGTGGTAGTAGTTCACCAGCGAGCGGGCGTAGAAAAGGTTGAGCGCGGCGCGATTGAGCAGCCCGTCCGGCCAGGGTTGCTCCTTGAGAAAGCGCACGGCGGTTTCATAACCGTGCAGTCCTGTGCGCAGCTGGACTTCTTTGATGAGGGCGCGGGTCCACTCATCCTGGTTGCCCGCTTTCTGAGCCGCCTGGCGGAGTTTTTCTGCGGCCGCAGCAGCTTCCGCAAACTTCTGCTCGGCGATGAGCCGTTCCACCTGGGCCCATTCCTGTGCCTGTTGGGGCTGGGCTCCGGCGGCTCCTTCGCGGGCGTGAGTGGAAGGCAAGGGGTGGCCCGGCGGCCCGAGCATAAGAAACAAAGCCAGCACGGCGGCCATCCGCCATCCCTCTTTCCGCATCCAGCGTGGAACCCTGCTACTCATATGCTCCTCCACTCCAAGCGTCCGTATACAATGGATGCCGTTTCAGCCTCATAGGTTCCGCAGGCATTGCTCGCTCTTATCTTACCGCCATATCGCACCAATGCTGCCTGCTATTTAGTATCTGTCGCGAAACTCGCTGGATACATCGAAAAACCGAGTGAGCAGCTTGGACCTGGACCTGGACCTGGACCTCGACGTGGACGTGGAGGGTGCTGTCCGAGGTAAACTTTCCAGACATAACATTTACCAGATCGCCCCTTATCTGTGCATGTCCACGTCCAAGTCCGCGTCCAGGTCGAAGTCCAAGTCCAGGACAGAGGGCTAAGGAGTTTCGCCACAAAAACTGATTCGGTTAAGGTAAACCACCACCTCTGGCGGTGAGACTCGAAAAAGCTCTGCTGCCCGGGCGAGGCAGAGGATTTAAAGATGGCATTGGATCATTCGAGCCTTCGGATGGTTACGAGACCAAGCCCTGAAGGGGCGCAACAGCAAAGCCCAGGGCGTGAGCCCTGGGAACAACGGCAGTGCTCGATAGAGCCCTAAAAGGGCGAAGCAGCCTGCGCCGCCCCTACAGGGCTGTATTACGTGCGCGACATTTCCCAGGGCTTACGCCCTGGGCTTTGCTGTTGCGCCCCTTCAGGGCTCGCGAAGGCCTTGCCTCCCTCCGGGAGGCTTCCTGAGGCCACCCGCTCT
>CAYGWQ010000249.1:0-8302 GCA_964353465.1 uncultured Acidobacteriota bacterium | reverse complement strand
GCAGAGTGAGCTGGATCTCGCATCTGCGGATAGCGCTATGGGTCACACCGCGGATCTGGCGCTCGGCCTGGCCCTGGCCTGTCCGGAACGGAAGGTCATCTGCCTGAATGGCGACGGCAGCATGCTCATGACTCTCGGCACGCTGGCTACCATCATGCAGGCCAGGCCAGGAAACCTGGTGCTGTTTGTCGTTCAAAACGATACCTACGAGATCACCGGAAACCTGCCCGTCCCGGGCGCAGGCCACATCGATTTCGCCTTGCTGGCGCGCGGCGCCGGCTTTGAGCGCATATACACTTTCGACGACGCGGATGCCTACGCCGCAACTTTGCCGGAGGTGTTGTCTGGAGTGGGGCCGGTCCTGGTGGCTGTCAAAGTGGCCCGCGGTTCCGAAGGGCCGATCAGCCGAAGCGAGAGAGAAACTTCCCAATATCTCAAGATATCGCTTGCTGAATCCGCCCGGCGCCTGCGCTGCGCGCTTGGATCAGCTAGCGGTCGAGGGATGACAGATCATCCCACAACTTCTTAATAGACAGGGCGGTCTGGGAATCCTGAACCTTGAAACTGGAAAACTCCCTGCTGTCCATGGCGAACACCAGCACGACATTTTTCTCTTCCACCCTGACCTTGAGGGTTTTAAAGGGAATGTTGAAGCCGTGAGAACCGGTAATCGGCCGGTATACGACATCAAAATAGCTCACCAGCAGCTCGCCCCGGCAGCTGCCTCTAAAAACACCGTGGGTATGCTCGACATTAAAACGATGCACCTGCTGTTTGGCCTTGTTCCTGTTCATCAGCTCACGGTCGGCTTCGGTCATCGGCCGCATGACCTGCCTGGCCACATCATAGACCATGAAGACTTTCTGGCTATTGGAGAGATCGTGCACCAGCGCCACCTCGAAACCGAGGCCGTTTCTCGCCGTGATCTTGTGCTTGCCGGCTGAGACCGTTTGGTTGATCAGTTCGCCGTTGGCGCCGGCGGGCTGGTCATCAAGCATCAAGGATGCAGATTCGCCGAGAGGGTACAGGCTCAGGGAAGCAGTTCCCTGAACCGGGCGAACCTCCGCGCGCTTGCGGAGGGAAGGCAGGTTAGGATCCGACGGATTGATGTGCTCCACTTTTTCAAGGGCGGCCAACGCATCGGCATTTTTCCCGGCACTGAGCGCGGCCTCATAGGCTTTGAGATTGCGCTGCAACTCCAGGGTCCGGTTGCGAAGATCCTGGGCATGGAGCCACTGAGGGTCTTGCGACAGCTGCTCTTCCAGGATTGCGAGGGCTTCATCATACTTCGCCTGGCGGTAGAGGTCTTCGGTGCGTCGCGTGAGCGACTCGGCAGCCTTCTGTTTCTGGGCGGCTTCCTGCTTGGCCTGCTCCCGCGCCAGGGCTTGCGCCACCTCTGCATTCTTTGCCTCGAGGCGCTTGCGCAGGGTCCCCACTTCCGCAAGACCCGGCTGGAGCTGTTCCGCCTTGTCGAGATCCGTCTTGGCTTTTTGCAGCTTGCCGGTCCGGATTGCGGAGGCGGCACTCGCGAGGAGCTTTTGAACCATTGCGGATGGAATCGCTTCGGTTTTGTCCTTGGGCGGACTGGTTTCGGCTTCGAGCCGGGAGAGTTCCTCCATTGCCGGCTGGTATGCAGGATAGATTTCGAGGAGCCGGTTCAAGAACACCTTGCTCTCATCACGGCGGCCGAGAGCACGGAGGACCTGTGCTTCCTCCAGCAGGATGTCCCTGCGCGCGAAATTCAGCCGGTCGCGAATTGCGCTTGCAATGGGGTCGGAAGATTCCGCCGCTCCCGAAATGCCGGCGGAACTTCCCGCAGGCCGCCCTGGGGCAGCTCCGGCTCCCCCTGCAGTCGAACTGCTGCGGCCGCTAATCCATAACGGGATCGCCAAAGCCAATGTCAGCAGAATCGCGGCAGCACAAATCCAAAGAGTGGTCCTCCAGAAATCCCTGCGCAGTGGTGCCCCCGGAGCATCCTCAGCATTCCTGCTGGGAACGATTGGAGGATGTATATGAGTTCTGCCCGGCCCGGCTTGCCTGAAACGCTGCTGGGGCTGATCCGGCGTCAGCCTGGCTTCAGCCGCGGCAGAGGGCGCCTCCCTCTCGGGTGGGGAAGGCTGGAGCGGATCGACAGCGGACGTCGCAGCCGCTCCATGGATTTCCTCCGGAATTAATGCTCCGGCTGCTCCCATGGCCTGCCGCTTCGCCAAGAAACTCTCCACAGTCTGCTGGATCCTTTCCTGACCCTCGTCAATATCGCGTATCAGTTCCGAGATGCGATCTATGGGTGCGGCACGTGGACCGGGAGTCGACTCCGCAAACAAGGGCGGTGCCGGTGAATCATTGGTGGCAGGGACGCCCCTTCCGGCAGGTGATGGAACATCCGGTTCTCTTTCCTGTGGCGGCTCGGCCGAAGTTTGCTCCATAACATGAAAGGCATCCGCTGCCGAAGTATCGTTTTGCGGCTGGATTTCCTCGAGCTGGTTCAGGGTAACGCCGGGAGCTGCCTGGGGGCCGTGCAGCAGGTGATACTGCTCGGCCAATGCAGTGAGCAACCGGTTCAGGAAACCGTAGTCCGGCTTATCGCCGCTGAGCAAGGCCGTCTCCACATCGCTCTGCAGTTTGGCGAGCGCGCGCGGCGCACCCGGTCTGCGTACTGCCTGTCGCAGACGCGGCAAGGCGGTCTGGAGTTCGATACGGATCAGTTCCGAGTCCTCGGCCAGCTCCTCTAGAACGCCGCGACAGGCCACAACAACTTCATCCATGCTTGCGTAGCGCTCCTCCGCATCCTTGGACAGGCATTTTTCCAGGATCGGCCACAGGCCAAGGGGAATAGCAGGAAACTGCTCAACGGTGGGGAAACTCGACTGGTTCAGGATGTTGTCGAGAATGGAGTCGCTGTCGCCGGCATGGAAGGGATGTGTGCCCGTCAGGAACTCGTAAAAAATGAGGCCGACGCGAAACACATCCGATTGGCAGGTGGCCGGCTTCCCTTGCACCTGTTCCGGCGCAAGATAGGTGTCGGGCGGCTGCTGCATCCCGAGGAGAGGGTCGGCAGTGGTGAGGAGGCTGCCGATGTCGAAGTCTGTGATCTTGGCCGTCCCATCCGGCAGAATGTGGATGTTGCCCGGCTGGAGGGTCCGGTGCAGGATTCCGTGCGCATGGGCCTGATTCAGACCGGCCGCTACCTGGATCATGACCGCGAGCTTTTCCTCAATGGTCATAGGCGCGTTTTCGGCGATCAGCGATTTCAGATCTTTGCCGGCCAGAAGCTCCATGACAACATAAGTGATCTTCCCCTCTTCCGCCTGCTCGTAGATCGCGGCAATGCTGGGATGCTTCAGCCCGGCAATTGCGGCGCATTCTGCGCTGAAGCGCTCTTTGGATTCCCGATCCCATTGAAGGTCGGCACCGATGGTGCGGATCATAACGTGGCGTTTACCGGAAGGGTCGAAGGCTTTGTAGACCGCTCCCAGCGAACCATTGCTCAGCTTTTCCAGAAACCCGTACTTTCCCAACGTTTCCATAATGTTAGAGTCTTTGCGAAGATAGACATGGGATGTTGAGCGGACGGCGGGCCGGGGACACCATCATCTGCACATTTCTCTGCTGCTACAGATACCTTATCGGCATTTGCCGCAGGACTTTCACCACGAATTTCCATTCAAATACGATTTAGATCCGCCCGCGGCATTTAGGCCCGAAGGGCAGGCAGAGAATAGGCCCGGCCGTGAGGCCGGGATAGCGGCGGACCCGGATAATGGAGCGCCGAAGGTGCGGCACTTGGACGCCAGGATTGTGCTGGTCTGCTACAATTACATACTTTACCGACAGCCCGGGAGATGCGCGGTCCGCATTATGCCTGAGCACTCCGGTCCGGAGGAGTTGAATGAACACACTGTGCTGCCCGCAGCGCCTGCCTCGGGGTGCTGTGATGGGGGCACGTAACTGAAGGGAGAGAGCTGCCATGCTGATCGTTGTGGAATCGAAAAAGTCCCTGGCCGAAGTCTGTGACGCCATAGCGCCAACGGCGCAAAAACACAAGTTTGGCGTATTGGGGACGCATAACCTGAAGGATACGATGGCCAAAAAGGGCGTCGCTTTCGACAGAGAATGCTACATCTTCGAGGTGTGCAATCCGGTTCAAGCGAAAAGGGTGCTGGAATCGCGCATGGAGGTATCCACGGCGCTGCCATGCCGGATCTCAGTCTATCAGGAAGGCGACCGGGTGAAGCTTGCCACCATCAAGCCTACCATGATGATCGCCGCCTTCCAGGCTCCGGAACTGGAGCCGGTAGCGCTGGAGGTCGAGCAGACAATCGCTGCCATCATGCGCGAAGCGGCGGAAATGTAAAAGCAAGTTTTACGATCTCCGGAGGCCAAACGCATTGCGCAGGGCGGCTTGACTTCTTAAAATCTAAAAGTGGTGTGTGCTTGTCTGCACGGGAATAGCGGATCAAGGTTATCGGGGGCGGTTGAGACCATGATACGGAGAGTTATACCTTGAGCAATTCCCGTCATCGTAATGCGATTTCAACTCCCGTCTCGGGCCGGCGAGGCATGTGTTGCCCGTAATGGCTGGATGGAATTCCCGTCGAGGCATCGAATTGAAGACCGAAAAGGCTGAATCGGAAACATATCAACACTTGAAGATCATCCTGATCAGGCCGTCCAAATACGACGACGAGGGATTTGTCATCCGCCACTTCCGGGGTGTGCTGCCCAGCAACACACTCGCCTGCCTGTACAGCCTGACCGAAGATGTTCAGAGGCGGCAGACGCTTGGCCCCGGTGTCCGGATCGAGGTGGAAATCTTTGATGAAACGGTACAGAAAATCCCGATAGACAGCATCGTCCGTGCCAATTGCCCCCCTTATTTTAAGACCATCGTGGGACTGGTGGGTGTGCAATCCAACCAGTTTCCCCGGGCCGCGGATCTTGCGCGCCGGTTTCGCCAGGGGGGTGTGGCCGTCATGATCGGCGGCTTCCACGTCAGCGGCAGCATGGCTCTCTTTCCTGATGGGCGTCCTGAGATCCAGGAGTTGATCGATATCGGCGTTACCGTGGTCAAGGGTGAGGTCGAGGATTCCTGGGCGGACATTCTCCGCGATGCCCTTCATGATCGGCTCAGGCCGGTCTATGATTTCCTGGCAAGCAAGCCTGAACTCACCAATCAGCCGGTTCCCAAGTCCCTCAGCAGCTACATGAAGCAGTTCGTTACCTCCAAGTTCGGGACCATCGATTGCAGCAGGGGCTGCCCATTCAATTGCAGCTTTTGCACCATCATCAACGTGCAGGGCAAGGAAATGCGCATGCGGTCGGCGGAATCCCTGGAGCAGGCCATCCGCGAGAACTATCGCGTTCACGGCATCGACTACTATTTCTTCACCGATGACAACTTTGCGCGCAACACAAGCTGGCGGCAGGTGTTTGATATGCTGGTACGCCTCCGCTCCGAGGGTATCGAGATCGACTTCATGATCCAGGTCGACACCTTGTCCTACAAAATCCCCGGCTTTGTGGAACTGGCTGCGCGCGCCGGGTGCACACAGGTCTTCATAGGCATGGAGAGCATCAATCCCAGGAATTTGAAAGCTACGGGAAAAGGGCAGAACCATGTGCAGGACTACAAGAACCTGATTCGAGCCTGGCACGACGCCAAGGTTGCGACGCACGTGGCTTACATTATCGGTTTCCCATATGACACGCCCGAATCCGTGCAAGAGGACATCGAGCACCTGAAGCGGGAGTTGAAAGTGGAGCAGGCGTCTTTTTTCATGCTCACGCCGATTCCAGGCTCGCGCGATCATGAACGAATGGTTCATGCGGGCACGTGGATGGACCCTGACCTCAATAATTATGACTCTTTCCATGAGACCACCCGGCACCCGAATTTTGCACCAGGGGAGTGGTATGCGACCTACCGCAAGGCGTGGAACGATTTTTACGTTTTCGACTACATGCGCGAAGTTCTGGCCAATGCGAACCCGGAAAACTACTGGAACATCTTCCGCAACTTTATCTGGTACCGGAACTCGTGCCAGATTGAGAACGGGCATCCCATGATCCATGGCTTCTTCCGCCTCAAGGATCGGACGGAGCGGAGGCCCGGGTTCCCGGTCGAATCGCGCCTCCGCCATGGTATCCGGCGCTTTCATGAAATCAGGAAGCTCATACCCGCCTGGCTGTCGTTGCTGCTCGAAATGGAGGAGCTGTGGCTGCAGACGCGCAAGCGCAGCGAGGCCGAAGGGAAGCTCAGGATCGAACTCGAGCGCATGCGCAAGGAGCTCAATCGGAGCCTGCGCGCCGCTGAACTCAGGATGGCTCACCTGCGGGCGCGGGTTCATGTTCCCGACCTGCATGTTCCCTCGAGCGTGGCCCTGGCCTTCAGGGATCTCAACATCAGTGTTGCCCAACGGATCACTTACACCCGCGCCGATTTGAATCTTTTCTGGCGCAAGACCCGCGAGCGTTGGAGCCGGCGCCAATTCCTGAGGATCCATCCGCATCGAATCATCCTCAATTTCATTCGGGATGCGCAGTTGTTCGTGCTGTTTGCCGCCGCCCTGATGCGCGGCAGCGCCACGAGTGCGACCGACCTCCGCGCCTGGAGATGATCCGGCGCAGCGCCCTATGTCCCGGTATCGTCGCGAGCACACTCAAAACCACGAAACACACGAAATACACGAAAGTGTTTTTCGTGTATTTCGTGTGTTTCGTGGTTTGTATATCGACGCTCGTCGACCGGCGCGTCTAGTTTGTCGACCGGCGGTGGCCGGGCAAGGGGAGGGCGGCGACTGCCTCCATCTCACACAACAGGTCCGGGCGGCAGACAACCGCATGCACCAGTGCGTTCGGCAGGTCGACGAGTCCACGATCCCGGAGAATACGACGCAGGATCGGCGCATCGTCCGGTTTCTTGAGGTAGGTAACTGCCGAGAGCACGTCCCTGAAGGATGCGTGCTGCTCTGAGAGGAGCGTTTCGACGTTTAGCAGCATGCGGTTGACCTGGCCGGCGAAATCGTTTACGTGAGCGGTGCTTCCGCCCTCGTCGACACTGGCAGTCCCGGAGACATAGAGCGCAATCTTGTTTTCTTCCACGACCCGAAGGCCGCGGGAAAAGTCGGCGCCATAGGTCCAGGCCTCATTCAAGGTGGGGGTGGTCATCGCCGACGCTGCGAGACGTTGAGGTGCCTTGATAGCGCAGAGGCTGAGAGCGAAGTCGGTCTCCTCCGGCAAGGGTGAGCCGGAGATGCCGGTACTTGCAGGGAGCAGGGTTATCTGCCGCCTGCGGAAGAACTCACGGCGGCCCCTATTGAACTCCGCGTAGTCGCGCTCCATATGGCGCAGATAGATCCACGTGCGGACAACGTCCTGGAAACTCATCCCTTCCCTTGCGAGGATCCCGTCCGCGCGGCAGAACATGCTGATGGTCTGGTCGTAAGCACTCCCGGGATCGCCGTAGATGCTTCCCGCACAAAAATGCCTGTGCTTTCCCAGGAGAAAGGAGCGGCACCGGGCAGGGGAATTGGGATCGCCGCCCGGCAATGATCCTCCGCAGGGAATGACGGCCATAGCGCTGACCACCAGGCCGGCATGAGGGTCCAGGGGAGGCTGCTCGATGAGGGTCGAAGCCGGCAGCCGTGGTGGGGCTCCGGCAGGCGCGCCAAAAGCCTTCAGGCGAGCCTTTTGAAATGGCTCGAAATCCCTCCTGATGTTGCGGAAAAAAACCACCTCCTGGACGATATTGTCGAGGGATCCCTTTTCTTTGCGCAGGAGAGAATCAAGCTGCTGGTAGAGCGCGGCGGTTTGCAGCGAGATATCCTTCGGCGCACCAGGATCCGGTCTGGAGTATGCGAAGATCTCGTCGGCCGCCGGGCCCGAAAACCGGCGCCAGACCAGGTTGGCTCCGGCGGAGTCAGACCTCTTCTCTTGCATCATCCGTTGTGCATCCGCGTAATTCGTTTAAAGTAATCCGCAATTAGATTTCCCGGCCGACGGCGCGAGCCACCTGCCTCAGGTCTGCCATCATGGCCGCGAACTTGTCCGGCCGCAACGACTGGTCTCCGTCACCTATGACGGCCAGACCCCTCTTTACCACGCTGGACTCGCAGCGTCAACGCGAATGCACCGTGCGTTCGAGTATTGCATCCGTCGCTAAAGATAGTAATCCCGGCCGGCCAGCTTTGTTGCGGCTGAGATCAAGATTTTTGCACCCCCGTGTGCCGGCAACCGGCCCCCATAAGCGCTAGTTAGTTTCTGTCGCGAAACTCCGCTCGAGTCCTCGCAACGCGGCCCCGGA
>CAYGWQ010000248.1:0-8315 GCA_964353465.1 uncultured Acidobacteriota bacterium | reverse complement strand
AGGCAGGCGTACCGGTGAGATCTTGCAGGCGCACCGCTTTGACCACAAACGGCCCCGCGCCCAGTTCAAAGCCGGGCCGCCGCTTTTCATCTTTCACCCATTGCTCCCATGCCTCCCGCCGGAGAGGCAGGTACTCGGAGGTGGTGAACAGATCGGTGACGTCCACACTCTCGACGGCAATGCTCCCGGGTGTTGAAAAACCGCGGTGGTGCAGTTCATCCCGCAGCTTCAGAAGATTCACCTGGCGAATCGCCTCTCCATGGACCAGTTTCAGCGCCCAGCCCGCTTTAGGCACTCCCTTGATTTCCACCCGGCGCCCGCCGCGCACCGATACATTGACGTCCTGACGGCTGGCACCCAAGCCGACCCGGACGTGTCCCGTCGAACGGCAGACGCGGCCGACGAGCAGGATGGCCTCCGCCACCTCCTCCGGAGTACGCAGATCGGCTCCGGTTACCGTCTCAATCAGCGGCATCCCCAGACGGTCGGTGCGCCAGACTATAAGATGGCCCTGGTCCGAGATCTCACGGCAGGAGTCCTCCTCGACGCTGACCTGGGTAACGGAGATCTCGCGCCCGCGGAAAGGCAGGCGCCCGTTCACGCCCACAATCGCAGTGCGCTGGAATCCGGTCGGGATCGAACCGTCCAGGTATTGCTTGCGGGCGATGTGCACTTCGTCCACGATATCGCACCCCAGCATCAGGCACTGTTCGATCGCCACGTCCACCGCCTGCTGGTTAACCAGAAACGGGGGAGTGTCGTCCATTTCGTAGGTGCAGACGTTCGACTGGTGCAACAGGTAGATGATGTTCTTTTTGGTCTTGAACTCCATCAGCGCCGTGCCGTCGTATTCACCCAGTTCGGAGAGCGTCGGGCGCATGTGGCGCAGCATGATGCCGTCGTGCGTTTCCGTGTAAAGCCCGGCCGGGCAGTGACAGAACATCTTTCGTTCGGTCATCAACTGCTGATGCACCTCGAGCCCGGCAATGAGACCCACTTCCGCATAATCGATCTTTTGATCCACCATAGGTTCCTTATGAGCGACGGCGTCGACAAAGGTGCTGATCATACCCCAGACATGCCTGTTGTCAAGCACCTCCGAAATTCGATAGCAATTCGGACACTGCGTGCCGACCGCTCGAATTTCAATTGAACCACAAAGACCATAAAGACCTCGAAGAAAACAGGATATGCCGCCAGGGAGAAAGAAATGGTCCATTGAATTCGAGATCTGGCGGCCCGAATTTTGTATGCGATTGCTTTTCACGGCAGAAACTCAATACAATAGCCCCGGTTGTTGAATCTTCTGTCAGACCGATTGTGCACTGTCCCGGTGGCAGGCATCTGCTCCGCCGGACAGTCGGCAGGAATATCCGGACTCGGCACCCGGATGGGAAATGCCAGGAGGCAGGCATGGCGATCCAGTTTGCAAGACGGATGGAGGGATTAAAGGCTTCAGATGTGCGGGAGATCCTGAAGATCACACAGAGCGGCGAGATAATCTCATTCGCCGGCGGTTTGCCGGCGCCCGAGTTGTTCCCGGTACAGGACCTGGGAGAGGCAACCCGGAGGGTGCTGGAGGAGCAGGGACAGAAGGCTCTCCAGTACTCGACAACCGAGGGATATATGCCTCTGCGCGAGATGCTCGCCCAGAGGATGAACGCCAGGTGCGGCATCCGCGCCACAGCCGACGAAGTGCTCATCACGACCGGTTCGCAGCAAGCCCTGGATCTGACGGGTAAGCTTCTGATCGATGAGGGAGACACCGTGCTGTGCGAAAGCCCGACGTATGTCGGCGCCATTTCTGCCTTGAATGTCTTCAGCCCGCGCTGGGTCGAGATCCCGACCGATGACGAGGGAATGGATGTCGACGCGCTGCAGCGGCGGTTGGAGAACTGCGACCGGATCAAGCTCATCTATGTGGTTCCCAATTTCCAGAATCCGACCGGAATCACCTGGTCGCTTGAGCGGCGCCGGCGGTTCGCCGAGGTGGTGATGCGCCATTCGGTCGCTGTCGTCGAGGACAATCCTTACGGCGAGCTGCGCTTTGAAGGCATGCCTCTGCCGCCCATCAAATCCTTCGACACCAAAGGACACGTCGTCTATCTCGGCACGTTCTCCAAGATTCTGAGCCCGGGGATGCGCATCGGCTGGCTCACTGCCGCCAAGCCGCTCTATGAGAAATATGTGATCCTCAAGCAGGGGGGGGACCTGCACACCTCGACCCTGAGCCAGATGCAGGTCGCCGCTTACCTGGAGTCATTCGACATGGACCAGCACCTGGCCCGCCTGCGCGCTGTCTACCGCGAGCGCCGCGACGCCATGATCCGGGCGCTGGAGAAAGAAATGCCCAGGTGCGTCAGCTTTTCCCGCCCTGCGGGCGGCCTGTTTCTTTGGGCCGAACTCCCTGCCCATCTGGATGCCCGGGAACTTCTGCGCCGCTCCCTGGAGCTGCGGGTCGCCTTCGTCCCCGGAGGATCGTTTTTCCCGAAAGGCAATAAAGAAAATACGCTGCGGCTCAGCTACTCCAACATGCCTGTTTCGCGGATCGAAGAGGGCATTCGCCGCCTGGCACAGGCGGTGAAGGAAATGCTGGGCGCCGGTGCCCGCACCGGGCGCATGGAGGCCGGCAGCGGCGATACGATCAGTAATCGAGCCAAGGCCTAGCTAGTTTCTGTCGCAAAACTCGTTCGGCCAGCGGGCTAGCCCCAGAGGGGCGGAAAGATAATAGCCCCGGGCGCGAGCCCGGGGTTAGGACAGAAATCGACGCGGAGCCCTGAAGGGGCGACAGAAATAGTTGCCGACAAAGATCTTTCGCCCCTGCCGGGGCTCATCAAATGCAACATCCTATCCGGGGGTTCACACCCCCGGCTATTATCTGCTGACCCCTCCGGGGCCGCGCTGCGAGGACTCGATGGGAGTTTCGCGACAGAAACTAGCTAGTTTCTGTCGCAAAACTCATTGTCGATCTGTGGCGCCGGCTGGATTGAAGTCACATGTGGGGGCGGGCTTTAGCCCGCGCATTATAGATAACAACCTCGACCGATAGCTTTCATGAGCGTAATTCATTTGTTATTAAGGCGATGTTTGGACAGAAGCACCGATCCCTCATTCACGCACACCGGGCACGCGCTAAAGCCCGCCCGCACGTGATTGGTCTGGTTGACGGACGATCCGGTCCAAAAAGCAAATTTCGCGACAGAAACTGGCTAAGCTCACCATCCTCAGGCATCGATTGGAGACCGTGATGGCAAATCGGAATCACTCAACCTTACTGGCAGAGCTTAGGGCGGCCTACACACTATACTCGCCCCGGTCGCGCGCCATCAACGAGACGGCCAAGAAATACTTGATCGACGGTGGCAGCCATCAACTGCGGCTCACACAACCCTTCCCTCCCCGCATAGTCTCCGCCAGCGGCGGATACCTCAAGGATGAGGACGGTCATCAGATCCTGGATTTCTGGCAGGGCCACCTGGGGAACCTGCTCGGGCACAATCCCCAGGCCATAACCACGGTGTTATCCCAGGCATTCGAGGAGGGCTTCGGACTGCAGACAGGATTCACGGACCGGCTCCAAGCGGAGGTGGCCGAGATCCTGTGCAAACGGACCGGCTTTGAACGGGTGCGCTTTACCACCAGCGGATCCCTGGCAACCATGTACGCCATCATGCTGGCGCGTTCCTTCACCGGCCGGGACCAGATGCTCAAGACGGGCGGCGGGTGGCACGGCGCCCAGCCCTGGGGATTGAAGGGAGTGAGTTTCCACGACGGCAACGGCAAAGGATTCCAGATGCTCGACAGCGAGGGGATTCCCGCCGGCCTCGCGGGCGATGTCATCATCACCGGCTTTAACGACCTCGAGGGCCTGCGGGAAAGCTTCCGCGAGCACGGGGACCGCCTGGCTTGCTTCATTCTCGAACCTTTCATCGGCACCGGCGGACTGATGCCGGCAAGCCGCGAATTCATTCGGACCGCGCGCGATTTGTGCCGGCACCACGGCGCCTTGCTGATATTGGACGAGGTCATCTGCGGATTCCGATTCCGGGCGGGCAACCTGGGAGCTATGTACGGTGTGGCACCCGACTTGAGCGTCTTCGGCAAGATTATCGGCGGCGGCATGCCGGTGGCGGCGGTTGCCGGCCGCGCCGATGTCCTGAGCCTGGCCGGCCAGGACGGAGGCCGGCGCGTCAAGTTCTCGGGCGGCACGTTTTCCGCTCATCCGGCCTCCATGCTGGCAGCCAAGACCATGATGCAGTACGCGATTGACCACGAAGCAGAGATCTACCCGCGGCTGGCCGAACTCGGAGAGAAGGCGCGCCGGACCATGGAATCCGCTTTCCTGGACGAAGGCATCTACGCGCATTGCACCGGCTACGGCAACGATGTGGTGCCGGGCAGCTCGATGGCCCACCTGCACTTCCCCTACCGCGAGGACGCCCGCCTGCAAAGGCCCGAGCAGCTCTTCGACCCCGCCGTCTGCGATGTCGAATTGAGTAAAAACGTTCTCCAGCTCGCGTTGCTGCTGGAAGACGTCTACCTCGTCCACGGGCACGGCGCCATGGCCACCGCACACACGGACGCCGACATGAGCGTCCTCGAATCTGCCTGCCGGCGGACAGCACGCCGCATCAAGTCCAGCCTCTAGCGATGGCGTCGAGGGGTCCAGGGGCCGAGGGGTCGAGGGTTTCAGGGGCCGAGGGGTCAAGGGGTCGAAGGGATTCCTCATCACCTGGTGTGGATCTTGGTCTTCAGGGTTCGAATGAGTGCAGCCAGCATCCGTTCTACTTCGGCGTGCATGCCGAGCACTCCTGCGACCGTGCCTTCATTGAGATAGCCAAGCCTCGCAGCAAGTATGAGTTGGGTTTCCAACTCGCCGGCAGAGCCAGCAGCGATGCCGAGGAACTGAACCTTATTTGGAGCCCCGGTCACTGGCACGCCTCTTAAGCTGAGAGCTGTGATGCGATCATGGGAATCATTACTGCGAAGCATCTACGGAGCCTTGCATAATAGGGTGACATCTCAGGAATGTGGGGGCACAGCACGCCGTGTCCCCACCAGGACCAGGATCGTCACCCTATTATGCGAAGATCAGTAAGATGCCTTCCTCGCTAAAGCATCCTGCTTAACTGCATCCGGAAGGAATCCTTTGACCTCACGACCCCCTCGACCCCTCGACCCCTCAACCCCTCGATCCCTCGATCCCTCAACCCCTCAACCCCTCGACCCCTCGACCCCTTGACCCCTCGACCCCTTGACCCCTACTTCTCGAAGACGTCGTTGATGTTGATAATCGTGATGTTCTCAGCCTTTACCGGGATCGGGTACGCAGCGATGATCTGGTCTTCGTCCAGAATCTCCTGCGGTTGCTTGCCGGCGTAAGTGATCAGGGTCGGCGCTCCATCCAGCAGCTTCTTCTTCATCGCTTCCGCGTCGCGGGTAATGAAAACGACGCACAGGTTCCGATGCTGCAGGTGTTTCTTGATCGCTGCATTCACCTGGTCCAGCGTCAGGGCGTCCAGGCCCGCGCCCAGGGAAGCAAGAAAACCGGGATCGGCGATGCCATAGAAAGCATCGTCCAAACGGTACGCCAGGCGGCGGCTCACGGTATTGCCGAAGTTGGCGACGTAATTCTTGAGGTAGCGGCGCTGGGTTTCGAAGGCCTCCTGAGTCATGCCGTTATCCACAAGTTTCGCCAGCTCGCGCAGCGCGGCGCGGAAGGCGAACAGCGACCGGTCGTGCAGATTACCGGGCGCCGTTTCTGCGATCGGACGGATCCAGGCCTCGAAGATCTGCGTGCGGCGGCTGACGTTGGTGGGAGGCACCTGCGTGGCGTAGCCTTCGGGGTAGGCTTCTATGTAAGTGTAGTCACCGTAGTTCATGCCGCGCTTCTCGCGGATCACCTGGTAGAGATGGCTTACCGAGGTCCGGTGTTCGCCCAGCCACGAATTGGCAAGCAACATGGCGTAAAAATCCGGATCGGAGCGCAACAGCGGGATGGAAAAGCCGAACGAGATTGGCGTGGAGATCACGTTCTTTTCCACAAGGAGGACCTTGATGCCGTCGATCGCCGGAGCCGACGGCTTTGCCGTCGCCATCACCGGGGCGGAAGGAAGAGCGTCGAAATCGCTGCGCACGCGGGCGGCAAAGTTTTCGGGATAGCCGCCGGCCACACCCACAGCCACGTTGTCACGTGTATAATACCGGGTATAGAAGTCCTTCACATCCTCGAGGGTGATGCCGTCGACCGATGAGACATACCCTTCCTCAGGGTGTCCGTACGTAGTCCCCTTGAAGATCTGCCAGTACAGCAGCTCTTTGCTGAGCTCTTCATCGTTGGAAAAGCGCCGCGACTGTTTGACGTAGTTCGCCGTCTGGGACTTGATGCGCTTGAAATCCTCTTCCTTGAAGGCTGGAGCCAGCAGGGCGTTCTTGAACAGCGCGTAGAAGGCTTCCAGGTTGTCCCGGTGGATACGTCCGGAGAACGTGGTCATCTCCTTGTCCACGTAGTAATCATAGCCCGCGGACATCGGATACAGCTTTGCCAGGATCTGCTCGTAGCTGTCCTGGCGCGTCGAGCCTTCCGAAACCAGGTTCGCCGTGAGCGAGGCCAGCCCTTCCTTGCCCTTCGGGTCATTTTGAGATCCGCCCTTCACCCAGATGTTAAAGGCGATAAAAGGCGATTCGGCCTCGCGGAGAGTGATGAGGCTCTGCCGGCCTTTCCCTTGCTCGGATCCGCCGCAGCCCGGCAGGCTCAGGCAGAGGACCAGTGCCGTAAAGAAAGCGATCTTTTTCATTTTGTCCCTCCCTTGGCAGCCGGCACCAGCGTCACCGTCGTCCGGCCGGTCTCGACCAGGAACTTGTTTGCTGCCGCTTTCAGGTCGTCCGCCGTGATCGATTCCAGCGTCTTGTAATAGTCCTCTACGGCTTCAATCCCGCCGGTGAAAACGGCGAAGTTGCGGAGTGCGAAGTCGATCCCCTGCGGGGTTTCGAGCCGCATGAGAAACCCATACTTCATGGCGCTCTTGGTGTCGGCCAGCAACCTGGCGTCGCACGATTCCGTGCGGAACCACTCCACCGTTTTCCGGATCTCGTCCTTGATCAGCTGCACATCCTGCGGATTGGCCACCATGGTGGTGATGGCCAGGAGGTTCGGATCGCGGCTCAGATTGAAGCCGGCCGAGAGCGACTGCACTTTCTGGTCCTGAATGACCAGTTTCCGGTAGATGTCTGAGTTCGGACCAAAGGCGACCAGTCCCAGGATTTCGGTGGCCACGGCCAGCCTGTCGGTGGCATTCCATGCCGGTCCTTTGTAGGCAACCGTGAGGATCGGCAGGGTGCGGCCCGGAAATTCGACAGTGGCCTCCCTGGGCGCCTTCTGGGGCGGTTCAGGCTTGATCGCCGGCTTTACATAGCCCGGTTTCCAGGGCGAATAATATTTTGTGATCAGCTGTTCCGCCTGATTGACGTCGAAGTCTCCCGCCAGCAGCAGTACGCAGTTCTCCGGGCGGTAGTAGCGCTGGTGGAAGCTGATGCTGTACTGGTAGCCCTCCGGCATGTTGCGGACGTCCTTCTCGAACCCGATCGTGAGATGCTTGTAGGTGTGCATGTCGAAGGCCGTGTCCATCAGCTTTTCCATCATGTAGAGCGCCGGGTTGGAGCGTCCCTGGCTGAATTCACCGAGGATGGCGCCGGCTTCCGTCCGGAAAACAGGCTCGGTGTACCTGAGGTTCATGAAGCGGTCCGACTCGAGGTCGATGATCTGCTCGAGCGAACTGCTGGCAGCCACGATGTAGTACTGGGTGACATCGATGCTGGTGGATGCGTTGCGCGCTCCTCCGATTCGGGTGGTGATGGCATCGTAGTTGGGATACTTTTCGGTGCCCTTGAACATGATGTGCTCAAAGAAATGGGCGAAACCGGTTTTGCCCGGCTCCCACTCCTCGCGTGCACCCGCGCGCACGACCGTGACATAAGCAATCTGGCCCGGCGCTGCCGCCTTGATCAGATAGGCCTTGAAGCCGTTGGTGAGCGTGACAGCCTTGTAGTCAAAGGGGAATATCTTTCCCCCCTGGGGCGGTCCTGCCATGGAGGCCATGGCCAAACCGGTAATAAGCAGGACAATCAGGAAGATCCTCATCGGGTGTGTTCCTCCCAGAATATTTCGCAGACTGAGTGACAATTTCAGATTAAATCGCTATTCACAGCGGGAGTGGGCGCCGGCCGCTGGACGGCGCTCAGAATGAAGCAACATCCCAAACCCCGTCCGGCGAGACTGTCTCAAAACTCGCTCGCGGCAGTTCCACCGCAACGGT
>CAYGWQ010000247.1:0-8325 GCA_964353465.1 uncultured Acidobacteriota bacterium | reverse complement strand
GGGGCGACAGAAAACGATTGAAAAGCAAAGGCTTCTGTCGCCCCTCCAGGGCTATTGCTGGTCTTTTGTCCTAACCGGGGGCTTGCGCCCCCGGCTATTGTCTGCCGCCGCTCCGCGGCTGTTTCGGCAACGAACCATTGCGGTGAAACTGCCGCGAGCAAGTTTTGAGACAGTCTCGGCGGCCGGGGCCTACAAGAGTCTAAAAAAGTGTTCCAATTCCCTGCTGCGGTGCCTATGCTTGAGATCATTGGCGGCCGGTTAATTCAAGCCTGGAGATCCCATGCGAAGACCTCTTTTTCTTTTTCTCCTTATCGCAATGAGCGGCATCGCTCTCAGTCAATGGCAAGTGCAGAAGACCGGCATTCCATCCGAGTTTCGCGGTCTCAGCGTCGTCAATGATAAGGTGGCCTGGGCGAGTGGCAGTCGAAACATATACGCACGGACAACGGATGGCGGGACCACATGGGAGGTCGCGACGGTCCCGGAAAAGGAGGTTCTCGATTTCCGGGATGTCGAAGCGCTGAGCGCCGACACCGCCTATCTGTTGAGCATCGGGGCGGGGACAAAATCCCGGATCTACAAAACCACGGACGGCGGGAAAAACTGGACGCTGCAGTTCACCAATTCCCAGCCCGAGGCTTTCTTCGATGCGTTTGCATTCTGGGACGCCCGAAACGGGATCGCCGTCAGCGATCCCGTTGAAGGACGTTTTGCGATCATCCGAACCTCGGATGGCGGGGCTAACTGGCTTGAAGTGCCGGCGAAAAGCATGCCTCCTGCTCTTCCCGGAGAAGGGGTTTTCGCAGCCAGCGGCACCACCATTACTGTCCATGGCGACCGCAGCGTCTGGTTCGCGACGGGCGGCGCTGCAACAGCACGGGTATTTAGATCCACCGACGGGGGCCAGAACTGGGACATATCATCTACGCCGATCATCGCCGGATTGGCATCAACCGGGATTTTTTCGATAGCATTCAAGGACGCCAGAAACGGCATCATCGTCGGAGGGGATTATCGTAAAGTGGAAGAGGCGAAGGAGAATGCTGCCGGCACAGCTGACGGGGGCCAAACGTGGACTTTGATTCCGGGAACTACCCTGGGGGGATTCCGTTCTTGCGTCGCCTATCTGCCGGGCTCAAAGGGTAGAACGCTAGTTGCCACAGGTCCCGCAGGTACGGATTATTCCCTGGACGGAGGTTTGCATTGGGCGAAATACGATTCCCAGGGATTTCATGTACTCGCGTTTGCCGGGTCCGGGGCTGCGGGCTGGGGAGCCGGTGCCGGGGGCCGGCTAGCGAGTTTCTTGCCTTTGCCTGGCTTGCGTTAGAGCGCACCGGTCCTGGGGCGGGCAGTGGGGGACAGTGCAAGGAGACGGTGAGCTGCAAACCCCGTCCGGCGGCCGGGGCCTACTGTGGGCGCCGGCTGCCAGACGGCGCTCTGGCCTCACTCCCCGCATCACCGCAGGCCCCGTCCGGCGGCCGGGGCCTACCTTCGCGGCCGGCGCGCAGTGTTTGAGCCCAAAGCTATTGCACAAAGGCGATCAGTGACGTATAAAACTCCTTTTCTCTGAACATAATAGAGCGATGGAGTCATCCATATTATGCGCACTCATTTCAAACGTATCGCCATAATCAATCGCGGTGAACCGGCGATCCGATTTATCCGCGCCGTTCGCCAGTTCAACCGCGAACAGCAGACCCAGCTCCAAACCATTGTCTTCTATACGGTTCCGGATCGCCATGCGCGCTTTATCCGTGAGGCGGATGAAGCCGTCGACATCGGGGAGGCAACCTATTTCGACGCGCGCGCCGGACAGCGCAAGCCTGCCTACATGGACCATGAGAGAGTAGCGCGTGCGCTGGCAGAATGCCGGGCTGACGCCGTCTGGGTCGGCTGGGGCTTTGTTTCCGAGAGTCCCGAATTCGTCGACCTGTGCACACGCATGGGCCTCACCTTTATCGGGCCCGACAGCGCCTCAATGAGGCTCCTGGGAGACAAGATCAGCGCAAAGCACCTCGCCGAGCGGATCGGCGTGCCCGTGATCCCCTGGCGGAGTCAGCCGGCGGACACCGTCGAAGAGGCGCTGGCGCACGCACGCTCCCTCGGATATCCCGTCGTCATCAAGGCCACTGCCGGAGAGGGCGGCCGGGGAATCCGCCGGGTCGCCTCCGAACATGAATTGTCCGCCGCCTTTCACAGCACTCGGAATGAGGCACAGCGATTCTTCGGCAATCCTACCGTCTTCGTGGAGAGATGGCTGGAAGGCGCACGGCACATCGAAGTTCAGATTGTAGCGGACTCCGCCGGCACCACGTGGGCAGTCGGTGTGCGCGATTGCACCCTGCAAAGGCGTTATCAAAAGATCGTAGAAGAGGCTCCGGCCACCATCCTTTCGGCCCGCAGGGATCGCGCCCTCCGCGAGGCTGCGGTTAAGATCTGCAAGGCCGCCCGCTACCAGAACGCCGGGACTGTGGAATTCCTCGTGGATCCGCGCACGCGCCGGTTCGGCTTCATGGAGGTGAACGTCCGGCTGCAGGTGGAACATGCGGTCACCGAGCTCACGACCGGCCTGGATCTCGTCCAATTGCAGTTGCGCATCGCCCGGGGCGGCCTGCTGAAAGGCAAGCCTCCCAAGCCTCACGGACACGCCATCGAAGTGCGTTTGAACGCCGAGGATGCGGAAGATGCGTTCGCCCCCGCCCCCGGCAGGATCGAACTCTTCCGCATACCTACACAGCCCGGTTTGCGTTTGGACTCCGGCGTGTCGGAAGGAGACGAAATCCCAGCAGAGTTTGACTCCATGTTTGCGAAGTTGATCTGCTACGGACAGACTCGCGACGCGGCGGTATCCGGCCTCACCCAGGCATTGGAGGACAGCGCCATCATTGTAGCGGGGGGCGCAACCAACCGGGCATTTCTCCTGCAGCTTCTTGAGCGCGAGGAAATGAGGCAGGACAAGACGGACGTCGCGTGGCTGGATCGTCAGACTGCCGTGAGCGGGCACATCACGGAAAAGCACGCCGACATTGCTTTGATCAAGGCGGCCATCGACGCCTATGACGCGGAATTCGAGGCGGAACGCGAGCAGTTCTTCGCTTCGGCCCTCCGCATGCGCCCCCTGATCCGAACCGAAGCAGGGCGGTCATTCGAGCTCCACCACCGCGGCCATCGGTACCAATTCCGGGTTTTCAAGCACAGCAGGGAACATTATGGGATCGATGCCGACGGCACCAGCATCCATGTTGAGATCAATCCGGGCGGGAGGTACGAACACTGGCTGAACTATAACGGCAGGCGGTTTCGCGTCCTGTCGATCATCCGGGGCCTCACGCACCTGGTCGAGGTGAATGGCACGCTGCACAAGATCTCCCGGGACGAGTCGGGAAATATCTGCGCGCACGCCCCGTCGGTGGTCGTATCCATCGACGTCAAGCCGGGCGATCCGGTATCCGCAGGCGACCAGCTTGCCCTGCTCGAGGCCATGAAAATTGAAATGCCGATCGTGGCCCCTTTCGCGGGCACGGTCCGGGAAGTGTTCGTGCTCAGCAATTCCCAGGTTGGGACCGGAGCGCCGCTTCTCCGGCTTGATCCTGCGGCTCCGGGGGGATATGAGGATGCCCACCCGCGCATCACATTTCGCCCCTTTGAAACGTGTGCCGTCGCCGAAAGCGACAGGGACACGGGCCTGCTCCTGACCCTGGCCGAACTGCGGCATCTCATGCTTGGAGCTGATATTCACCCGGCGGAAGCCAAAAAGCTGGTAGAAGACTACGTGTGCGTCAGCCAGCTTCTTCCTCCGGAGCACCGGGAACTCAACAGGGCGGAGGATGAGATCCTCAGCATATACATCTATATCTCGGCGCTTTTCCGGCGCCAGGCGGCTCCTGAAGACAAGGAAGACGCCGGCAGAATAAGCTCGGGGGAATATCTGCTCACATACCTTCGGACCCTGGACAGCCGTGGCACAGCTTTGCCTGTCTCCTTTCTGGAAAAAGTCCGCCGCGCTCTGCGCTATTATGGCGACGACAGCCTCGATCCTACCCCCGAGCTGAAGGGGCTGCTGCTCCTGATTTATAAATCGCACCAGAACATGGAGCAGCGCGTGCCGGTGATTGCCGCGATCCTGGAGCGACGCCTGGCATTTGCCGCTGTGCTGGCGCCGCATGCCAGTCCGGAGTTCTCGCTTTTGCTGGACCGGCTGGCCGCGGTTTCCAAGGGACGATTCCCGGCTCTGAGTGATTTGGCGCGAGAAATAAAGTACCGATATTATGATCTGCCCGTATTTGAAAAAGCCCGCAGCGCCGTCTACGCAGAAATGGAGGATCACCTGACGCACCTCCTCCGAAATATCGGTGCCGCCGATCGAGCGGAGAGAGTCCAGTCGCTGATTCAATGCCCGTATCCCTTGCTGGCCATGCTGACGGCTCGATTCGAAAACGCGCCGCGCGAGACGCGCCGGCTGATGCTGGAGGTGCTGACGCGCCTTTTTTACCGGATACGAGACCTCGAGGCTTTGCGGACGACCGAGGTCCAGGGACAATGCCTTGCCTTGGCCGAATATGACCTGCAAGGCAAGCGTTTGCACGTGGTGTCGGCTGACACTGCCGGGCTGGATATCGCCCCCGCTATCGAGGCACTTCGGCCCGTAATCGCAGAGTTCCCCGCCGATCATGACACGGTGGTTGACCTATATGGTTGGAGCCGCGATCCCCTTCCGGATCCGGATGCGACCGGCATCCGGCTGGGCGCCATCCTGAACGAAACCGGCTTGGACCGTCCGCTGCGCCGCGTGGTCATTGGATTGGCGGGCCCGGGAAGTGGAAGAGAGACGGGTCAAACCCAGTATTACACCTTCCGCCTGTCGGAGGATGGCTATCGGGAGGAAAGGCTTTACCGCGGCATGCATCCCATGATGAGCAAGCGCCTGCAGCTTTGGCGTCTGCAAAACTTCCACATCGAGCGGCTGCCATCGGTCGAGGATATCTATTTTTTCCGGGGAGTCGCCCGGGACAATCCCCAAGACGAGCGGTTGTTCGCCATTGCCGAAGTGCGTGACTTAACGCCGGTACGCGACGCCGGCGGCCGGGTCGCGCGCCTGCCCCACCTGGAACGGATGCTCACGGAGGTATTCGCAGCCATTCGCCAGGTCCAGCTGCAGAGAGTGCCTGAGGAAAGACTTCACTGGAATCGGGTGCTCCTGTATGTCTGGCCATCCACAACACTGCAGGTTGGTGAGCTGCAAACCGTCATCCGCCGCATGGCGCGCCAGACGGAAGGGCTAGGGCTGGAAAAAGTGGCTCTCCGGGTGGATATGGCCGATCCGCAGACCGGGGTCCTGCAGAATAAAATACTGAGCTTTTCCAATCCCGCCGGGCGCGGGATCGTTTTCCGCTTTTCGTTGCCGACCGATCAACTCGTCCGTCCTCTGAGCGAATATGACCAGAAAGTGGTCCGCATGCGGCAGCGCGGATTGAACTATCCTTATGAGATCATCCGGACCCTGACCCCTCAGGGGGAGGCCATCCACGCGGAACTTCCCCCGGGAACATTCACGGAATACGACCTGGATGAGAACTTCAAACTCGTTCCGGCAGAAAGGCCTTACGGCCGCAACACGGCGAATGTCGTGGTGGGCGTGATCCGCAATGTAACGGCAAAGTATCCCGAAGGAATGTCGCGTGTCATCCTGCTTGGAGATCCCAGCAAGGAGATGGGTTCCATTGCAGAGCCGGAGTGCCGCAGAATTCTTGCGGCACTGGACCTCGCCGAAGAACTCCATGTGCCGCTCGAGTGGTTTACCCACTCAGCAGGGGCCAAGATCGCCCTGGATAGCGGCACGGAGAACATGGATTGGATCGCGCGCGTGTTGCGACGTCTGATTGCCTTCACCCAGGCCGGCGGTGAGGTCAATGTCATCGTCGCGGGCATCAACGTCGGGGCTCAGCCATACTGGAATGCCGAGGCCACCATGTTAATGCACACGCGCGGCATCCTGGTGATGATGCCGGAAAGCGCAATGGTGCTCACGGGGAAAACCGCTCTGGATTACTCGGGATCGGTGTCAGCCGAGGATAATCAGGGCATCGGCGGCTATGAGCGCGTCATGGGCCCGAACGGCCAGGCGCAGTACTGGGCCCGCGACCTGGCCGGAGCATGCGAGATCCTCATGCGCCATTACGACCACGCCTACATCATGCCGGGCGAGCGCTTTCCGCGCCGCGGCAAGACCGTCGACCCTCCATCCCGCGACGTCTGCCAGTTCCCTCATACTGAAAACGGAGAAGGCTTTGAGCGGGTGGGAGACATTTTCTCGGACGAGCACAATCCCGGGCGCAAGAAACCGTTTGAGATCCGCAAGGTGATGCTGGCGGTAACGGACCAGGACCATCGGCCGCTCGAGCGCTGGCCCGGAATGGAAGATGCCGAAGTTGCCGTCGTCTGGGATGCTCACATCGGAGGTTACCCGGTGTGCCTCATCGGCTTCGAATCGCACTCGATAGCGCGCACCGGATTCGTGGCAACGGACGGCCCGGAGCAGTGGACTTCCGGCACACTCTTCCCGATGGCCTCAAAAAAAGTCGCCCGCGCCATCAACGCATCCAGCAACAACCGGCCCCTGGTCATTCTGGCCAATCTCTCCGGTTTTGATGGCTCGCCGGAGTCCATGCGCAGGCAACAGCTCGAATTCGGCGCGGAAATCGGGCGGGCCATCGTGAATTTCAAGGGGCCGGTGGTCTTCTGTGTCGTTTCCCGATATCACGGCGGCGCGTTTGTGGTTTTTTCGCGCGTCCTGAGTGAAAACTTCGAAGCCATCGCGCTGGAGGGGACCTACGCCTCGGTGATCGGGGGTGCTCCGGCGGCAGCAGTGGTGTTCGCGCGCGAGGTCAACAAGCGGACCCGGGCCGATGCGCGCGTCGCGCCCTTGGAGAAAGAGATCGCCGCAGCCGCCGACAGTCAGAAACGGCGCCTGCGTGCCCAGCTCGCGGAGTTGAAGGAACTGGTGCGCTCCGAAAAGCTGGGCGAGGTCGCGGATGAGTTCGACCGCATCCACAGCGTGCACCGCGCCTTGAAGGTGGGATCGCTCGACCGTATCATCCCCGCAAGTCAGTTGCGGCCATACCTCATTGACGCGATCAAGCGGGGCATCGCCCGGGAACTGCAGGGTGCGCCATCCCTATAAAAATCAAACCGCGAAGACCTTAAAGACCTCAAAGAACATTTTAATAATGCTTTGCGGTCTTTGAGGTCTTCGTGGTTCGGCGCAGATATTTTTACAAAACCGTGACAACTGGGCTGCGATGAGTAAGTAGTCTCTATCGCGAAACGGCGCTTGAGCTCTCACGCCGCAGCCCCGGAGGGGCCATGAGATAATAGCCGGGGGTGCAAACCCCCGGATAGGATATTGCATTGAATGAGCCCCGGCGGGGCAAAAGGTCTTTGTCGGTTGCCTTCTTCTGTCGCCCTTCCAGGGCTCCACGCTGCTTTCCGGCCTAACCCCGGGCTAACGCCCGGGGCTATTCTCTTCCTGCCCCTCCGGGGCTCGCCTTAAGCGGGGAGCTAATCGCCCAACAGAAACTGAGTAGTTGTATGATTGCGTCAAACTCAGGTGTCGAATGAAGAGCTATCTCCATGGCCGGCCCAGTTTCCTCAGACAGACTCTGCTGATTGCCGCACCGCTGGTATTTCTTTCCGGGATCGCACTCTATTCCCTGCGCCAGGACAAAGCATCCCTCGAGCAGGAAGCTCGCGACCGCTCCCGGACGCTCGCCCCGGAGTTGGCCCGCCAGTGGGGTCAGAGCATGAGCCAGAAACTGGCTGACCAGCCCGCACAGAAACTGCCGCAGGGTCTCGTAGCCGACGGGAAGATCGTGTACCCGGTGGATTACCCCCCACTTCCCACGCCGCCGGACTGGCCGGAGCAGCTGACACCCGAACAGATGCGGCTGTGGCGGACTGCGGAGGACGCCCTTTTCCAGAGACGCGATCCGAAGGTTTCCGAAAATGCGCTTACGGCCTTGAAATCGTCCGGATTGCCGGAAGCGGCGTTGGCAAATGAGGAGTTCAGCGCCCTCGCGCAGGAATCCGGGAAAGGCGGCGCCCGCAACCTGGCCCAACGTTTCACCGATCTGGCACGCCGGTATCCGACAGTCAGTACTGAGGCCGGAACACCTCTTGCCGACCTGGCATTGGTCCAGGCACTCCGTCACACACCAGCCGGATCCCTCCCGGATCGGTTGAGGGCAGAACTCACGAGACGGGTGGCACACTACCCGTCTTTTCTAGTCCCTGAACTGCTGGAAGCAGCGGATAGAGTGCAGCCCGGGG
>CAYGWQ010000246.1:0-8326 GCA_964353465.1 uncultured Acidobacteriota bacterium | reverse complement strand
CCATTGTCCGCCGCTATCGCCGACGGCGCGAATGTAAATGCGCTGATTCCTCATGCTGTACTGCTTGAGGTCGTCCGGTGCCGAGAACGCTACCCATCGCCCGTCCGGCGAGACGGTCGCGCCGCTCTCGCCGACTTCCGTGTTAGTGACGAGCCGCTCGATGCGCCCCGTCGCCACCTCGAGAAGGTAGGGATCGCTGTTGATGTTCTGCTCCGTGATGTTCCGCTTGTAGCGGTCGGCGGAGATCCCGCGGAACCCGATCCATTTTCCGTCATCCGAAATCGAGAAGTCCGCTACCGTGATCGAAGTGTCACTCGTCAGTTTTTTCGTTTCCCGCGGATCGAGATCGAGCGCCCAGAGGCTGCTGAGCGGCATCTCCTGGTTGCGGATGTTGACGGTGAATTTCTTCTCGCGCCGCAGCTTGTCGTCGGCGTCCGCGCGTTCGGCGCCGGTGAAGTAGATGCGGCGGCTGTCGGGGGCCCACTGCCAGGCACCGATACCCGCGGCCTGTTTGGTGAGCTGCTCGGGTGCCGCCGTGTCGATCTCTGCGACCGGCAACCGGTACAGCTGCTCTTCCCCCGATTTGCCGCTGCGATATGCCAGCCACTTGCCGTCGCGGCTGAACGCAAAGGTCGAAACACCTTCCTTCGCGTCTGTGGCGCGGCGCGCCTCACCGCCGTCCGGCCGCATCAGATACAACTGGTTCTGATTTGCCGAGGCCGAAGGCGCCTCGCGGTTCGAAGCGAAAACGAAGGAGCCGCCTCCCGGCGACCATCGCGGCGAGGTCTCATTCTTGTCCTTGGTGAACGTCATTTGCCGGGTCGAGGCGACGCCCTGCTGCAGTGAGACGATGTAAATGTCAGTCTCTTGCCGCGCTTCCTTCCAGTCAGGCGTGGAGACCGTGTAGAGCATCATGCGGCCATCGGGGCTGGGCGCGGGCGAGCCGGCCTGCCTCATCTTTTGCATATCGAGGAAGGTCATGGGGCGTCTGGCCCCGGCGTTCTGGCCTTGCGCCGCCGCGCGCATGGCTACGTCCGGGCCTGAGAACAGGAAAACTGCAATGAACGAAAGGACGGCATTCACCGCACAAGAACGAATGGTCAACATGGCTGCCTCGCAGGATAAGAGTTTTCAGCAAGGCCCGACTTCAAGGTCGAAGCGATCCCTGCCTTCCATCATAGGCAGGCAATTGTTTGTCCCTGCCGCCGCGAGGATAACACGATCACCGCCCGGAACGGGCCGGATTCCGCCCGCCGCGGATTGCAGCCGGCGGATTCAGGGGAGGGATCGGGACGGTCGGGGGATTGCCGGGGAGGAACAGGGGATTTATATGAGTTTCTGATTCCGCGACCGCACCCGACGAACGCTGCCGTTTATTTTTTCTGAGCCGGCGCGGGAGCCGGTTTGCTCAGGATGTTAATGATCTTCCAATTGCCGTCCATCCATGCCATTTGCAGGTAATTGGCAGACGAGGGGGTCATGGCCTCAACGAAGGCCATCCCATCCATGATGTCGAGTATGCGCACGTCGGCCTTGCGCATGCCTTCCGGAGCTACATTGATCCTGGCCCTGACCGGCTCGACCATCCCGCTGTATCGGATTCTGCTGATCATCTTTTTCCCAGTGGTCGGGATGGCGGTGAATACGGCCCGGCTCACTTCCGGATGAATGGCCCGTTCCACGCGCTCGACTTCCCCCCCGAGCATGCCTTCGATGAAATCGAGGGCGGTTTTCTGGATCGCCGGCTTTTCGCCCGCCGGGTCAAATCCGGTCAGCGGCAGGCGGTTGGGCGCATCGGGGCCTAATGTCCAGAGGACATTCACGATTTTCCACTCTCCGTCCACCTTGACCATCTGGAGATAATCGTTGTATTGAGCCGAATTCAGTTTGGCGCAGGCCACGTCGCCGTTGACTTCCAGAACGGTTACCTTGGCCTTGCGTTTTTCTTCTTCCAGGTAACCGGCCTTGGCGCGCGCCATCTCGATGAGACCGGAGACGGTTGAGTAGTTCAAGCGGTACGATCGGGTCTGAGGAAACGGGACGACGACGACTTTGTTCAGGTCGGTATGGAGCGCTCTTTCCATGCGGACGGCGTCCCCCGCATAAAAGCCGTCGCCATAGTCGAGTCCGGTCTTGACAATGGCGGCTCTATCTTCCTCCGAAACCGTCTGTGCGCTCGCAGCCAGTACCGCCAATGAAACAATAATGATCGCTGACCATGCTGTCCTCATGTTGCATGACTCCTTCCCGAAAGGATGCCAGGCAGGCATCGCACCTGTAACGATAGTAATGACGAACAAGCTGGCATTTCGGTTCCCGGAATCGAGCAGTCGATACAAACCTACGGCGACAACCCCGTGAGGTATAGAAATACGGATGTCCTGCACCTCAAGCGTCGCGCCCAACGTTAGAGAGGCGATAGCAACACACGCCGTTTCAGTCGTTTGCGTTTCGGCTGACTTCCTTCACCGAAGCTTCTGAGCTGCGGATCGGCGCTTTAGCCGCGGCGATGACTCACTCATGGCGCAAGGCCCGAATCGGGTCGATTCGCGAGGCCCGGTTCGCTGGCAGGAATCCGGCCACGGCGGCGATGGCCGACAAGATGAAAACGGTCGCTGCAATCGTTGCGCCATCATAGGTTCGGATGCCGAATAGGCTGCTCACCACCAGGCGCGCCAATGCGAGCGCAACGGGCAGCCCGGCGGCCAAGCCAAAGCCGGCCACAACAAGCGATTCCCGCAAGATCATCCATACGACCTCCGCCCTGCGCGCGCCCAGCGCCATCCGGATGCCGATCTCTCCGGTGCGCTGCGCGACCGTGTAGGAGAGCGTTCCGTATATGCCCACGGCGACCAGCAGCAGTGCCAGTGCGCCGAAGAAGGTCGAGATTTGCGCCAGCATTCTCTCCTGGCCCAACGCTTCTTCGATTTGGCGGGTTTGTGTCTTCACGTTGAACAACGGCAGGTTCGGATCGATTCCGCCAATCGCCTCGCGCACCGGAGCGGACATGGCGAGCGGATCACCGGCGGTGCGCACCACGAAACACATGCGGCGAACCCGATCCGACGACGTGCCGAACGAGATGTAGACGGTTCGCGGAGGCGCCTCACGCATACGATCATATTTGGCATCCTCGGCGACTCCGACAATCTCGTAGGCCTTGAGCGGATCGAATCTGTCTCCCCCCGAGATGCGGTGGCCAATCGGGTTCTCGTTCGGATAGAAAGTCCGCGCCCACGCTTCATTCACAACGGCCGCCGGATGGTTCGCGTCCATATCGCGCCAGCCGATCCCGTGCCCGAGCCGCACTCGGATTCCCATGGTCTCGAAGAAGCCGGGACCCACGCGGTTCCAGTGCACGCCGTTCGGCTGGCCGGGAGCCAGCGGCACGCCGCCATCCGTCGAACTCGGCGACGTGGTTGACCAGCCCGAGAGCAAAACGTATTGGGACAACGAACTCGAACGTACTCCCGGTATCCCCTGAATCCTTTCGAGCAGCCGGTTGTACAGCGCGTTCCCGCCGGCAGCCGTGTAGCCGCTGCGTGCCGGATCGAGTTCGAACACGAGCAGGTTCTCGCGCTGGAAGCCGAGGTTCTGCCCGTTGAGGTTTTGGAAAGTGCGCACGAATAAACCGGCGCCGAACAACAGCACCACCGATAAGGCCACCTGGGAGGCAACCAGCACCCTGGCCATACCGGGGCGTGGAGTAGTTGAGGCGGCGGCCTCCGTCAGTTGTGGCGCCAGGTCCACCCTGGCCGCGCGCAGCGCGGGCGCCAGTCCAAAGAGAATGCCTGTCGCCACGGAAACGGCCGCGGCGAACGCCAGCACGGCGCCATCCGGACTCACGTCCAGCGAAGCGGCTTGCTGGCTGCCGGGGATCAGGAACAGAAGCGCAGGACCGCCCCAGCGCGCGAACAGCAATCCGAGCCCTCCACCACAGACTGACAACAGTAAGCTCTCCGTAAGGAGCTGGCGGATCAGGCGGGCCCCGGAGGCGCCGATCGCCAACCGCACGCCGATTTCCTTTTGCCGCGACTTCGCGCGCGCCACCAGCAGCGTAGCCACGTTGGCGCAGGCGATGAGCAGCACCAGCGCCGCTGTGACCATCAGGATGCGAAGAGGCGCAAGAAACTTCTTCCGCAGCATTTCGAACCCCGGGCTCTCCCCCGAGACCGTGAGCTTCGGCAGGTTTTGGGGAACCTGGTTCAACCCCTCGGTAATGCTCTGGCGGAATAGGAACTGCGCTTCAGCCAGGACCTGCGATTCGGTGACCCCTGGCTTGCGACGGCCTCCAATCGTGCACCACCAGTACCGCCGGTCGGCAAAAATCGACTGGCTGGCGGCAGCTTGCGAACCCCACGGCGTCAGGCCTGGCGGGGTGCGCAATGGAACCCATACGTCCGGCCCCGTGCCGTGGGTCAGGCCGGCAAAGCCAGGCGGGGTCACACCAATGATGGCAAACGGCAGCCCGTTGACCGTGATGCCCCTGCCAACCGCGGAGCGCTCTCCACCGAGCTCGCGCAACCAGAACCTGTGGCTGATGACTGCGACGTTGGGAGACCCGGGATTCAGGTCATCATCAACAATCGTGCGCCCCACAATGGGCGAGATACCCAGCTCGGAGAAATAGCTGCCGGTCACCATTTCGCCATCGGCCGCCATCGACTGCCCGCCCAGGTTCACCGTCACCCCGTTGCTTTGGACTCCCAGAGACACGAACACAAACACGCCGGCCAGGGTCCGCGCGCGGTCCCGAAGCGCCTCATAGGTCGCGTAAGGGAGTGAATACTGGCCGTACCCGCTGGACAACCGTTGCACGGCGCTGATGTCGCCCGCACTGGTGTACTGAAAGAACACCAACTGCTCGGGATGGTGTACGGGCAGTGAGCGGATCATCACCGCATTAATCAGACTGAAAATCGCGGTGTTCGCGCCGATGCCCAGCGCCAGGCAGGCCACGGCCACGGCGGTGAAGATTGGATTCCTCCGCATGCCCCGAAGAGCGTAGCGGACGTCCTGCCGGACCGAATCGAGCGTGGGCAGGCCGCGCTGATCGCGGTAGCTCTCTTTAGCCGCCTCCACGCCGCCGAAGGTGAGCAGGGCGGCGCGCCGGGCTTCGGCAGGGGACATGCCCCGCTGGAGGTTTTCCTCCGTGAGCATGCCGATGTGTGATTCGAACTCGTCAGCCAGTTCGGCTTCGCGGCGCCCATCGGCTAAGCTGCCGGCAAGGCGGTTCCACACACGACGAAGCGCTTTCATTGCGACTCCCTTTCCAGCGCGAAAAAGCGACCAATGATTTCCGTGGTCTGCTGCCAGTGGCGCTTCTCGGACAGAAGCTGCTTCCTTCCAGCCTTGGTGAGCTGATAAAACTTGGCTTTGCGGTTGTTTGCCGAGATACCCCACTCCGAGGTGATCGAGCCCTCCTGCTCAAGCTTGAGCAGCATCGGGTATAGCGTACCGTGGTTCACCGACAGCACGTTGTTGCTGATTTGCTCGATACGGCACGCGATGCCGTAACCGTGCTGCGGCCCCAAAACATCGAGCGTCTTGAGCACCATGATACCCAGCGTGCCCTGCCAGACTTCGTTCTTTTCTTTCATGCCGCCGCTCTCTGTTGGGATTCCCACAAGAGAATAACTCGGCCTCGGTGGGATGGCAATGATAATCGGTTGGGAATCGTTTTGCAGAGGCCTATGCTCCAGAGACGCGCGCCGACGGCATCGTCGCATTTAACACCGGAGTACGCATGCCTGCGCTGGTCGGCACGGCCAAGGTAGTTGTCCCTGCGCTGGGAGAGGCGGCCTTCGTACAGATTGATCTCCAGCCGCTTCAGGATCAGAGGTCACCGTCGTATTGATTTGCCTGCGGTCATGGCCTCCAGTCGGGCTACGCCGCGCTGGACTATGTTCATCGGTGCGCCGAAGCTGAACCTCACGAATGATTTCAGCCTGGGCGGGTCGTTTCTGTGCTTTGCGGGGTTCACATCGAAGAACTCGCCCGGCACGGTGATCACTTTTTCCTTCAGGGCTTCGCGGAAGAACTGGAATCCGTCGCTGAGTGGAAGCGGCAGGTTTTCCACGGATCCCCAGCAATAGAAAGTGCCTTCCGGATCGCGCGGCAGGATCACGCCCATGCTCTTGAGGTGTTCCAGCATGAAATCGCGCTTGAGCCTGAACGCGTCGCGCATGGCCTGCGTCTCCTGGCGGGCGCGTGCGGGCTCCACCAGCGGCACAGCGGCGCGCTGGAGCCAACGCGGAGCGCCCCCATCGATGGCACTGCCGGAGCAGGTCAGGGTTTCGATCCAATCAGGCGGTCCGAGTGTCCAGCCGACTCGCCAGCCCGGGTAGCGATAGTTCTTCGTCAGCCCGTCAATTATCATCACCGGATCTTTGTCGACATCCTCCACAAAGGCGGCGGCACTGACGGGAGCCGGTCCGTTCCAAATGAAATGGGAGTAAAACTCGTCCAGAATGAGCGCGGTGCGGTGCTGCCGCGCCAGCGCCACCCAGGACTGCAGCTCGTTGTCTCTGATGACGCGGCCGGTTGGATTACAGGGATTGGAAATCAGCAAGGCATTCAGGCCGGACTGGAGAACTTCCTTCTCGAGCTGCTGAACGGGGATGGCAAATCCGTTCTCGGCAGGGAGATGTATATGAACCGGCGTAATCCTGGGAATTCCACCGAGCAGGTCTTCATAGGCTGTGTAGTCCGGCGTGAAATAACCGATCCGGATCTGTCCGAGCGCCCAGACCGCGCGTGTGAGGGCCAGGCGCCCCCCTGCGGTAATAGCGACGTTCGCAGCGGTGTATTGCGATTTCATGCCTTGCCGGAATTGCCGGTTGTAGAGGGTTGCGACCGCCTCTCGCAGCTCCGATAATCCGGCCACCGGACCGTAGGCATGGTCATCGGGAAGTATGGAGATCTCACTGACGCGTTCCGGAGCGTTTGGCAAGGGGCCGACCTCGGGCATGCCCTGCCCCAGATTGCACCAGTCCGGGTGCTCGCCATAGTAACCGAGCTTGGCGGCTTCGGCCACCACATAGATGACGCCCATGTAAGGCACATTGCGCAACGGACCGGGCTCGTTTGCCACCGGCTATTTCTCCTGTCCCAAATTCAAGAGGATTGCCGACAGAACCGGCCATGGCACTGCCGGCGTTCTTACCTGCCCCCCAACGCGGCAAGCTGCGCGCGCGCATCGTAATCGAAGTCGGCCGCTGACTTGACGGTCAGAGTGTCCGGCACGGTCACCAGTGGTTCGCCCTTGATCGATTTGACGAGCTCGAATGCCTTAGCCACCGCTGGTTCCTCTCCTTCGATGGAAAGCACCACGGCTCCCTCAGAACCGCCGACCCCGCCCGAACTCAAGTGAGTCGTCTTTACGCCCGCCAATACGGCCAGAGCTTGAATCTCAGTGAGAACCTGGCCGAGCACCACAGGCGTGAGACGCGCCGGCAATCCCGTACTGTATTTGAAGTAGTACACACCCGAGTGCTTGGCGGCCTCCATTACGGATGGGATCAGCTTTTCCAGTCCGACAGGCAGAATCAGGAGGGAGCCCCGTGGTGTCAGGACCGGCCAGGCCATCCCTATTGTGCCGCCTATGAGCGAGGAGGTCAGGATGCCCGCATTTCCCTCCGGATCTATGGCGTTGGCTCCCTTGATGAATACATCGTCCGGCCCGAAGCTGAGAATCTCCACCTTGGAATCGGCTCCTTCGACGACTTTGCCCTCGCGGATGACATGGTAGGAGCACGCCGGCGGCCCGGAGTTGCCGGTTGTCATGCCCCTGCATATCATGCCGAACGTCAAGCCCGCCTTCGGCTCGATCCGAATGCCCAGTATTTCTTCGGTGACGTAGGCATTGGTGATGCCTCGCCCGATGATAATCGTTCCGTGCTTCAATGCATGCTGCACCTCCGGCAAGGCAACCGTTGCTTTAGCGAGCAATCGACGCGACTCGGATGGATTCAGCACAACCAGTGCCGCCACCCAGTTCTTGCTTCCTGGTTGCTTACCGGGCACTTCTATCTCGTAAAACATCGTCGTTGTCTCCCCCTAGATCTGCTGCCGAGGAGGCATTCTTATCCCGGCCCCCCCGGAGGAGCAACGAAAAAGTTACTGTGACAGGCAAGAATGGCGCCTTGATGAGGAATTCAATCGGGACGCGGATGTTGCCACCTCGGCCGAAGGCTTTGGAGTGCGGCGCTTCTGCGCCGTTTTGGGTTGAAACGCAGGGCTCGGGCCACAAAGCGGCGATGCATCCTGTATCTTGTACGCATTTGTGCTGGTGTAGATATAATTGCAAGACCGGTGCCGGCCCTTT
>CAYGWQ010000245.1:0-8394 GCA_964353465.1 uncultured Acidobacteriota bacterium | reverse complement strand
CAGAAAACTCGCCGACATTCTCTCGGATGAGTTCGAGCTTGGCCGCGGGAAAATTACGGCCGGAAAAGGAAACCTGCGTTTCAGGCATGGCTGTCCTCTTCTTCTGGTTTTGTTACCCTATCCGAAAAGAGAGAGACCGCGAAAAAATGCACTCATACGCAGAAATGCTGGGAGTGGTGCCGGAAATGGCCTTGGATGACACAAATTGAAGGTATCAGCCCTAAAACCGCGTTGGCGGCCTGACGCCCAGATCAGTGGAGATAGCGCCAGTCACGCGGACAAACACGAAGCATGGAAGGCATGCCAAGATTAGAAAAATCGACAAACGAATGGGTTGAAAGGCAATTTGAGGCCGCCAGATCTCGCAGGAAATAGGATAAAAGGAGTTCTTAAATCACCTCTATGGAGACTGCGGACGATCCTAATTCCCTCCCGCTTGAATCCAGGCGAGTGGCCGCATGACAGCTTGCCGGAGTGATTGCCACGGCGAGTTTGTGGCACCCGGCCGTTTGCCACCCGATACTCTGCAATTATTGCAGGGAAAACCCGGGCAATGCGGAAACACATGCAAACGATTGAAATAATATGAGTAAGGCCAAACCTTGACAGGGAGGAGACTGCAGGATTTGCAGGGGCTCATTTTTGATTCAGCTGAAACCTCCGAATCTTGTAGTGCAGCGCGCGAAGGCTGATGCCGAGCATCTGGGCAGCCTTGCGCCGATTGTGGGTGATCCGGGAAAAAACGTTGCTGATCACGGCCTTTTCCATGTCCTCGAGAGGCTGGTCCAAGGGAATGGTGATCTGGGGCCGGCTATCCTGGCCGTGGTCGATAGAGCCGGGGAGATCCTGCGGCTCAAGGGTCTCGTGGCGTGACAGCAGAACCATTCGTTCCACGACGTTGCGCAGCTCACGCACATTTCCCGGCCAGGCATAGTGGACCATCAAATCCATGGTGCGATCCGAGACTTTTTTCAATTCCTTCTGGTGCAGCCTACAGAATTCCTCCAGGAAAGCGTTAACCAGGATCGGGATATCTTCTTTCCGCTCGCGCAGGGCAGGCAGAACGATGGGGACAACGTTGAGACGGTAGTAGAGATCTTCCCGGAAGCGTTTTTCCGAGATTTCTCCTGCGAGGTCCTTGTTGGTAGCAGCGATGAAGCGCACGTCAACCTCGATCACCTTGGTGCCGCCCAGCCGCCTTAGTTCCCGGTCCTGGAGGGCGCGGAGCAGGTCAACCTGGGTCTTCGGTGTCATATCTCCGACTTCATCGAGAAAGAGAGTGCCCCCGGAGGCCATTTCGATGCGTCCCATTTTCATGGCTGCCGCTCCGGTGAAGGCTCCCTTTTCATAGCCGAAAAGTTCACTCTCGAGCAGGGTGTCCGGCAGCGCACCGCAATTGAGGGTCACGAACGCCCCATCCCGGCGCTGGCTGCGGCCGTGAATGGCCCGTGCCACCAGCTCCTTGCCGGTTCCGCTCTCTCCCGTGATCAGGACGGTGGCGTTTGACGGCGCTACCTCAGAGATGATCTTGAAGATCTGGCGTATCCGGCCGCTGTTTCCGATGATATTGGAAAACTCTTCTTTGACACTGAGGCGGCGGCGCAGGTTGCGGTTTTCCATGGAGAGCCGTTGCTTTTCCAGTGCCTTTTCGATCAGCAGGGAGAGGCGCCGGCGATCGACCGGTTTGGACAGATAGTCATAGGCGCCCAGCTTCATCGCCTCCACTGCACCCTCGACGCTGCCGTAAGCGGTGAGCAGGATCATCTCTGTTTCGGGGCAGTTCTCACGGATCCAGCGCAGCAGATCCATTCCGGATCCGCCATCCATGCGCATGTCCGAGATGACGACCTGAAAGAAGTCTTCTCCGAGCGCAGCCATGGCGTCCTCGGCGGAGGCGGACGAACTCACCTGGTACCCTTCGTTTTTCAAGATGGATGCGAGAGCCTCGCGGATGTTGACCTCGTCGTCCACAACCAGGATCTTTGCCGGAATTCTAGACATGGGCTGCCACCTCACTGTTGCCGGCGGGTGCGAGCAGGGGCAGCTCAACGGTGAAGGTCGTGCCCTCCCCGGGCACGCTCGCGACACGGATGCTGCCCTGATGTTCCTGGATCACGCGGTGTACGATTGTCAGACCGAGCCCGGTTCCCTTGGGCCGGGTAGTGAAATAGGGATCAAACAGCCTCGGGAGTTGATCTGCCGGTACGCCCACACCTGTGTCCTGAATGATTACGATGATTCGGCCGGCCCCGCTGCCGGAGGAGACCGGCTTGGGCGTACTCTCAGCTCGAATGCGGAGGAGGCCGCCGTTCGGCATCGCTTCGAGGCTGTTGATTGCGAGGTTGAGAAATACCTGCTTGAGCTGGTCTTCGGATCCATGAACCACGAGGAGGCCGTCAACCCGGAGGTCCAGCTTGATTTTCCGGGACTCAGCCTGGTTAGCCAGCAAGTCTGCGATCTGGCGCAGTATGGCATCCAGGTGCACTTCGGTCATGGGAGCACTACTGGGTCGCGCAAAGGAGAGGAAATTGTCGACAATTGCCGCGAGCCGCGAGATCTCCGTTTCCAGGATCTTTACGTATCTGCCGGTGCATTGCTCCTCAGAATCGGAGGGCCTGCCCGCATTCAGGCTGCGCTCGAGCAATGCCAGGTTTAAATCCAAAGCCTCGAGGGGATTGCGGATCTCGTGCGCCATGGCTGCAGCCAGGGTCCCCAGGGAGGACAGGCGCTCCGCGGTGCGCATCTGACGCTCCAGGCGCACCACATCGCGAACATCGTGCACCAGGAGCAGAGTGCCGGTCGTGCGTTTCTGAGGATCCTTGAGGGGGAGAGTGGTGATACGTGCCGGCCAGGAATTACCGGGTGCGCCGAGATCATATTCCACCTCATGCACATAAGCTCCTTGCCGGGTCGCGGATTTCATTATTTCCCGCAATCCGTGACGATCCCGCAAGACCTCCAGAATGTCCAGATTCGAATGGCCCGGCGGGATCTCCGGCAGGAGCCTGCGCGCACTATCGTTCGCCATAGCCAGCCGCTTCCTGTCGTCAAGAACCACCACGCCGATTTCAAGGCTATCCAGAATCTGAAGCAGCAGCGTGCGAATCCTCTCCCTCGCCGCCAGGTTGCTGCGGTCTCGCAGAATTGCGCCGGCACTCGCTATCGTGAGCAATGTGCACGCCGCATAAATCACCGGTAGCGGCACGATCTGCGTCTCAATCGGAAACAGTTGACGGTCGAAGTAGCGGACCTCACGTACGCGCAGAGAAATTTCCCAGTGGAAGGCGAGAAGCAGCAACCAAAGAACAGCATTAAAAACCCCAAGCAGGACCCAGAGGAAAATCCTCGGGATCGGTCGACCCTCTTTCAACTTCTGACTGAGCAGCGCGGGCAACTGTTCCTCCGCAGATCCAATCCTGAAGATAAAGCATAGCACGAGGGAAGTTAATGGTATGCAAAATATGCAGTCTTTTGGAGGACATCCAAGCCGGCATCTGTTGCCGGCCACGATTCAGGCTGTCGGAAGGATCTTGATATTGAAACGATAAGCCATTATTTCACAAATAGATATTGATGGAATTGCCTTCCACGATTTTGAAAAGAAGCCGCGTTCTGCAGCTTGGCATGTAAGTTGCTATTTCAGGGATTGGTACATCCAATGTGATTAACTATGATATCAACTCTAAAGGTTGCCAACTCTATCTTTTAGGAGTAACTATGATGAAAGTGTCGATGAGATTTGGTTTAATGGTGGCATTTTCCCTGGCAGCTGCATTGCTGTTTTTCGCATGTGCATCCGCCCCCACGGAAGAGATCACAGCTTCGCGCACTGCGGTCACTACGGCGCAGACCGATGATGTGAAGACCTACGCTCCAGAGAGCCTGAAGAATGCCGAGGACACCCTGAGCAAGGCGATGGCTGCAGTTCAAGAGCAGGATAACAAGTTTGCGCTTTCACGTGACTACAAGGCGGCCTCGGACCTGCTGAAGCAGGCGAAGGATTTGGCTGCGAAGGCGGAGTCTGATGCTCAGGCCAACAAGGCCCAGGCCAAGGCAGAGGCCGAAACCATCATTGCGGGCTTGACTCAGCTGCTTGCGGATGCGAAAAAATCCCTTGCCACCGCTCCCAGGGGGAAAGATACCAAGGCTGAACTGGAAGCGATGCAGAACGACCTGAAGGCTGCCGAAGAGGCCTCTGCCGCCGCCACGCAGGCGATGACCCAGGAGAAGTTCAATGATTCGCTGGCTCAGGCAAAGACGGCGAAGGATAAGGCCGACCTGATCATTCAGCAGGTCACTGCGGCAAAAGCGAAGATCAAGGGACGGTAATAGCCCGATCGCCTCTTCAGGAAGGTAAATGGCGTCACCAAGGAAACGAAGGATTATCGGGCTGTCAGCCGCTGTCCTGGTCCTGGCTTTGGGGATGGGGATATACGAGCTTTGGCTTCACATGGCTCTGCGCGACCACCCCTGGCAGCTCGAGTCGTTTCTTGACATCCTCGCGGCGGATTGCCGGACAGGGCCCGGTACATCCATATTCTCAGAAGAGTTGCGCGCCTTGACCGCCCAGGTCAATGAAGCAAAGTTTTGTTTGACCCAAACGAACGAAACCTGGGCGGTCGGCCGTGACTTTACCCCCTGTTTTAACAGGTTGCTGCGCGCCTCCCTCACCGCACTGCGGATCCGCAAACTGAAGTGGCAGCGGCTTCAGGAGGAGAAGGCACGCCTGAATCTGTTCCAGAGGACTCTGGAGTTCGAGCTCAACAGCGATGCTTTTGCCAAGCAGACGGGAGCCAAGTTCGAGATCCGTCACGCGGCACAGTCGCAAGCCAGGACATTCTTGGAGGAGGCCCGCAATCTCGCGGCTCTCGGGCGCACCGAGTCTGCACTCATCGCTGTGTTGCGTGCCCGCACGGCGTGGGGGTTGAGCGAGACTTTTCGAGCGGCTGAACTGTCGCGGTTCTATCAGCCCGAGAATCTAGCCCTGTGGGACAGGCAGGCGCAGGACCTGCTGCGCTGGACCAGGCAGAGCCGTCGATCCGCAATCCTGGTCGATAAGCTGGAGCATCGCTGCTACCTCTTGGCGAACGGACGCGTGGAGAAATCTTACGGCGCAAACCTCGGCCGAAACTGGCATCGTGACAAGGTGCAGGAGCATGACGCTTCCACCCCGGAAGGGGAGTACAAAACAAAGCGCATGTTCCGCTCTGCCAAGTTCGGCTGGGCTCTTCTTCTGGATTATCCCAACGCTTCCGACCGGCAGCGCTTCAATTCCATGAAAAAAGCGGGGGAGATCACTGCGCGGGCCCGGATTGGCGGCAACATCGAGATTCATGGGGACGGCCGGCTTAATTCGGATTGGACGGATGGCTGTGTCTCGCTGGAAGATATTGATATGGCAGACCTTTACAAGCATGCTTATCCCGGGATGCCGGTCACGATCGTGGGTACCTGCCGTCTTGAGTTGCCCGGGAAGGAGTAGAAGCATGGCTTTCAGGAATCTCCCTAAGCCGGCCTGCCCGGCCTGGATATTATTCTTGGGCGTGCTTGGATTGGCTCTGCTTCAAGCTTGCTTTTCTCAAAAACCTCCGGCTGATTCTCCGCGGCAAAGCGGCCAGTCAGCCAAGGCTGCGATTGCGGGAGCGCGGGCTGAGACGAATGCACTGCGCGCTCAGGTGCGCGCCCTTGAAAACCGGGTCCATAAGCTGGAAGCGGCTGCAAACCGTGCATATCCGGGCGGGCCGGTGATCCTGGTCGACACTTCCATGAGCAAGATCCGGCTGATGCTCGGCGAGCGTGTCATTGCCGAGGGAACGTGCTCTACGGGCAACGGGATGGAACTGGCCGACAGCAGCGGCAAGCGGTCTTGGACCTTTGATACACCGCGAGGGTACTTCCGGGTGCTCAACAAGGTGACGAATCCTGTCTGGGTGCGTCCCGACTGGTCCTATATCGAGGAAGGGGAGCCCATCCCCAAAGACCGTTCCAAGCGCGCTGAGGCGAATGTGCTTGGGGATTACGCGATCGCCTTCGGGAATGGCTATTTTATCCACGGAACTCTCTACACGCGCCTCCTGGGAGCAAACGTGACCCACGGTTGCATTCGAGTCGATGACATCATGCTGAAAAAGCTTTACGCAGCAGCGCAGCCGGGAACCCCCATCTGGATCTATTGAATGGCCATGAATCGGCAGGAGACACTCACACCAGTCACGGTTGCCCGGGCGCGGGCGTTCCTGCTGCCGGTTGCAGCGATTGTGGTGGCATTCTGCATCCTCTCCTGCCATACGTCCAAGCCGAGCCCTGAGGTGTCCGAAACTCAGGAGCTGCGGGAGAAAATCGCCTCGCTAAACCGGCAAGAGCAGGTGCTGTCGACGGAACTCTCGCTGGCCAGGAACCCTGCTCCTTACATTGCCATAGATTTGGCAGGCCGGAAGATGGAACTTCGGATTCAGGGGCGCAGCCTCCGCAGCTTCCCGATTGCGAAGATGAAGAGAAGCGGAGGAGCGGCTTTCGTAGCCCAAACGTGGATGGCGATTGAAGCCAAACCGTTGCAGACCCCGACCCGTGCCCGTATGGTGCCCGGATCGGGGGAAGCAACCTCCTCGACCATTGCCACCCGTGATCCCTGGGGGCCGAGGCGGATGCCGGCCGACTACGACCTGATCTGCAAAGGGGATCAGGCTCTGGAAATCCGCTCCCTGCCGTCCACACAGTCGGGCAACCGCTTTACACGCTGGATAGGGAGTGGGTACCGCCAGGTGCGCGACTGGGCGCGTGACCCGCTTGGCCGGCGAAAAAGAGCCTATCGGCAAATCTTTGAGATATGGCTTGCTGAAGACGATGCCCAGCTGCTTTTCTGGTCGCTGCCCAAGCAGATCGGAATCCTGTTCGTCAACGGCTCCTGATCCGGCCCGCTCCTCCCTGTCTCCCGCTATCACTTTATTTGCGCAGGAGGCCGAACAGGTTGGTGTAATCGTCCGTCCAGACCAGGGGACGCGGAATAGGATTTTCCCAGGGGGTGATGCACTCCTGAATCTCCGGGACTGCGAGGAAATCCTGGTTGGCCGTCACGAGAACCCAGTCGGTGCTGTCGGTTCCGCGTTTGTCATCTCCCTGGGCGGCGATCAGAACCGCCTGCAGGCCAAGCTCCGGATTGAGCAGCGCCATGTTGCGGACTACCGGGCTCAGATCAAAGTATCGGTTGCTGATATGAACTGCCAGGATCCCGTCGGCCTTCAGATGGTACAAGTAGGTCTGCAGGCACTCGCGCGTCAACAGGTGGACCGGGATCGCATCGCTGCTGAAGGCGTCGATTGCCAGGACATCAAATTGCTGCGGCTCGTTCTGCTGCCGCTCCCTCTCCAATGAAATTCGGGCATCGCCGAGCACCACCTCGATGCGCGCCGGACTGTCCTTTCGATAGGTAAAATACTTGTCAGAGAGGCGCATCACTTCCGGATTGATCTCATAAAAGCGGATGCGGTCTCCCTCGGTCCCGTAGGCTGCCAGCGTACCCGTGCCCAGGCCGACCACGCCAACGTGCAAGGTCCGCAGCCTGTAGTCGCTCGCCATCCGGCGCGGGTGATAGGCGAGCACCATGCCAACCCCGCTGTCAGGGCCGAAGTAGGAAGTCGCCCAGTAGCGCCTTTCCTCGTCCGCAAACTGGAACCCGTGCTCGATCCGGCCATGCATCAAGGTGAGGCGGTGCTCCTTGGGATCTTCTTTGTTCAGATCCAGCACGCGCAGGACGCCGAAAAAGTTGCGCGTTGTCTCCAGGGTGTTCTGCATTGAATCCCGGATATGGATGCCAAGCACGATCGCCAGCGCGACGAACGAGACATACAGCACCGACCATGCGGCAAACGGTCGCCCGCGGTAGAGCGGCCCCTTGCTGTCGCGGAAGAGGACGATCAACGTCAGCAGGACCGTGAAGAGCAGCCCGAGATGATACTCCCAGAAGTCCTTCAGCAGGCGCGGCGCCACAAGCGAGACCAGGATCCCTCCCAGGGCGCCGCCGCAGGCGACCATAAGGTAGAACGACGTAAGATAGCGCGGTCCCGGCTTGAGACGCACCAGTTCGCCGTGACAGACCATGCAGGAGGCGAACAGGGTCAACGAATAGCAGAGAATCTGCGACCGCAATCCCACGAAGACGCTGCCGAACAGGACAAAGCAGGTCCACACGATGGAGCCGGCCAGAGCGCTTATGAACAAGGGGCGCACGTAGAGTTCTTCGTGATGAAAGCAGAGTATGAACGAAAGCAGATACAGGGACAGCGGCAGGATCCAGAGGACCGAAATCACCGCCACCTCCTGGCACATTTGATAGGTCGCAGCCAGAAGCATCACCGAACTGCACGTCGTCAGGCTCAACCAGAGAACGCGGGAACC
>CAYGWQ010000244.1:0-8403 GCA_964353465.1 uncultured Acidobacteriota bacterium | reverse complement strand
TTGAAAAAAAGAAATTTGAAAAAGGCCTCCAGGAGTGGCGGAAAGGCCTCAGCCTTGACCCGGAGATCTTGAAGAAATCCGAGGGCGCCGGCCTGGTGGCTGTGTCCTCTCAGAAAAACTCCCCGGAGAGGAGTTATTTTATGGCAAGGCTCTATGCGTCTGCAGGGAATGTGGACCGCGCTGTGGAGAGCCTGCAACAGGCTTTGAAGGACGGATTTACCAACCTGCAGGCCTTGCTCACAGAACACGACTTTGATCCCATCCGGCAGGAAGAAAAATTCGTCGCCTTCATGAAATACGCAACCCAGCTTCTCAAATCCTGATACAGAGATTACCCATCATTCATCGCTGCGGGTACGCGGGGACAACTCCACCAGCCATGCTGCAAGCAGGGGAAGAAGAATCTCGTGGTGACCGGTGATCGGTATGCCCACTCCCCCTTTTTTTAAGGGTCTCTTGAGAACATTTTCCCGGGGCCGGTAGTGCTGGTAGAAGTCAAGATTGGCGGTGGTGAAGTCCTGGAGCGCACTGCCGCTGTTCCGCACGAGCGTGATGCACTTCAGGAAGACTTCGGGGAGCGTCACCGCCGAGCCGCAATTCAAGTAGACGCCGCCTCCGTTCAATCCGGCAACGAGGCTGGCAAACAGACGGAAGTCGCGATGGGATGCTTCCCCGATGTCCGAGGGAGAACAACTGGGATGATTGTGGATGATGTCCGCGCCGATGGTAACGTGGACCGTGACCGGGATGCTGCGCACGTAAGCCTGCAGCAGCAGGCTGAACTCTCCGAATTGCAGTTGCCGGCCGCTGAGGTAGCACCCCAGGGATTCACCGATGCCGAGGCCGTTGGCGACGCCATTGCTGATCGCAAGATTGATGTCCCTCCCGGTCTCCTCGGCCATGCCGAAAGCGCCCTGCTCGAGCTGGGCTTCGACATCTTCGCTGGTCGAGCCGATGAGGGCGATTTCGAAGTCATGGATGACTCCAGCCCCATTCATCGCGATGGCCGAGATAAGGCCCCGGTCCATGAGGTCGATCAACACGGCACTCAAACCGGTCTTGACGACATGACCGCCCAATCCCCACAGGATCGGCTTGCCGACACTTCGTGCCTTAACAATCGCCTGCGCGAGGTTACGCAATGCCTGTGCACCCAGGAAATCCGGCAGGCTCCGGAGAAAGTCGGCGACCGACCCTCCCTTGACATGCGGACGGCCGAAACTGCCCACATTCACCTTGCTGGGACGATCCTTCAGCGGATACGTGCGAATCCGGTTCAAATCAAAGGGCTGCAGAAAATACTTGGACATGCCGGGTTACAGACCTCTCAGGTTCTCTTCGATCAACTCGCACAGGATGTGTCCGACCATGATGTGGACCTCCTGAACGCGCGCGGTCGTTCGATGCGGAACGTTGATATGATACTGTACTTCGGATCCGAGTTTACCTCCGTTGCTGCCGGTCAGGCCCACGGTGACCAGGCCCATTTCCCTGGCCGCGGCGCTGGCTGCGCAGACATTCGGTGAATTCCCGCTGGTCGAAATGCCGATCGAAACATCGCCCGGCCGACCCAAGGCACGAATCTGGCGCACAAAAACCTGTTCAAACCCGTAGTCATTGCCGACCGATGTCAGGATGGAGGTGTCGGTAGTGAGTGCGATTGCAGCCAGAGGACGGCGCTCGCGGGAGAACCGACCCACCCACTCGGAAGCCATGTGCTGCGCATCTGCAGCGCTCCCGCCGTTGCCGAACAGCAGCACCTTGTTGCCGTTTTCCAACGATCGGCAGATCTCGCGGGCGACCACAGCGATCTTTTCCTCGTTGGCGGCGAAAAAGGATTCCTTGAGACGCAGGCTTTCAGAGACAGAGCTGCGGATGCTGTCGGTCATGGGTTCAAAGATCGGCCAGCCTTCCCCCCAAGTCAAGTACTAAGTGATGAGTAATGAGTGATGAGTTCCGGTGGCAGGCGCATGGCCCGTGCCTGCCTGACCCTGCAACGACCAATCGTACATCGCATCACCATGCGATCCCCGCCTGAAGCCGCCACCACTCAGCACTCCTTACTCATCACTCCTTACTCATCACTGTTTGGAGAGGACAGTACGGAGGGCTTGGCCGGTGGCGGAGAGTTTCACTTTGGCCACTTCTTCCGGAGGCCCCAGGGCGACGACCTTCCCACCCCGTTCGCCTCCTTCAGGTCCCAGATCAATAATCCAATCGGCCATTTTAATGACCTCGAGGTTATGCTCGATGACGATCACGGTGTTCCCCAATTCCACCAGGCTGTTGAGGATGTCAATGAGCTTCTTCACATCGTGAAAGTGCAGGCCGGTCGTGGGTTCATCCAGGATGTACAAGGTCCTGCCTGTTGCGCGTCGGCTGAGCTCGCGCGCAAGTTTCACTCTCTGGGCTTCCCCGCCGGAAAGGGTCGTAGCCGACTGGCCCAGCTTGACATAGCCCAGACCCACGCTGTTAAGGACCTGCAGTTTTTGAGCCATAGGCGGGATATTTTCCAGGAGCGGATAGGCATCGCTTATGTTCATCTCGAGCAGATCGGCAATCGAGTATCCCTTGTATTTGACGGCCAGGGTCTCGCGATTGTATCGCCTGCCCTGGCAGGTCTCGCAGAGCACATGCACCTCGGGCAAGAAGCTCATTTCGATCCGACGCAATCCTTCGCCGTGGCAGGTCTCGCATCGTCCACCCTTTACATTGAAGCTGAAGCGTCCGGCCTTATATCCGCGCATGCGCGATTCAGGAAGCAGGGCGAAGAGCTCCCGGATGTGGGTGAACAGCCCTGAATAGGTCGCGGGATTAGAGCGCGGCGTTCTGCCGATCGGCGATTGATCAATTTCAATGACCTTGTCGATGTTTTCCGTGCCCAGGATCTCATCATGCTCTCCGGGATCGGTTAGCGCGCGATACAGCTTGCGGGAGAGCGACTTGTAGAGAATGTCGTCCACGAGCGAGGACTTCCCGGACCCGGATACGCCGGTCACGCCGAGGAACAGGCCGAGTGGAAACTCGACGGTGAGATTCTGGAGGTTGTTGTGCCGGGCGCCCTTCACCACCAGCCGCTTGCCGTTGCCCACCCGTCGAATCCGGGGCTGGTCAATTCGCATCTCACGGCTAAGGTACCTTCCGGTCAGGGACCCGGGTTGCCGCTGCACATCGTCCAGCGTCCCGGAAACGACGACTCGGCCCCCTGCGCTCCCGGCACCCGGTCCCAAGTCGATGATGTGGTCCGCACACCGGATGGTTTCCTCGTCGTGCTCGACCACAATGATCGTGTTCCCAAGATCCCTCAGCTCGGCCAGAGTATCGAGAAGACGCCTGTTGTCGCGCGCGTGCAGCCCGATGGAGGGTTCGTCCAGAACATACAGCACCCCACGCAGCTTCGATCCGATCTGGGTAGCCAACCGGATGCGCTGCCCTTCGCCTCCTGACAGTGAAGCTGCGGGGCGATCCAGTGAGAGGTAGCTGACACCTACGTCGAGGAGAAATTCCAGCCGTTCGTTGATTTCCTTTAAAACTTGTCCCGCGATCCTCTGCTCACGTGCAGTCAAGGAGAGCCGCTGAAACGCTTTCAGGGTTTTGGCAAGCGGCAGCCGGCTGAAATCGGCGATCCCCATTCCATCCAGCTTGACGGCCCGGCTCTCGGGGCGCAGCCGGGCGCCGCCGCATCCGGGGCAGGCTTGTGGAGAAAACAAAAGACCGACTTCTTCCTGGAGGCGCGTGTTCTCTTCGTCCGAGCGCAACTCCCCCAGCCATGCGGCTATGCCGGAAAACTCCGCGGTGTAACGATATTGGTCATAGGCGTACGTCAGGGGCTCGGAACTGCCGAAGAAATAAGCCTGCTGCGCCTTGGGAGGCAGTTGCTCGAACGGAGTTGAGCCGTCGCGCTTGAAATTCCGGGCAACCGTAAGGAGCGCCTCTCGCAAGTAGCTTGTGACTTTCTTGTTTTCTATGGGGAACTGGATAGACCCAATCGGCATGCTGGGATCCGGAATGACCTTCCCGGGATTGAGCACCATCTTGATGCCGATGCCATCGCAGTCCGGACAGGCGCCGTACTTGGAATTAAAGGAAAAGGAGCGCGGTTCCAGGGCCGGGATGTTCACTCCGCAGCTGATACAGGCTTGACGCTCCGAGAACAGCTTCTCCTCCAGGTCGAGGGCCGCCACGACCACCAGCCCTTCGGCGAGATCCATGGCGGCTTTCACCGACATCTCCAGCCGGCGGCGGATCCCGGACCGGATCAGGACGCGGTCGACGACCACTTCGATGGTGTGGGCTCGGGTCTTGGGAAGGGGAATCTCCTCGTCGAGGTCAAAGATCCGGCCATCCACCCTGACCCGCACATACCCCTTCTTGAGGTATTTTTCAAAGAGCTTCTTGAACTCACCTTTTCGTCCCCGCACGACCGGCGCCAGAATCATGACTCGCGTGTCTTGAGGGTAGGCCAGGATCGAGCCGACGATCTGATCCAGGCTCTGGCGTGCGATCGGACGCCCGCACAGATGACAGTGCGGCTTGCCGATGGAGGCAAACAGCAGGCGCATGTAGTCATAAATCTCGGTGACCGTCCCGACAGTGGAGCGGGGGCTCCGGCTGGTGGTCTTCTGTTCAATACTGATGGCCGGAGACAGCCCTTCCACGCTGTCCACGTCCGGCTTCTCCATCTGCTCGAGGAATTGGCGCGCAAATGCCGAAAGTGACTCGATATAGCGGCGCTGGCCCTCAGCATAGATCGTGTCGAATGCCAGGCTGGATTTGCCCGAACCGGAGAGCCCGGTAATTACCGTCAGCTTCCGTCGCGGAATCTCCAGATCGATGTTTTTCAGGTTGTGCTGGCGCGCGCCGCGCACCACTATGTTCTCCAGCATAGTCAGACCAAACTATCCATTGTACGTCTCAGAGCTAGCGCCGTCAACGCCGGCCCCAGCGACGGCGGAAACGCCGGAAGCAACCACTGCCGTAAGAGGGCCGGATTCGAAGGACAAACCCTGTTGAAATCCGGCAGCCGAATCTTGTATCGTGTGCCCAATCTCGGCATTTTGTGAACACAACCGAAAAACCTGCCTTCCCGAACCAGGGGAGGACCGTCATGAGCGTGGATTGGATTCGGGCAACCTCCGACCTCACTCGCAGGGAAGGCGCGGCAAGATTGAAGTAATCCCGACCAAACCCTGCCAGACCCAACGCGACCTTTCCCTTGCTTACACTCCCGGGGTTGCTGAACCGTGCCTTGAAATTGAGGCCAACCCGGAGGACGCCTATCGGTATACCTCCAAGGGGAACCTGGTCGCGGTGGTGAGCAACGGCACAGCGGTGCTTGGCCTGGGCAACATCGGGGCCCTGGCCGGAAAGCCTGTAATGGAGGGCTTGGACCTGGACGTTCCTGTACTGGACATATTTTCGAGAGCATCACAATGGGAATGGCGGCACGGCGGAGTGGGTCGTCCAAAGCGCGTAGCGCTGCGGTAAAAGCATTGACAGGTGCAAGCGGCGAGAAACGGACGGCAGCCTGCCAAACGGCAGGCCTGCGAAAGTCCTCGTCCGGCAGCATGGCCCGAGTCTACGTCCAGGTCTAGGTCCAAGTCCACGTCCACGTGAGGGAAAGGCCTTAAGTTAACGCTTATGGGGTGAAACCCTGGGCTCTGCTCCAACGCTCCTGCCGGCCTTGACATATGCCTCACATTGGCCTAAAAAGGAGGCACCCTCGATCGCAACTATAAGGAGCGCATGATGATCTGGAAAAAATCCGAGGCCGATGAGACGCCCGCCCATACACAGCCGTCAAACCTGCCGTCGTCTCTCCCACGCGGCCAGGCGCAGACATCAAAGGAGCGCGCCCTGATCGGCGCTTCGATCGAGATCAAGGGCAACCTCGCGGGTAGCGAGGATCTGGTGATCGAAGGGCGGATCGAGGGAAAGATTGAACTGCGCCAGCACGGCATTACCGTGGGCAGGAGCGGGTACGTAAAGGGGGATCTGTACGGCCTTATGATTGTCGTCATGGGTGAGATCGACGGCAACCTTTACGGGGAAGAACAGATCATTCTGCGCCAGACATGCACGGTGCGCGGAAATATCTCGGCGCCGCGCGTGACTCTGGAAGATGGAGCCCACTTCAAGGGCAGCATCGACATGACGCCCCCGTCTTCCGTCGAAGCCGGCCCGACACCAGCATGACCCGTATCAGCCTCGAGGATTTGCAGCTTTCACCCGCAGCATACCAATCGCTCGGGCTGAACGCCTTGCTGCGTCCCCTGCAGAGCGACCGCAAGTACCGCATCCTCGACTTGGGGCCGGCGCTCGGCGCCAATGTGGCATTCTGGTCGCAATTTTACTGCCGGCTCACGCTGGACGATTTCTACAGCGATTATCGTGCAAGAATGGACTCAGAGCCGGAAGCCTCCAGGGAAAGGCTGATAGCGGATCTCCTGTCGTTTGACAATCAGACAGTCTTCGACGTCATCTTGGTCTGGGATCTCTTCAATTACCTGGACCCGGATGAGCTTCTGATGCTGGTCCGGCAACTGAGCCGTTGGTGCCGGAAAGGGACGGTTCTCTTCGCCCTGATCTCCTCTTTGCCCAACATCCCTGCCAAGCCCACACTCTTCAGGATTCTCGACCGCGAGCGCATTACGTACCAGGTGCGCACCCGGGAGATGCGACCCTGCGCACGACATCAGCCGAGAGACGTCGCACGGCTCCTGGCGGGATTCGAGGTTTCCTGCTCGTTCCTGCTGCGCAACGGTACGCAGGAATACGTGTTCACGTATATTGAAACTGCGCAAAAAAACCTCTAGCTTAGAGGATTCAAAAAAGGGTAACCTCCAGTCTTCGTTTTGCAGCTTGGCAATATTTCTCTACAGGACACAGGCATGAAAAGGCGGCGTTTTCCTTCTCTGACAGTGCAGATATTGATAGGTCTCGTCATCGGCATCCTTATCGGTTGGCTCGAGCCCGGCTGGGGCACGAGGATCAAGCCCATGGCCGATATTTTCCTGCGCATGATCAAGATGATCATCGCGCCCCTGATCTTCTCGACCCTGGTGATCGGCATCGCCGGCACGGGCGATTTCAAAAAAGTCGGCCGCATCGGGCTGAAGGCAATTATCTATTTTGAGATCGCCACGACCATCGCCTTGCTGATCGGGCTCGTGACGGTCAACGTCTTCAAGCCCGGGCAATATGTTCCTCAGACCGTTACCCAGGAAGCAGCACCGGCAGAATCTGCCAAGAAATTGATCCAGGAACCGCAATCCGGCAGCGACTTCCTCATTCATATCTTCCCTACCAGCGTGGTGCAGGCCATGGCCGAAGGCAATATCCTGCAGCTTGTCATATTCTCGATCTTTTTCGGCCTGGCCCTGGCGGCCATCGGGGAAAAAGGCCAGCCGCTCGTCTCGGTGCTGAATACGGTAGCGGAAACGATGTTCCGTTTTACCGATTTCGTGATGAAGTTTGCGCCTCTCGGCGTCATGGCGGCGATTGCCTACACGGTCGGAGACAAGGGATTGGGCGTCCTCAAAGGATACGCGAGCCTGGTCGTCTGCTTCTACGGAGCGCTGATCTTTTTCGTCTTTGTCGTTCTCTCCCTGGTCTGCGTCATCATCCGGGTGCCCTTTTTGCGGCTTTTCAAGGTGATCCGTGAACCGTTCACGATCGCCTTCACGACCGCCTCGAGCGAAGCCGCCCTCCCCACCGCCATGGAATCGATGGAGCGTTTCGGCTGCCCGCGCGACATCGTCGGTTTTGTCCTGCCCACGGGCTACAGTTTCAACCTGGACGGCGCCACTCTTTATCTATCTCTGGCATCCATCTTCATCGCACAGGTCTACGGAGTTCCGCTTGACATCAAGACCCAGCTCGCCATGATGCTCACCCTGATGCTCACCTCAAAAGGGGTTGCCGGGGTGCCGCGCGCATCCCTGGTCATCCTCGCCGGCACCGTCGCCAGTTTCAATCTACCGATGGAAGGCGTAGCCCTCCTGCTCGGTATCGACCAGATCCTCGACATGGGCCGCACGGCGACCAACGTTACTGGAAATTGTGTCGCGACCGCCGTTGTGGCACGCTGGGAGGGAGTGCTCGACGATAAAAAGATGATGGCCTTTGAAGCGGGAAAGGGAGCGTCTAATTAGTTTCTGTCGCGAAACTCGGTTGCAGATTGTGCCGGCCGAGCCCCGGAGGGGCGGAAAGATAATAGCCGGGGTGCAAGCCCCCGGATAGAATATTGCATTTAATGAGCCCCGGCAGGGACGAAAGATCTTTGTCCGCAGGCTTTTCTGTCGCCCCTCCGGGGCTTGGCGCTGGTTTCGTGCCTGACCCCGGGCTAGCGCCCTTAAGCGCTAAGTTAAGTCATTTCGGCATCGCTTACCTGGCCTTGGACCT
>CAYGWQ010000243.1:0-8443 GCA_964353465.1 uncultured Acidobacteriota bacterium | reverse complement strand
GCTAACCGGGGGCTTGCGCCCCCGGCTACTATCTGCCGCCGCTCCGCGGCTGTTTAGGCAACGAACCGTTGCGGTGGAACTGCCGCGAGCGAGTTTTGAGACAGACTCGGCGGCCGGGGCCTACACGGGTGCAGCACAGTGAGGCTTGCTGGATCTGCAGTTTCGAAGGTACTGCTGAATCGTGCAACTGCCGCACCCGTGATCACTTGCCCGCATTCACCGCATATCGTTTCGCAACTGCCAGGACTGCCTGCAGCGGAGGCGCCGGTTCGCTCTCGCCGCCCCGGTTGATGAACGCCGCTACAACCAGATTGGCCTTGGGAAAGATGGAGAGCTGTGCGCGGAAGGTTCCATTGGAGCCGTTGTGCGTGTGCATGGTTTCGACTCCGGGGATATTCTCGATCCCCCACCCGCACGCATACAGGCGTTGGTCGCCCGCTCGTTCCGGCAATCCTTCATGAAGACGCCGCACGGTGGCCGCTTTCAACAGGCCGTCCTCACCGCGCAGCCCCTTGAGGTGAGCTGCGCCGAATCCGGCGAGATCGCCAACCGACATGTGGAGCCCGCCGCCGGCCGGCGCTACCAGGATCTCCAGTGGCCCCGAAAAATTCCTCTGTTCCAGCCCTTTTGGCCCGACAACGTGCCCGCTCGGACGGGGTCCAGGAAGCTTGTCTGTACCCGTGTAACTGTGGCTGAGGCCCAGCAGATCGAAAACAAGTTGGCGGACCAGCAACTCATACGGTTTCTTCATCGCACGTTCTGCGATGATGCCGAGAAGAGCGTAGCCGGCATTGGAGTAAGCAAACCTCGCGCCCGGCAGAGCGATCGGATCCCGGCCCAGGATATCCCGCGCATAGTTCTCACGGATTTTCATCGGCTCTGTTGCACCGGCTACGATGCGCAGAACGCGCTCGCGTTGAAAGTTGAGATCCTCCGGAATCCCGCCGCGATGATGCAGGATCTGCTCGATCGTCGCGGTCTTGTAGCCGGGCTTCATGGGCAGGTCCGCCAGGGCTTCGCCCAGAGTGAGATCCCACCGTAGTTTCCCCATCTCGATGAGTCTGCCGATGATGGTCGAGCAGATAGGCTTGCCGATCGAGCCGATGCTCCAGGGATCATCCGGAGCCACTGCGTCTTTGCCGTTTACTTCGCGCACGCCGGTAGCCGTCTGCTCCAGCTTGCCGCCCCGGATCACGGCAATAGCTATCGCCGGCGATTGGGCATCGGCACGGATGCTCGCGCCGAGAGCGGCGAGATCTTTCCATCCGGTGTAATCTCTGGGAGCCGGCGCATCCAGCATTTCCGGCGGACCGATCCGCAGGCCAAGCATCTTCGGCTCCGGCCCTTTGCGGACATCCATCACGAAGCCGAGCCTTTCGCCATTTCCATCCTCCACCAGCGAGCGCACGCTGTTCTCTGACTCGGGGCCCGGACTGATCACCTTGAAGGGTGCTCCCGTATCCGCGAGCCCCTTGAGCCGGGACAACCTTTGCTCCACGGGCGTGCTGCTGACCGTGTGTTTTTCGAGGAATTCGCGAAGTCTGGCCTCTTGCTTGGAGTTCAGGGCGTCGAGCAGGCCGAGGAAAAGGTCTCGAGCGGTCATCTGGGACCCTTGCCCCAACGCGGTGCAGACACTGAGAGACAAGATCATCAGAACGCGAAGGGCGCTGGCCGGTAGTGGTCGCCTGATCTTGAGCATAGGGATCCTCCAGAAGGTTCAAGCAATAGACGCCCCAAGCCGGCGCGGGGTTCCTAAGATTTTAGCACGATTAGGTGCCGCGGGGAGCAAAGCCGCCAATCCGCCTGCGGGGAGCTCGATCGGGCGGGAAGAGGGTGTACCGCAACGCGTCGGCCCACCAGCGAGAAACCTCCTGAAACGACAGCGGGCGCGTCTCGATCTTTACCAGGCGCCGTTTGACGGCGCGGATGATGGTTTCGATCCCGGGTTCCGCATAGATCCAGGTGAAGGTTTTTCCTAACTGCCACAGAAAATGGGCATCCGTGCACCCGACCATGGGTTTCCTGCGCTCGAGGGCCAGCCGGCGTGCTCTGCGGTTGAAGTCAAGGCTCGTGGTGTAGAACCCGGAGTACTCGATGGCGTCGAAGATGTCGAGGTTGCGCTCCAGCAGACGCCCGAGGCAGGTGGGCGCCGGGAAGAAAGGATGAGGAGCAATCACCAGCGTGTCTCCTCTCCGGAGAGCCCGGATTTTGGCCGGGGAGTCGAGATTTTGCGCGCTGGTGCGGAAGTTGTACACCAGCGTGTGGCATCTGCCCGCTATGACGACTTCCATCCCCGGAATGAGAGTGATCCCGAGGCCGGCCGCATATGCCGCCAATTCCGGGCTCCAGATGTCGAGACGGTGACAGGTGATGGCCAATACATCATAGCCGAGACGCGCCGTCTCCCGGATCAGAGCTTCGGGGGAACTGGTGCAAAACCTGTGATCGTGCGGGTCCAAATTGCAGTGGGAGTGCAATTCCGCTTTCAGCCAGCGTTCACCCATTCTTGGTCGATCCTTGGTCAGCATGATCTGAGAAACACATTCTATTTGTCGGACGGAGAACAACGCGACCTTAGCCAATAAGGCGAGATTTTCGCTGGAGCGGCTGCAGCCTGAAGTCCATATTGCACAGTAAGCCCGGTCTCAATGTACCACATGCCCGCAGGGTTTGGCGATTTCGGAATCGATGCTCCGCCGCTATTTTCCGAATCTCGCGGCGGCTTGCCTCTCGGACCTCGCGGCTGAATCCGCATTCGACCGCAAGATCTCGCTGGATCCCGCTCTCCTGGAAGGGCGCTTCGCTGACCTGTCGCATCCCGTCCTGATAGCGCGGGTCTTTGTCCTCTCCGTCCACGCACGGGAGTCGGACCCATATTGCGCGGCGCTCCCGGCGACGGAGCGGATCCGCCAGTCCATCGTGGCATCGGATGACTGGGTCACCAGCGATTCCCAGGCAGGAGATCACGAGCACTCGTGCGGCAACATGGCAATAAGATGGCTGGCCTGGCCACGGCTGATCTGCGGCGGAGCGAGCAGGTGGGCTCGTTTCAGCCGCTCGAGCTGTTTTTCGGTAGCCGGCCGGCGGCGCCACGGAGCATTCAAATCCACTAGCCCCAGCGCACGCGGGTGCGTATGCTTGATGTAATCCTCCGCCTTCGCGATCGCGGCTTCGAGCTGATGTTCCATCGCGACGACGTTGCCGTCAACCTCAGGATGAGGCGAACGGAGCACAACTTCCCAGCGGTCGAGGAAGGTCCACGCGCATGTCAGGTATTCGCGCTCGCCCAGTCCCAGGCGATAGCATTTCCGTCCGATGGCGGCCCATGCAAACCTCGACGCCCCTCGGAGCTCGTCAGGAAGGCGCAGTTCCATGAGGTCGATCCGGGTGCAGCGAAGCCGAAGGTCGTCGAGATCGGTCGCCAGGTCAGTCTTAACCCAGGGACGGTTGATCTCTACCCATCGGATTGCACGTTCCACCTCGCTAGTGGTCCTGCCTTTGAGATTGAAGTTCTCGGCGAGGCCGAACAGGGATGGCAGCGTGACCAGATGGTGCTTGCTCGAATTGTCGACAACGTCCACCACCGTCACGTCTACCTTGCCCGGGTGCAACCTCGTGCCTCGGCCAATCATCTGAGTATAGAGCAGAGCCGATTTTGTGGGCCGCGCCAGAATGATCCCGTCCACGGCCGGTTCATCGTATCCTTCGGTCAGCACCATACAGTTTGTCAAAACCTGGAGGCAGCCCTCCGAAAACCCGGCCAGTGTTTCACCCCGTTCGTCCGCCGGCATGTTTCCGGTCACCGGCGCCGCCCTGATCCCGTAATGCCTGAAAGCTGCGGCCAGGTCGAGCGCGTGGGCGACGTCGACGCAGAACACCAGCGTACGCCTGTCCGGCACCAGTTCGCGAAAGGCTTTGACAACCAGCGCATTGCGGCTTTCGATATTGACCGCATCGGACAATTGAGAAACAACAAAATCGCCCATGCTCGTTTTGACTCGCGACAGATCAATGTCGGTCTCGACCCGATAACCCGCCACCGGGGCCAGATAGCCGGTGTGCATCATTTCAGGTATGGTTCGTGAAAATGAAATCTCGTCAAAGACGGCGTCGAGTCCGATCCCGTCGCTGCGCTTTGGCGTTGCAGTAAAACCTACGAGGAGTTTATTCGTGTCGGACCCCAGCAGCCCCAGATGCTCGACAATACGTCGATAGGTCTCGGCGGTTGCATGGTGCGCTTCATCAATCACAACGATCGAGAACTGATCGGGATCGAGCCGGGTGAGGCGTCGGGAGCCGCGCCTGCCGAGGGTTGGAACCGAGGCTACAACGACATCGCTGCTTTCCGATGCGCTTTGTCCGGCCTGCTCGATCTCCACTTTGAGAGCGGGATTGGCAGCAAGCAGTTTGTCACGAGCCTGATGTAGCAGCTCTGCGCGATGCGCAAGGATGAGCATGCGCCGCTTCATGCGGAAGAACGACGGGAATTGCGCAAAGATGACGGTCTTGCCGGTGCCGGTGGGGAGACAGATGAGTTGACGTCGTGCGCCCGCTTTATATCGATTGAAAATCGCGGCAAGGCACTGGCTTTGATAATCGCGCAGGCGGATTGGCGGCTGCATGACGCTGAGTATACCTCATTTACGGCTGCACCTTTTTTCGATTCTCCAGCCGCCGGCAGTGCCCTTGCGCCCTTGGCCAGGGAGCGACATCGGAAGGAAAACACTCGCATTTTATATATGCTGAATGCATAGTCTTGTACCGGAGTGGAAGTCATGACTGACGATGTCATAATCGAACTGATGACCGAGGGGTTCATCCTGTGGCGATGTCTTCATGGCGGACCCCTCACGCGCAACACCATCGAGCAGCTGCCGGCCGACGACTGCCTGGTCTGGGAGCGCTATCGGAAACGGAACGTCCCGCTGCTGGTGAAGCTCACCCGAACCTATGGAGCCTGTGCCATCATTGCGCGTGACGGCGATCGGATCATCGGGCAGCTTCGTTTCTACCCCAAGGCTGTTTGGAAGATGGCAGGCGCGGGAGACCTTTGTCTGCAGCAGGATTGTCCCGCCGGTCCCGCCGATGCTTTTGCTGAGGGCGATTTCCCGGCTCCCGCGCAGCTCGAAGACAAGACCCTCGTGGTTAACTGCATGATGACAGGATGTCCGCAACAGAACGAGAATCCGTTCCAGCGGAAAGGCATCGGCACCGGCATGGTCCGAACCCTGATTCAATGGGCCGGTGCAAACGGGTGGGACGGCATTGAGGCCTGCGCATTCGAGGACATACCCATCATCTACGAGATTACCGGCTGTGCCGGGCGGACGTTCTGGGAAAAACTCGGATTCACGGTCGCCGATCGTCATCCGCACGAGGCTTTACAGGAGCGGAACCCGTTCGTGATCACTCTGGAAGGGCAGGCAGAGTCTCTGGGAATTCCCCCCGAGAGAGCGAGGGATCGGATCATCATGCGTCTCACTCTGGCCTGAACCGGAAAGGCCGGCAACCCCGCGCAGGTTCGCCGGTTTCTAGATGATCTCGAGGGGTATTTCCTCTGTGGGTGGCGGAAAGGCCTGATCAATGGCCTGCAGGTCTTCCGGGGCAAGCTCCCAACCAACAGCATCCGCGTTTTCGCGCACATGATCCGGGTGCACAGCTTTGGGAATCGTGAACAGCCGCTGCCTCCGCGTCAGAAACCGGATGACCACCTGACGCATGCTTTTGCCGCGGCGGGCGCCGATATCCGCAAGGACTTGACCGCCCTTGCTCCGTTCCGGGACAAATTTTCCGCTGCCGAACGGGGAATACCCAACCACTGCGATGCGCCGGCTGTGGCAGTAAGAAATAAGGCTGAACTCGATGCCACGGGCGTGCATGTGATAACAGACCTGGTTGCACGCAATACGCTCGCGTGTGAGCGCCTGTTCCGCCAGTTGCAACTGCTGAACATCCAGGTTGCTGACGCCGATATACCGGACCTTTCCTGCGTGGACGAGTTCTTCCATCGCCCTCATGGTCTCCCGGATCGGATGCCAGCCGCTCCACCAGTGCAGCAGGTAGAGGTCGAGCCAGTCGGTGCCCAGGCGTTTCAGGCTGCATTCGCACGCCTTCAGCGTTCCCGAATAGGACGCGTTCGAAGGCAGGACTTTGCTAGCAAGAAAGATCTGTGCACGGATTCCCGCGATAGCACGCCCCACCAGCTCTTCCGCGCCGCCGTTGCCATACATCTCGGCGGTGTCGATGTGGGTCATCCCTAACTCGATTCCAAGACGCAGCGCAGCGATTTCTTCGGCGGCACGGGATGGTGTCTCCCCCAGGCCCCAGGTTCCCTGCCCTACTACCGGCAAAAGAATGTTTGTGTCTGCAAACCTGCGATGGATCATCTGCAAGAGAGTCTCAACCCGCAGAGCGGGTGGCCTCAGGAAGCCTCCCGGAGGGAGGCAAGGCCTTCGCGAGCCCTTCTATGAGTGCCGCTCGTGTCAAGCCCTTTGTAACAGTTCCGAGTGAGATTATTGATGGGGGAAAGAAAATATGCCCCCGCCCATCCCCTCGCCTCCCGCTTTTTTCAAGGCCTCGAAAAGCCCCCCACTGGAACCTGGGGCTTTTCCATGCCGTGGTAACAGAAAGACGGACCACGCAAGCACGGCGACAAACGCTTTTCGTTTGGCGCTGTGCTTGCTCGGTCCCACCTTTTGAGTCTTTCTCGCATATACATACTTCCGATGTCTTTCGTCAGCTTTGGCGTGCTCGCTTGGTGTCCAGGGTCAGCGCGACCCTCGAACGAGCCTTCTATACGTGTCCGATGTCAGAAAGAATCGGGCCACAAGATGCCTTATTCGCCGCTGGCGGCGATACAGAGCGAGCTCTAAGAGATGCCCCATCTGAAAGTCGGCTTTCTTAAAAAGCCAAGGGCTAAAACGGGCACGTCCCACCATAGCCGATATATGTACCTGCAAAGACATCACCATGTGAAATCCACTCACAGTTGCCTACGAAGCCGTTCTGAGTTCGGCGCCTTCCGGCAGCGCTCCGGTCTCAAGATACCTCCAAAGTTCGATCAGCAGCCGCCGTGCCACGGCGACGATCCCGACCTTGCGGGCCTTCTTGCCTGCGTTGGCAAACCGCTCGTTATACCAGCAGGTCAGCTTCGACTTCGGCTGATACCGAATCCAACACCATGCCAGCTCGATACCGATTTGCCGGACCGGCACAATGCCTGCTTTGCTGATTCCTTGCTCGAAGTTCATGTCGCCGCTCTGATACGGCGTCGGGGTCAACCCCGAAAGCGATCCAACTTGCCGGCGGTTCTTGAAGTGCCTCCATCCGAATAGTTCTCTCACCAGCACCCAGGCCCCCACCGGGCCTATCGCTCGCAACTGCTGCAACTGCCGGATCTTCTCCATATCGGGCTCCTCGTCCGGCTGCCCCTTTTTGCGCAAAGCATTCTGCCGCTCACGCGTCAGTGCCGAGATCTGCTCCTTCAGAAACACAAGATGCGCCCATTCACGCCGGATTCGATTCTTAAGCCCGGGCGCTAACGGTCGGTTGTCCCACATCCGGATCGATTCCAGCTGCTGAGCCGACAAGTCCAGACGCCCTTTGATACGAACCCCCTGCGTCGCCAATAATCCCCGGATTCGGTTACTCGTTCGCTTCTTCTCCTTGTCCAGCGTCGAAAGTTCCCGATTCAATTGCCGACGATCCTCATCCTCAACCAAGGGCACGTGCACCACACTCCAGACCTTGTGTTCTCCGAGGTCGTATCGGATCAGCATCCGCACCAGGCTGTCCACATCCAGCCTGTCCGCCTTCGCTCGACGCCTCCGACGGTTCACTTCAATGCTCGCCGAATCCACTACCAAATTCCTGACCCCCTCCGCGGTCAAAAACCGGTGCAGCCAAAAACCATCCCGACCGGCTTCATAACAACTCACCCCCTTGCTCTTCTCCGGCAGTTTAAAACGTCTCCTAGCCAACTCAATCTCTGCCTTGAGCAAAGTCAAATCCCCAGACTCGATCGTCCGAATACGTGCCTGTTGTCCCAAACCGATGGAGAAACCAAGCTTCCACTTTTTGCTGCTCAACTCAAATGCGAGATACAAAACTGAAGAAGTTTCGGTACACTGTTGTCGGGTCGTTTTTTCGGTCATGCTCTTTTTTCTCCTTAGGAAAGTTTTTAAAGAGCTTACCAAGAAACGGCCCACTTTTTTTGCCCTACATAGGATCTGAAAGGGCGTAACAGCAAAGCCCAGGGCATAAGCCCTGGGAAATATCGCGCACGTAGTACAGCCCTGAAGGGGCGGCGCAGGCTGCTTCGCCCTTTCAGGGCTCTATCGAGCACTGCCGTTGTTCCCAGGGCTCACGCCCTGGGCTTTGCTGTTGCGCCCCTTCAGGGCTGTTCTCAACTAATTACGCCTGATCCCAGGGTTTCACCCTGGGC
>CAYGWQ010000242.1:0-8479 GCA_964353465.1 uncultured Acidobacteriota bacterium | reverse complement strand
CTGCAGCGATATCAAACAATTGCGGCGCTGCGATTCCCGTTAACCGAGTTCTGAGTCTCGGCCGAAGGCCTTGGAGTGCGGCGCTTCTGCCTGAACCTTATACGCATCTCATTGTGCGAAGCATCTTTCTTTCGCCCTTCCAGGGCTCTTACGCCTTTTCGCCAAGAACCCCGGGCTCGCAGACTCGCCCGGGGCTATTCTCTACCGCGCCTCCGGCGCTAGATACTCCATGCAATCGGCCAATGTATGGAAACAGTAGCTTGAGCCCCGGAGGGGTGGAGAGATAATAGCCGGGGGCAAGCACAGCGCAGCCCCCGGTCACTCGAGAAAGGTCCCAGAGCCCTGGAAGGGCGACAGACCGAGATGTGTACAAGGTTCCGGCTTCTGCGCCGCACTCCAAAGCCTTCGGCGCACTGCATGAAGCCGGATTCTCAATGGCTTTTCCGGAGAAGGTTAGCTCACCAAGTTCAGTGCCGCGGATGCCGGAGCCGGGAATTGCCATGTTTGTCCGGACTGGGATATACTGGCTTTCACTGTTTCTTCCAAAGAGTGAACCTGGCTTTCAGCCGCCTGCAGGCACTGTTTTCCTGTCGGGCGCGTTCGTTGCCTTCTTTACAAACATCGCTCGCGAACGGGCGTGGAAGGAAGGAATCTCATGACCAAGGATCTCAATCTCTCTCATACGGTATTGAGCCGGGCCCTGGCGGGGAAGAGCTCCCATGTCGAGACGGCGACCATATTCGATGGCCTGGATTGGAAGGTCGCGGGTGCACGCCCTGCCGGGGTTCCACACTCGTTGTTCCAGCTCCTCAACCACATGATCTATTGGCAGGAGTGGGTCGTGAAGTGGCTCGACGGCCAGAAGCCCCGGCCCCCGAAGCATGCGGACGGGGGCTGGCCAGGCGGTGTGAGCCCCGCGACTCGAAAGGAATGGGAGCAGACGATACAAAGGTTTCACCGCACGCTCCGTATACTGGACCTGCATTCCCGGGGAGAGGATCTGCTGTCAAAACGCGGCAAGATGACCCGCCTCGAAATGTTGCACATCATCGGATCTCACAACAGCTATCATGCCGGGCAGGTTGCGTTTCTGAGGCAGTTGCTGGCCGTATGGCCGCCTCCGTCCGGCGGCGTTACCTGGTAACCGGACTCGGGCGAAAAGGGGACATTCCGCTTTTCCCGGCTTGGCAGTTACATGCCTATTACAAACTGGAAAAGCGGAATGTCCCCTTCTCGCCAACCGCCGGGAGATCATTGGAGCATGCTTTGTTGAATCATCTTCCCAAAGATCCGGACTTTGAAGCACGCGTGCGCGAGAGCTTTGCACGACAACAATTCATGGCGACCATCGGCGCCACAATCACGGCCGTCGCCCCCGGCGAGGTCATCCTTGACCTTGTATGCCGCCCGGGCTTGGCACAGCAGCACGGCTTCCTGCATGCGGGCGTGGTAACAGCGCTCGCCGACAGCGCCTGCGGCTTGGCGGCATTGAGCCTCATGCCGAAGGGGGCGGCGGTCTTGAGCGTTGAGTTCAAAATCAATCTCCTCGCGCCGGCGGAGGGGAACTGCTTCCGCGCCGTAGGTCGCGTCATACGCGCGGGAAAGACGCTTACGGTCTGCAGCGGCGAAGTACGGAAGGGCACGGGTCCTGAAGCGGCCTTGATTGCGGCAATGCAGGCGACCATGATGGCATTGCAGGACCGGCCGGGAATTTCTGACTGACGGTTGTTCTGCAGGTCGAGACTCACATGGGCACATCAACAGGAGTCCGTATGCACTACCTGCTCTTTTACGATGTCGTTGAGAATTATGCAGAACGCAGGCTCCTCTTTCGAGCGGCTCACCTGCAACACGCGCGCCAGGCCGTCGCCCGGGGCGAGTTGGTTCTTGGTGGCGCCCTTGCGAATCCTGTCGATGGCGCAGTGCTGCTCTTTTGCGGTACCTCGCCGGCCGTGGCGGAGGCGTTTGCCGCATCCGATCCCTATGTGACGAACGGCCTAGTCACCGGCTGGCGTATCCGGGAGTGGACGACCGTCGTGGGCCCCTTGGCTGAAGCACCCCTTCCGGACATCCCGGAATAGCTTTGTTCAATATCGCCGATGACGGTCCGGCGACGATTGGCGTATCATGGAATGAGCTGGGCATTATTTATAAAAAGCAACTTTGTGCATTTTCTGTTCATTATCAAACCTTTCGCTCTTGGTGATAGTTTTGTTTCCTGAACAATTTTCATCGGGTTTATTCCGGTCCGCAACGGGGATTCTTGCCAGGGAACCGCCTGCGAACTTCCCTTCGAAATGCCGGCGTTGCCAGCGGCCGGCCGTACAGTGAATATCTTATTATTGCGCTATGCGCACGTCGAGCACCTGACCCGCAGTGGAGTTGGGAAGCGCTTGAAACCTCACAGTGACCTTTTGTTTGCCGCGTGTCAATTGCTCCGGCAGCTTATGCTCGACATCGAAAAACTCCGTCGGATGGATCTCCAGCCTCTGGGTGGCGATCTTTTTGCCGTCGACCAGCACGTCAAAGGTACGGGAGCGGCCTTCACTGCCGATATAGGTGCAGACCAGAAGCATCGGCTTGTCCGGGATCACCTTGAGATCGTAACTGAACCACCCGTTTCGGGCCTCGCGCACCCCCTTGCCTTCAAAGGCAGATGTTCGCGAATTCTCCTGCTGCAGGTTGTGGTCGCGTTCACTCTGCTCGTTGCTGATGGTCACCGCGTCCACCGTGCGCCGTTCGATCTCCGCGCGCCGGGATTCCGCGGCAGCGATGTCCGCCTTCCTCTTCGCCCACTCGTCCGGCGAATATACTTTCCAGTAAACCGTGTACCGCATGTCGGCAGCCTTGTAAAACGGGATCAGAGTGACGTCCCTGGGTTGGCCGAGACCGCTTGTCTGGAAATTCAGCGGCGTGCCGGCAACCGGCTTTACCTTGGCAAGGACTTCTTTCACGCTTCCGACAAACGCCGGCACAACAACCGGCGGCACCCTGCCGAGCTGCGGAGCGCTGGGGCCGTAACGATTGCTCTGCGTCAGGCCTTCCTTGCCGAGATCGCCCGCCAGCACAATCGGCCCGTACAGCAGCGCGATCATATTCGGATCGTCCGGCATGGCTTCCGTGCGCAGGCTCATGGACAGGCGCACCTGCACCGTGTCTCCGTTCTTCCACTCACGCTCATTGATCGTCACATAGGAGCCGGGCTTGCCCGCAATCGGCTCATTCCTGCCGTTGATCGCCAGGGTCATCCCGGACTGCGCCCACGATGGGTACCGGACCTTCAGGGCAAGACGCACCGGTTTCTTGAGCTCGAAAGTCAGCCGGGTGCTGTCCTGCTCCGGGAACCGCGTTTCCTGGCGCACAACCAATCCTTTGTCATTCCAGGTCAGCTGTGAGGCCAGGAAGAGGTTGAGGTAGAGCGATCGGTCGTCGTGAAAATAGATGGTGTCGCCGTACCTGGCCGGGTTCTCCATGCCGGTGCCGACGCAACACCAGAACGAATTGTCGGGAGTGGAGTAGGTCTTGAAAGCGCCCGGCCGGAGGGGAACGTAATAGCACATCATGCCCGTGGCCGGGTCCTGCGACGCCAGGATGTGGTTGTACAGGCCGCGTTCGTAAAAGTCCATCTTCTCTGTGGAAGGATCCAGCGCGAACATGTGCCGCGTCAGCTTGAGCATGTTGTAGGTGTTGCAGGTTTCGGTGCTGGAGGGCCCGAGGCGCTTCGAGAAAGTGTTGATGGGGAAGAAGCTTTCGCCGTCGGTGTTGCCGCCGATGACATAGGAGCGAAACAGCGCGACACGCTGCCAGAAAAAGCTGGCGATGTCATAGAAACGCTTCTCGCCGGTTATTTCATATTCGCGCGCTGCGCCGATCGCTTTCGGAAACTGCGTGTTGCCGTGCAGGCCGTCCAGATTGTCTTCCCCGACGGCCCACTGATCGAAGAGCCGCTTGTGATCGAACTTGTGCGCGATACGCAGGTATTCCGGATTGCCCGTGACGGAATAGATGTTCGCCAGCACTTCGTTCATGCCGCCGAACTCGGTGTTGAGCGCTGCCTGCTGCTGCTCATCGGTAAGACGGTCGACGCGGAACTTGACCCAGTCGGCCATTTTGACCACGACTTCGAGCGCCTGCTGATTGTCGCAGTAGACGTACATGTCGAGCAGGCCGGCCATGATCTTGTGCAGCGTGTAATAAGGGGCCCATACCTGGACGCGCTTGTCGACGCGGTCGAAAAATTCTTCGGGATAGGCCGACAGGAAACCCGGATTGAAGCCCTTCGCAGGCAAGGCCTGCTGCACCTTGGCGAGCTCGGCGACGATGGCGTTTGCCTTATCCTTGAAGCGAGCGTCCCCGGTGCCGGCAAACATCGTGGCGCAAGCGGTGAGGTAGTGCCCCATGCTGTGGCCGCGCAACTCTCCTTTCGGCTCCTCCCATCCCCCGAAGGGCTGAGCCGTGGATGGCAGCCCGGCGGTAACGCGGAAGGTGTGCAGCAGGCGATCCGCATCCAGCTCCAGGAGGTACTTCTGGTCGCGCAACATGGCTTCACGGAAGGGGCCGTCCAACAGGCGCACATCCTGGAGATCGAACGGATAGGCCTTGAGCGGTACCTTGTCCGGCACTTTTACTTTGCCCGCCGGGATAAACGAGCCGGCGGCAAATGCGATCTGCACTACGACGAGGATCCCCAACACAACAGCCGCTTTGCGCATGTCTCGACTCCTTTCCAAGGGAACGACCAGCAATGATAACTTAGTAAACACTCTTTATTAATTTCATGTCTTGTATATAATTAAGATGATTTGTATCTGATTATGATTTCGCTGCGCTCCTCTTTTAACCACGAAATACTCGAAATAAGTTTTCGTGTATTTCGTGGTTTGAGCTTATGTAGTTTTTGACGCGAAATTCGCTCCGCCCTCCTGCCTAGCCCTGTAGGGGCGGCAAGATAATAGCCCCGGGCGCAAGCCCGGGGTTAGACCGGAAAGCAGCGCGGAGCCCTGGAGGCGCGACAGGAAAGGTTGCGGACAAAGATCTTTCGCCCCTGCCAGGGCTTCTTCAATGCAACCTCCTGTCCGGGGGCTTGCGCCCCCGGCTATTATCTTTCCGCCCCGCCGGGGCTCGGACGGCACATTCTCCGGGGCTCGGACAGCACATTCTGCAGCCGAGTTTCGCGACAGAAACCATATAAGCTTCGCCATACTCATCATTCGTGCGGTGATCCTGCGGAAAATGGGTGTATAAAAACTCCCGGCGCATTGCGGCCTTTTGGAAATGGAGATGAGACATGCGGAGCAAGATTGGAGTGCGGTTTGTTTTTGCGTTGGCCTTACTCGTATTGCTGGCGTTTCTCACGGGAGCAGCGGATCTGAAGCGGGATTATCCCATCCGTCCCGTGGACTTCACCAGGGTCAAAGTCCAGGACGTTTTCTGGCTGCCCAAGATGGAGACCAACCGCACAGCCACCCTCCCCTTCATCATGCAGCAGAATGAAAAGGCCGGCGCTGTGGACAACTTCCGCAAAGGCGCGAGGCTGATGCAGGGACCCTACGTCGGCCGGCGGTTTGCCGACACCGATGTGTACAAGCTGGTGGAGGGGGCGTCGTATTCGTTGCTGCTCCATCCCGATCCGGCGCTGAAGGCGCAGCTTGACGCGCTGATCAAGCTGATCGGCGCAGTCCAGGAGCCGGACGGCTATCTCTTCCCGGCCCGCACCACTGATCCCAAAAATCCGGCGCCGGGCGTGGGGCCGGAACGCTGGTATTACCTGCGCGGCAGCCACGAGCTCTACAATTCGGGGCACATGTTCGAGGCCGCCGTGGCTCACTTTCAGGCCACCGGCGAACGCAGCTTCCTCGACATTGCTGTCAAAAACGCCGACCTGCTGGTGAACACATTCGGCCCGGACCGAAGGCGCGACATGCCGGGCCACGAGGAGGTCGAGATCGGCCTCGCCAAGCTCTTCCGCGCCACGGGAAATCAGAAATACCTCGACCTGGCTAGGTTCTTTGTCGACCAGCGGGGCCGGCCGCACGACGGGAACCTGTATCCGGCCGACTCCAACTTCGCCCTGTACAACGGCAAGGAGTACATGCAGGACCACAAGCCGGTCCTCGAGCAGGACAAGGCAGTCGGACATGCGGTCCGAGCTATGTACCTGTATGCCGGCATGGCCGACGTAGCGGCGCTTGGCGGCTATCCGGAGTACATCAAGGCGATGGACAGCCTCTGGGAGGACGTCGTTGCCAGGAAAATGTACCTGACCGGCGGCGTCGGCGCGCGGGGGACTTCGGAAGCATTCGGCGAGTCCTACGAGCTGCCGAACGCATCTGCATACACAGAGACCTGTGCGGCCGTCGGCAATGCGCTGTGGAACTATCGGCTGTTCCTCCTGCACGGGGATGCCCGGTTTGTCGATGTCCTCGAGCGCATCATGTACAATGGGCTGATTTCGGGTGTGGCCCTGGACGGCAAGTCGTTTTTCTATCAGAATCCGCTCCAGGCTTCCGGCAAGACCGGCCGCAGCGAGTGGTTCAGTGTCGCTTGTTGCCCTCCCAACCTCGCACGCTTTCTCGCCTCGGTCCCCGGTTATGTGTACGCCGTCAAGGACGATGCCCTCTATGTGAACCTCTTCATGGCAAACACGGCCGCGGTGACGGTTCGAAGCCGGCCCGTGACGGTCCGCCAGGAAACCCGTTATCCCTGGGATGGAGCGGTGCGCATTGCAGTGGATCCGGCAACGGCCGGCGAATTCACGGTGCAGGTGCGGATCCCAGGCTGGGCACGTAACCAAGCCGTGCCGACCGACCTGTACCGCTTTCAGGACCAGAGCAAGGAAATGCCGGCCCTCAAAATCAACGGGGCTCCGGTCTCGCTGACCCTGGACAAAGGATATGTACGCATACGCAGGACCTGGAAGAAGGGAGATGTCGTCGATCTCAGCCTGCCGATGCCGGTGCGGCGCGTGCTGGCCCACGAAGGCGTGAAAGAGGATGCCGGCAAGGCCGCGCTGCAAAGGGGTCCGATTGTGTTCTGTGTGGAAGGACCGGACAACGGCGGCCGCGTTCTGAATATTGCCCTCCCCGATGCCGCGCAGCTCGATGCCGAATTCCGTCCGGAGCTGCTGATGGGGGTAACGGTCATCAAAGGGAAGGGGGTGGTTTTGGGACGGGACGCTTCCGGCAACGTGACATCCCAAACAGAACGCGACTTCGTGGCTATACCCTATTATGCCTGGGCCAACCGTGGACGGAGCGAAATGGCAGTATGGCTCCCGCGGCAGCAATAAAACACGCAACCACGAAATACACGAAAATCTTTTTTCGTGTATTTCGTGGTTTCTTTTAAATGGCTGCCGCCAGTTTATGGGGCGGCGAGGAGAGTTCGATGTATATCTTTTCACATTTTGTTGCGTCAGGGTTGGCGCTTTTGCTGGTTTCCTCTCCTCAGGGTGAGAGCCGGAAATACCCGAACGGGCTTTATGCCGAGGTGACCACGAATAAGGGGCTGATTGTGTTGCAGCTCGAGTTCAAGAAGACGCCGATGACGGCGGCCAATTTCGTCGGGCTGGCGGAAGGGACGATCAAGAATGCCGCTCTTCCCGAAGGAACACCATTTTTCAACGGCACGAAGTTTCACCGGGTCGTGCCCGGTCACGTTATTCAGACCGGCATCCCCGCGAACGGCAACGCGCAGGGTCCGGGCTATCAATTCCCGAACGAGATCCGCCTGCCCGGACTGAACCACGATCGCGCGGGCATGTTGAACATGGCGAACTCCGGGCCGCACACCAATGCCAGCCAATGGTGCATCATGTTGGGCAACCGGTCCTATCTCAACGGCGACTACACGGTTTTCGGCCATGTGATCCAAGGCATAGATGTCGTTTTTGCCATCGTTCAAGGGGATGAAGTAAAGTCGGTGACAGTCGTTCGCGTCGGCAAAGATGCCGAGTCGTTCCGGCCCACGACGGAATCTTTCCAGAAGATGGTGGCAGAGGCCAGGGTGCGCGTCCAGCAAGCGGAGGCAAAGAAAAAGGCGGATGAAGAAAAAGCGATCCGTCGCAATTGGCCGCAGACGAAGGCTATGGATAATGGCGTGAAGTATGTCGTGGTCCGCGAAGGCAGTGGGGAGATTCCGGCTTCCGGGATGCGGATGAAAGTTGCCTACTCAGGCAAATCGCTTTATGACTTGCGCTTCGTGAGCACCGCCGAAGGAGGGAGACCGGCATTCGGCAATAAGGCCGAGCCTTTTGAAATCGAAGTCGGCAAGGGGCTGGTGAATCCCGGTTTCGATGCGGCGATCGCCCGGATGAGAAAAGGCGAGAAGAGGATTCTTATCGTCCCCGCCAATCAGGCTTACAGGACCGGCGGTTTCTACGACAAGGAAAAGCAGGGCCAGAAGCGCTTCCACATCTCGCCCAACACGACGCTGGTCTACGAAGTGGAAGTGCTCGACATCATTGCCAAGTAGTTCGCTT
>CAYGWQ010000241.1:0-8480 GCA_964353465.1 uncultured Acidobacteriota bacterium | reverse complement strand
AGCCTACCTCTAAGTCTCGAAGACTCTAAGGCTCAAAAGAGCGCTGGACGTCCACGTCTAGGTCCAGGTCCACGTCTAGGTCCAGGTCCGGGTGGTGGAGAAAGAAGGTTACAAAGAGTCAGGCATGCGATATAAAAGGAAAAAGGGGGCATCCATAGGATTTGGGCTGCCCGGTGTTCTCACCCAATCAGTACACGAAGAAAGGACTTTGCATATGAATGGGGAGCGACGATTGCAGCGCAGGAAAATCCTGCTCGGCGTGATGGCTTGTCTTCTGCTGACGGCGGCAGTCTGGAGCCAGGGACCGCAGACGGCACCTGCTCCCACGCCTCCTGTGAACCAGTCCAATGATCCCATCCTCAAGGAATTCCGTTGGCGCTCCATCGGACCCGCGAGTATGGGAGGCCGCATTGACGACATCGAGGCCGTCGAAGGCAATCCCTTCATCTTCTACGTGGGATTTGCCACCGGCGGCCTGTGGAAGACGGTTAACAACGGCACCACCTGGGAGCCGCTGTTTGACACCTACCCCGTCTCCTCCATCGGCGACATCGCGATATTCCAGGCCGATCCCAACATCCTCTGGGTGGGAACCGGCGAACCCAACAACCGGCAGAGCTCATCCTTCGGCGAAGGCATATACAAATCCACGGACGCAGGCAAGACCTTCACATGCATGGGATTGAAAGAGACCCAGAGCATTGCACGGATCGTAACGGATCCGAAGGATCCCAACGTCGTCTATGCAGCCGCACTCGGTCATCTGTACGGACCCAACAAGGAGCGAGGCCTGTTTAAAACGGTCGACGGCGGCCAGACGTGGGTCAGCACGAAGTACATCGACGAGAACACGGGCTTCACCGACCTCGTCATGGATCCGAGCGACAGCAAGATCCTTTACGCCGCCTCATATCAGCGGCAGCGCACTTCCTGGGGATTCAACGGCGGCGGTCCCGGCAGCGCTATTTGGAAGACCATCGATGCCGGCAAGACCTGGACCAAGTTGAGCGGCGGGCTGCCCGCGAAGGAACTGGGTCGCATCGGCATGGACATTTCCCGTTCCAATCCCAATGTCCTCTATGCCCAGATGGAAGTACGCAAGACCGGCTTCCCTCCAGGACAGGCAGGGGGAGCAGGCGGACAGGCGGCGGCCGCGGCCCGAGGGGCTGGCGCCGCCCGGGGAGCCGGAGCCGCCGCACAGGCTGCCGGACAGCCCGCCGGCGGGCGGGGCGAGCAGCAGGCCGGGCCCCTGGATCCGGAGCGTGACGGCGTGTGGCGCTCCGATGATAAGGGCAAGACCTGGCGCATCGTGAGCAACAACAACAATCGCGCCATGTACTACAGCCAGATCCGTGTCGATCCTGGCAACGACCAGATCCTATACACGGGCGGGGCTTCATTTTACAAATCCGTCGACGGCGGCAAGACCTTCGCGACCGTTCAGGGGATCGCCCACAGCGATCATCATGCCATCTGGATCAATCCGAAGAATGGCAACCAGCTGATCACCGGCAACGACGGCGGACTGGACGTGACCTACGACCAATGCGCCACATGGGAGTTCATCAACACCATGGCCGTGGGCCAGTTCTACAAGGTCGGCGCCGACATGCGCAAACCGTACTACATCTACGGCGGCCTGCAGGATAACGGCAGCTGGGGCGGCCCGAGCGCCACGCGCACCGGGGGCATCACGAATGCCGAATGGTTCCGCGTCGGCAGCGGCGACGGTTTTTACTGTGTGGCCGACCCTTCGGATTTCAACACGATCTATACGGAATCACAGAATGGCGCCATCAGCCGCTACGACCTGCGCACCGGCCGCAGCACGAGCATCCGGCCGAACACGGGGGGCAGGGGTCGCGGCGGCCAGCCTCCGGCAGCCGAACCGGAACCGACGGGAGCGCAGCCGGCGGCCCCGGCACCGCAAGCGGCGGCAGGCAATATCAATCCGCCGTTGCCGGCCGGCGAGCAGTTGCGCTGGAACTGGAACACACCCATTGTCATGTCGCCATTCAATCCGCACACCCTCTACGTGGGGGCCAACAGGTTCTTCAAGTCTACCAACCGCGGAGACACCTGGACAGCCAGCCAGGATCTGACCAGGCAGATCGATCGCAACACTTTCGCCATCATGGGAGTGGGCGGCGACCAGCCCATGTTCTCCAAGAATGACGGCATGTCGAACTATGGCAACATTGTCACCGTCGCGGAATCGGCAGCCCAGCCCGGGGTCTTGTGGGTCGGGACGGATGACGGAAATGTGCAGCTGAGCCGTGACGGCGGCTATACCTGGAAGAACGTGGCCGACGCCATCCAGGGCCTGCCCCGGAACACCTATCAGATCTCGCGCGTGTCGCCGTCGAATTTCGACGCCGCTACCTGCTATGTGTCCATCGACGGTCACCGCTACGATGATATGAAGCCGTACGTGTACGTCACCCGCGACTTCGGCGCGACCTGGACTTCCATCGCGAACAACCTTCCGCCGGGGAACGTCAACGTGGTCCTAGAGGACGCGCAAAACAGGAATCTGCTCTACCTCGGCACCGAGTATGCCTTCTATGTTTCCATCAACGGCGGCGTGGAATGGAAGCGATTCATGACCGGCCTTCCGACCGTGCGCATCGATGATGTTATCGTTCATCCCCGGGACAACGACCTGATTCTCGCCACCCACGGCCGCAGCATTTATATCATGGATGACATTACCGCGCTGCAGCAGCTCACCGAGAAGGTCATGGCCGAGGATGCCACCCTGCTCAATGTTCGCCCTGCAACGGCGTGGGTAAGTGACATCTACCTCGGCCGCTCGACACTGGGCGCGAAACACTTCCGCAATGAACAGCCCGCACCCGGCACGGCCATCAGCTACTACATGAAGTCTCCGGCAAGCACCGATGTCAGGATCTCCATTCTGGATATCGACGGCAGGGTGCTGCAGGAAATGCCCGGCCCCAAAGAGGCGGGACTGCACCGGGTACAGTGGCCGGCGCGTGGGGGACAGGGCGGCGGCAGAGGCGGCGGAGGAAGAGGTCAGGTTGCAGCTGCCGCACCGGCAGCGGCAGGGGCTCAGGCAGCCGCGCCCCCGGCAGCTGCAGCGGCTCAGCCGGCTGCGGGCGGCGGTCGCGGCGGTGGTGGCGGCGGCATCACGCCCGGCACGTACCGGGTCAGGCTGGCCGTGAACGGCAAGGAGTTCTTCACCAGGCTGGTTGTCGAAGCCGATCCCGGTCCCCAGAGATAGCATTGCCTGCAAATGCAGGGTTCCTGCCTGATCAGGAAGATGATTTCCGAGCCGGTTCATCCCGGCTCGGAATTCGCCGGGAAAGAGGAGTGACATGGAAGATACCAGGCGTAAACGCGTGCAGGCAGACTCCATCCGAGTAGCGGGAATCAACATGGAATGGCAGCCTCGTCAGGGCACCTGCACCTTCGACGGGCTGCCGGTGGCCATGATGTGGGTGGACTCAACCCTTGCAGGAGTGATGTCCGGGGTCCAGGCCATGGTCGGGACCGAACGGTTCGTCCTGGCCCTGCAAAGCGAGGGGCGTAAAAGCGTCGAAGCCGACTGGCAGGTGATCTCAAAGTTTCCTGATTTCCGCGACGGATTCTCAGCTATCGCCAACATCGCCGCAGTGGCCGGCTGGGGTCACTGGTCGCTGACTTCGCTGGATGAGAATCAGATGGAGTGCCGCTTCCGGGTCACGGACAGTTGGGAAGGCCGCTATCAGAGAGCATTGGGAGTGTGCTGGGGTAGCGGTATGCTTGCGGGCAAACTCGCCGGGTATTGCTCAAAGCTTTTCGGAACCAATTGCTGGGCCGACCAGACCGCGTTCACCGCCAGGGGAGATGCCTGCGACGAGTTCCTCGTAAGGCCATCGCCGCGATCGATCGAGAAGGAGATCGACGACCTGCTCGCGACGGATGAGGCGACTCGAGCCGATATGGCGGTGGCCCTCCGGCGACTGGAAAAAGAGGTCGCGGAACGTCAGCGGATGGAGGAGGCGCTCCGGGAGCGCGAGGAAAGGTTTCGCAACCTCGTTGAAACGACTTCCGATTGGATCTGGGAAACCGAGGCCGACGGCACCTATTCCTACTCGAGCCCGGGCGTCCGCGACCTGCTCGGCTATGAGCCGCACGACATCCTGGGCCGCAAGTTCAGTGATTTCATGCCCCCAGATGAAGCGGACCGGATAGAGGCCGAGTTCGCCCGCGTCCGGGCGGCACGGAGGCCGTTCTATAACCTGGAGAACCTCAACCTCACCAAGGACGGCTGCAGCGTTATCCTGGAAACGAGCGGCGTGCCGAGATTCGACCTGCAGGGAAATCTGCTGGGATACCGGGGTATCGACCGGGACATCACCGAGCGCAAACGGGCGGCAGAAGCCTTGCGTGAAAAGGAGGAGTTCATCCGGGCGTTGCTGGACACCTCAAGAGATTGGATATGGGCCATCGACCTGCACGGTGTCCACACCTACTCCAATCCGGCCGTTCAGACCATTCTCGGCTACGAGCTGCACGAGGTCGTCGGCAGGCAGAGCTTCAACCTCATGCATGAAGAGGACCGGGAGCGAGCCCTGACCGAGATCCGACACTGTCTTGAAACACGGCGGGGGTGGAGCAACCTGGTCATTCGCTGGCATTACAAGGCAGGCGGGTACCGCTTCCTGGAAAGCAACTCCGTGCCGGTCCTGGATGCCGCAGGTAATGTGATTGGTTTCCGGGGTGTGGATCGGGATATCACGGAGCGCATGCAGGCCGACGCAGAACGACTGGAGATGGAGCGCCGCTTGCTGCACGCCCAGAAACTCGAGAGCCTCGGCATCCTGGCCGGGGGCATCGCCCACGACTTCAACAATCTCCTCATGGCAGCCATCGGCAATCTGGACCTGGCGCTCCAAGAGCTCCCGCTGACCTCTTCCGCCGGCCCCCACATTCACCAGGCTCTGCAGGCCACCCGCCGGGGAGCAGACCTCACTCGACAGATGCTGGCTTACTCGGGCAAGGGGCGCTTCGTAATCACACGCATGGACTTGAGTGAAGTGGTGCGGGAGAACACAAGTCTATTCCGCGCAGCGATCTCCAGAGCGGTCACGATGAATCTCTGTCTCACGCATGAAGGCTCCATGATCGAAGCGGATCCGGGCCAGGTGCAACAGGTCATCATGAACCTCATCACCAATGCCTCGGAAGCCATCGGGGATAATGCCGGGGTGATTACTCTTGCCACGGGAGTCCAGGAATTCGATGATGACTACCTGAGCAGGAGCCGCCTCAGCGAGAAGCCCGCGGCGGGCCGCTATGCCTATGTGGAAGTGTCCGACACGGGTCTCGGCATGAACAGCGAAACCCAGCAACGGCTCTTCGATCCCTTTTTCACCACCAAGTTCACGGGCCGCGGCTTGGGGATGTCGGCCGTGTTGGGGATTGTCCGGGGGCACAAGGGTGCGATCATAGTGGAGAGCGCAGTGGGCCAGGGAAGCACCATTCGAGTGTTGTTCCCTGCATCCGAATCGTCCGGCGCTGCCGCGCCCGGCGAGTCGGGCGATCACCCGCATCCGTCAGCGCAGGCGCCGCTCGAAGGGACGCTGCTGGTGGTGGACGATGAAGAGGGCGTACGCCTGATCTGCGCCGCTTTTGCCCAGCGCCTTGGCCTCCGCACGATCCTCGCAGCCCACGGCGAGGAAGCGCTGGTGCTCCTGGAGAGACACGCGCACGAGATCGACTGTATCCTGCTCGACCTGACCATGCCGCGCATGGATGGTATCAGCACATTCCGCGAGATGAAACGCCTCAGGCCCGACGTCCCGGTGATCCTCTGCAGCGGTTATGACGAGAGGGAGGCAACGCAGCATTTTACCGGCGAGGGCCTGTCCGGCTTTATCCAGAAGCCTTATGGCCTGGAGGATTTAAAGAGCACGCTGGAGCGTGTATTGAAGCGCAGCGGCACAGGCGGGAAAGGCCAGAATAGCGCTTAGATAGTCCCCGTCGCGAAACTCCCTTTTGGGCCGGACTCGTCCGTCAACTAGAGCGATCATGTGCGGGCGGGCTTTAGCCCGTGCCCGGCTTACATGAATGAGAGATCGATGCCTCAATGCACACATCGCCTTATAAACAAATGAATTACGCTCATGAAATCAACCGTATCGTGGTTGTTATCTTCAATGCGCGGGCTAAAGCCCGCCCCCACATGTGACTTCAAACCAGCCGGCGCTGCGGGTCGGACAATGAATTTCGCGACAGAGAATAACTAAGCTCTTTCCGTTACGTGGACTTGGACCTAGACCTGGACGTTGACTCGGGCCATGCTGCCACACGAAAACTTTTGCAGCCTTGCCGCTTGCGGCTGCCATTGCCTTTACCGCCGCGCTATGCGCTTTGTACCACCCACTCCGCTGCGCAGCCCTTTCCAATAGGGTGCTCTCGAAAATGTGTCGAATACAAGAACGTCCAGGTCCAGGTCCAAGTCCACGAGAAGACAGGGGCTTGAGTTAGCGCTAATGGGCTCTTATCGCGAGGAAGAGTTTGTGGAACCGAGGGTCGTTGGTCAGTTCAGGGTGAAATGAGGTCGCGAGCAGATTGCCTTGCCGCGCCGCGACAATCGTGCCATCCCGGAGCCGTGCCAGCACCTCCACCCCTGACCCGACACGCGCGATCAGAGGGGCGCGGATGAAAATCCCATGAAACGGCGCCGCAGGATTCAGCACGGGAACGTCGAGATCCGCCTCAAAGCTGTCTGCCTGCCGTCCGAACGCGTTGCGCATGACCTGGACGTCCATCGTGCCGATACCGGGCTGTTGAAATCCGGTGTCTCTTGCGAGCAGGATCATGCCGGCGCATGTCCCCCATATCGGTTTACCTGAACGGGACATGGAGCGCAGCGGCTCGATGAGTTCGAACGTTGTCGCCAGTTTGCCGATGGTGGTGCTCTCGCCGCCCGGAATGATCAGGCCGTCGAGATCGGCGAGCTGCGCCGGCTTGCGCACTTCCAATGCCCGGACGCCCAGAGTTCTCAACACCCGGATGTGTTCCATGAACGCGCCCTGGAGCGCCAGAACTCCAATCCGCACCGGCGCCGCTTCCGTGCTTGCGTCACCGCGTATGGGATTCATGGGATACCTCGTGCCTGACAGGGGACGTTACCACCCTCTCCCTGCAAGCTGCTCCTTTTCGGGAATATCACGCGCTGCGCGGCCCGCCATGGGCTCGCCCAAACCGCGCGACACTCTGGCGATGATGTCGGGATCGGCGTAGTGCGTCGTCGCCTCCACGATCGCTTTTGCCCGTTTCGCCGGATCGGAAGATTTGAAGATGCCCGAGCCGACGAACACACCATCGACGCCGAGCTGCATCATCAGCGCAGCATCGGCGGGAGTGGCGATACCGCCGGCCGCAAAGTTTACGACCGGCAGGCGCCCCAGCTCCGCGGTCTGCTTCACCAACTCATACGGCGCGCTCATTTCTTTCGCAACGCGCATCAGCTCATCCGGGCGCAGGTTCTGAATGCGGCGGATCTCCCCCAACACGGCACGCGCATGACGCACGGCTTCCACGACATCACCGGTGCCGGCTTCGCCCTTGGTGCGGATCATGGCCGCACCCTCCCCGATGCGGCGCAGCGCCTCGCCGAGGTTGCGGCAGCCGCAAACAAAGGGCACTCTGAATCCATGCTTGTCGATGTGGTTCTCTTCATCGGCGGGCGTAAGCACTTCGCTCTCGTCAATGTAGTCGACGCCCAGCGCCTCGAGCACCTGCGCTTCCACAAAATGGCCGATGCGCGCTTTTGCCATCACCGGAATCGTCACTGCTTCCATGATCTCGACGATCCTGGCCGGGTCCGCCATGCGCGCGACGCCGCCTTCCCGGCGAATGTCGGCCGGTACGCGTTCCAGCGCCATCACCGCGCAGGCGCCGGCATCTTCGGCGATCTTTGCCTGTTCCGCGGTCGTCACGTCCATAATGACTCCACCCTTGAACATCTGGGCGAGCCCAACTTTGACCGTCCACGTCCCCGTGCTTTTTTCTGACATTTCCATCCTCCTTCCAACTTCGTGTTTGTGTAACGCAATTTGCTGCCGATAAAATCGAAACCCTTCGTTCATCTGCTTTTAGCTAGTTTCTGTCGCGAAACTCGTTCGGCCAGCAGGCAAGCTGCAGGGGCGGCAAGATAATAGCCCCGGGCGCAAGCCCGGGGTCAGGCCGGAAACAAGCGCCCAGCCCCGGAGAGGGGCGGCAAGATAATAGCCCCGGGCGCAAGCCCGGGGTCAGGCCAGAAACGAGCGCCCAGCCCCGGAGAGGGGCGGCAAGATAATAGCCCCGGGCGCAAGCCCGGGGTCAGGCCAGAAACGAGCGCCCAGCCCCGGAGAGGGGCGGCAAGATAATAGCCCCGGGCGCAAGCCCGGGGTCAGGCCAGAAACGAGCGCCCAGCCCCAGAGACATCTGAGGTACTCTGTCAAGTTTTTTATGCTCATGATTCTCTA
>CAYGWQ010000240.1:0-8534 GCA_964353465.1 uncultured Acidobacteriota bacterium | reverse complement strand
ATGCAACATCCTATCCGGGGGCTTGCGCCCCCGGCTACTATCTTTCCGCCCCTCCGGGGCTCGGCCGGCACATTCTGAGCCCATGTTTCGCGACAGAAACCATGCTAGGCAGTGTCCTTCTCTTTATAAAGCCATGCTCCGACAAGGGCAGCAAGCGGCAGCTCAAACAAGCCCCACAGCGTGCTGTATAAGAGCAGTTCCCGGGGAAAGAGTTGCAGGGGCAACATACCTGCGTTCGGGTAAAGATAGGCAAGCGCCCAGGTCACAAGCCCGGCGGAAATCGCCGTCATCGGCCCTGGCCCGAAACGTGCCCGAATCGCCGCATAAATCCAGATCACGATCAAGCCGAGTCCGAATCCAAGCAGAATGTAGTAAAGCACCGACTCGTTTCCCATGGGCGGCCGATTCAGCGCCTTCATCGCTTCTTCCCATGGTTGACTAAGGACGAACATGTTGATGATCATCTCGCCGATGTTGATGATGACGCCGGCGAGAAGCCCGCCAGCGATAACCCGGGACAGGTTGATCTTTCCCATACTCCACCTCCATGGACGCAGGCAATCCAAGATTCAAGCCGCGACAGCGGTTCACGAATCACTCAGACGGAACTGACGGCAATCTAGCACACTCCGTCAACCTCGCGAAGAGGATATGACGGCGCCCGACAATAGGACTCTCCGAAATAATTTCGAGATTGAGTAGCCTGTCACCCAAATTGGGGTGTGCTATCATCAAGAGGCATTTGTCATTGAACTATGCTGCCAAGTTTTCTATAACTTGTTGCAAGACAATGGAGTGGAGTGGTCCAATGAGATTGATTTCACGCCTGATGTGCCTCACCCTGTGTACGCTGATTGTTGCCGGCATTCCCAAGGGATCCGCGCAAACCGCGGACCTGAAGCCCGAGCAGTGTCTGGGAGGCTCGCCGGATGCGCCCATCCGGGTCGAGATCTTCTCTGACTTCGAATGCCCTACCTGCCGGGAGTTGTACCTGGAAACCGTCCGGCCGGTGTTGAAGGACTACTGCAGCCTGGACAAGGTGTGCGTGGTATACATGGAGTTTCCTATCCAGGGCCACAAGTATTCGCGGCAGGCGGCGCGCTATGCAAAGGCTGCCCAGAAGCTGGGAAGGAAACCGTATCAGGATGTAGTGGACGCGCTCTTCCAGAACCAGGAGAAGTGGGCGAAGGACGGCTCGGTGGATGATGTCGTTTTCAAGGCGCTGGGCGCCGACCCCTATCTCAATCTGAAAAAGCTGCTCCTGGATCCATCGGTTGACGCTGCCATCGATGCCGAGTTTGCCGAGGGCCAGAAGAGGGAAGTTCAGTCCACGCCGACCTCCTTTATCTATGCAATTGCGAAGGAGCAGAAAGTCATCGGTTTTCTTCCCTTCGTCGTGTTGAAGGATTTCTTTGACAGAATCGTCAAGTGATCATCATGATACTTCGAATCCTGCATTGGATTTGCCGGCTGGGACTGGCAGGAATCTTCCTCTATACAGGCTACATCAAGCTGGAATCGCCGCTGCAGTTTGCGGCGATTCTGTATGGTTACAAGCTGTTTCCGACATCACTCATCATGCCGCTCACCCGATATTTCCCCTGGGTTGAGATCGCGCTCGCAGTCCTGCTGCTGGTCGGTTGGAAGATGCGCTACGTCGCCCTCGCGGCTTGCGGGCTGATCGCAGCGTTTATCAGCATTCTGACCATCACGTATTTCCGCGGCATCGAGGCGAATTGCGGCTGTTTCAGCTTCGATGACCGGATCAGGCCACTCACGATCGTCCGCGACGGGCTCATCTTCCTTCCGGCACTCTACCTCATGGTGGAGACGGTTTGGCGCCCGCGAACCGTTGTCCAGCGCACTTGACCGCAGCAGCACGCGGACAGCGATGCGAGTACCCCGGTAATCCGGACTAGTCGGTTTCTGTCGCGAAATTCAGTAATTCCTGGACCTCGACCTCGACTTGGACCTGGACGTCGACGCAAAGAAGCCAGATGGCATGATGCTAAATGTTGAAATCGCAAAGGCTTATCTTGGAGAGAATTGTCAAAGTCCAGGTCGAGGACCAGGTCCAGGTCGAAGTCCACGTCCAGGTCGAGTGAATATGGAATCTCGCGACAGAAACCAGTTACCCTACAGCACAGCTGCAACCAAGACTGTAGCAGGGAATTATATCCCCAGATCCCGGGGTGTACATGACGGTCTTCTTGGACAGGCCGGCCAAGGAGCTTCCTCGTCGAAGTCGGGAAGAAACGCCTCCATGCATTCATCCGGATTGCAGCAGGTCTGGCATACCCTCTTGAATGCCGCGAATCTCAATAACTCGGTATCGGGAGCAAGGAATCCCGCCTTTTCCGGCTCCTGACGCAGGAGGTCGGTGCTCAGGTATTTCTTGTTGTCGTCGGAAAACACGGTGATCACAACGGCGTCTTTCCCGAGGCTGTTCTGGACCTTGATGGCCCCCAGGAAGTTTGCACCGGAGGAGATGCCGACTCCCAGCCCGAGCTCGGCGGCAAGTCTCTGAGCCATCAGGATGGCATCACCGTCATCCACGCTGATCACCTCATTCAGACTGCTCAGGTTCACGATCGGCGGGATGAACTCGTCGGATATGCCTTGAATGCGATGTCTGCCGACCTTGTGTCCCGTGGACATGGTCGGAGAATTCGAAGGTTCCAGAGGATAGAGTTTGATGGAGGGCCGCTTCTCCCGGAGGAATCGCCCAACCCCCATGATGGTTCCCCCGGTTCCCACGCCGGCGACAAAAGCGTCGGGAAGAAGCCCGTGCCACCTCAACTGCCACCAGATCTCGGGCCCGGTAGCTTTATAATGGGCTTCGATGTTGTCCTCATTGGAAAACTGCTTCGGAAGAAAGACATCCCCCCTGGATGCAGCCAGTTCCTCCGAACGACGGATGCTGCCCAGAAAGCCACCTTCCTGCTTGCTGATCAAAACAATCTCTGCTCCCAGGCTCCTGATCAGGTTGATCCGTTCAGCGCTCATCCAGTCGGGCATGAAAATAACTGCACGATGCCCCAACGCGCGACCGATGGCACAAAAGGCAATGCCTGTGTTGCCGCTGGTCGCTTCGGCGATAAGATCCCCCGTTTTCAGCAGCCCTCTGGCATAGCCTTGGTGAAGGATGTAGAACGCCATCCGATCCTTGATGCTCCCGGTCATGTTCAGGTTTTCAGCCTTGGCGTAGAGAGTGCGCTTCTCGCCTCGGAATCTGAACTCGATTGCCAGGAGGGGGGTATTGCCTATCAGGGATGCCAGATCGCGAATCCGGCGCTGGGTTTCCTCCGTCACTGCTCCAATCCTCCAGATGTTATGTATGAGTTCGGATCGCCCCTATCCCGAACATCGACCGCTTTGGGCACAGCCGCCTGTTTCGCCGTTTAGCGCCGCCTTCCTCTAAGCTCGAAGTCGTCGGCAACCTGAAACAATACCCCAGATCAGCCAGGAAAAGGTGCAAAAAAATCCCATGGTATCGCGCACTGCGAAGTGAATCTCCCCCGCCGGTAGCGCAGGTGGGACAAAGACTTGCCGCAGGCTGTTTCCGGGCTCAGAGAACTTCCATTGACAACGGCGAATGATTCAGCTTATGGTATTTTTGTATTAATAATCATTATCATTAAGATTTGGCCACGATGAAGGCGAAAAAGCCCAGCCAGCATCAAAAACAAATCCGCAAGCACTGCGATCGATGGACCATGCCACGTGAGGATATCTTCAACCTCCTCATGCAAAGTCAGCGGCATCTGAGTGCAAAAGAGATCTATGCGTTGCTCCAATCCGGAAACGGCGATCTCGGCATCGCGACGGTCTATCGCACCCTTGATATGCTGGATAAGGCTGGATTGCTGCGCAGGATTCAATGTCGGGACGGCCAGGTGCGATACGAGTACAAGAAAGGCGACCACTCCGATCACCACCACCATCTCATCTGCACGGATTGCGGCAAGATACTGAACTATCGGGATTTCGAGAAGGAGGAGCTCGATCTCGTGCGCAAGACCGAGGAGATCCTGGAAAAAAAGCACGGGTTTCTCATCCGGGACCACAATATTGAATATCTCGGGCTCTGCGGGGAATGCCGGCCGGGTGGGGCTAAATTTCAGCATTAATGAGGAGTGCTGCGGCCTGAGTCTGAAACCTGTCATGGAGCGAATGAGATTCCGACGAGCCTCCTGGGAGGAGATCACATGAGAATTGCCATAGCCACAGATCAGGACTTCGTAGCATCCGGTTTCGGCTGTTGTCCAGCCTGCACGATTGTTGATATCGAGGACGGGAAGATCCGGGAGACATTCATCATCCCGAATGCCGGTTCCCCACACGAATACTGGGCTGAGCTATTCTTCCGGAACTCGATCAAGCATCTGATTGTCGGGAAAATCGGGGAGCATGGGAAGTCGGTCATGAATTGGTGGGGGATCGAAGTCATCGCCGGCATTCAAGGGTGCATAGACGATGTCGTTCGTCGATTTGCGCAGGGAGAACTTCGATCCGCTTCGAAATCCGTCCCAAAGGACCACGAATCGGTTTCGGCTTCAGCCTGACCCGGCCGCCAGGGAGCGTAGCCGGTCTGATGTTCAGTTTGATCCGGCGCGCCAGGAACTCCGCAATATTGAGGTCTGAACATGGACATAATATATTTGGATAATGCGGCAACGACTTTTCCCAAGCCGGAGCCGGTCTATTCATTCATGGATCAATTCTATCGCCGCGCCGGAGTCAATCCGGGACGATCCGGCTACGATCTGTGCATGGAGGCGGGTGAGTTGCTGGACAATACGCGGAAGCTTCTGACCCGTTTCTTCAACGGCGGCGATTATAACCGGCTATGCTTCACCTACAACGCTACCGATGCGCTCAACCTCATCATCTTCGGCGTTCTGGCCGAAGGGCAACATGCGATCACGACCACGCTCGAACATAATTCCGTCCTGCGTCCCCTGTATCACCTGTCGAAATACGGCGGCGTCGAGGTGGATTACGTACCTTTCGACAGCGCGGGTTTCACCGACCCGCAAGAAATCCGCCGGCGGTTCCGGCCGAACACCCGTCTTGTGATCGTCAACCATGCCTCCAACGTCATCGGGACGGTCCAGCCGATCGGGGAGATCGGACGCCTCTGCCGGGAGCATGGGATACTCTTCGCCGTCGATGCGTCTCAAACTGCAGGCCACGTGACAATAGACATTGAGAAGGATTATGTGGACTTGCTCGCCTTTACCGGCCACAAATCCCTGCTCGGGCCCACAGGAATCGGAGGAGTGTACGTTCGGGAGGGAGTCTCCGTCCGGCAGACCCGCGCCGGGGGGACGGGAGTCCGTTCCGCAGAGCGCCTCCATCTGGAAGAATATCCGTATCGTCTCGAGTATGGCACTCCGAATATCGCGGGCGCAGCAGGACTTCATGCGGGCGTGACCTGGATTCAGGAAAGGGGGATCGAGACGATTCATCAACACGAGATGGCCTTGGCAGTCCGATTGCGGGAAGGCCTGGTGCAGCTGGAAGGAGTCAGTCTCTACTGCCAGAACAGCCTTGCCAACCATGTTTCCGTCATGTCCTTCAACATCGACGGACTGGAAGCCTCGGAGTCGGGGACGATGCTTGACGTCGATTATGGCATCGCGTGCCGCACGGGCCTTCACTGTGCCCCTTTGGTGCATGAACAGCTCGGGACAGCGAGAATCAAAGGATCGGTGCGTTTCGGCATCGGCCCCTTTAACACGGAAGACCATATTCTGGCAGCAGCAAAAGCTGTATCGGAGATTACCGCCATGAACGCCGGCAGGCGCAAGACGCGCGCGGCCGTTTCCGGATCCTACCAGCCGGCTGCAAGCGCAATCCTCCAAAAGACGCCCGAGATGCAAGCCAAGAGTGAGGCCTGGGGCGGACCGGGAAGACCGCGAAATGCTCGGAGTAGCCGGGCCGCAACTGAATCATCACACCCCAAAGATGCGAAGCATACGGCAATCCGGTGGGTTTTTGCGTCTCAGGAGTGAACAGTTCTGGCCTGGCACCCAAGGGTTTGTATGTGGGTGGTACTTAAAATGGTTCGCCTGTTTCCCGCATTTCGTGGTATGGGTTTTGTTGCAGCGCGGTTGTGCCGTATCTATTTCAATCTGCATGAGACGAAGCAGCAATGACGATTGTCTTATACCCAGTGGTTTACGTAACGGCAGCGGTGTTCCTCCTCGCCTGCATTGCCCGCATTATGATGTATGCGCGGGCACCGCTCCACCTCCGCTGGGAGCTGTATCCGGTACCCCATGAGGAACCCGGTCGGGTGAAGCACGGAGGCTCCCGCTTTGAGGAGGTCGATTGGTGGACACGGCCGATCCGGTTCGGGTTTCTGGGCGAGCTGAAGTTCATGGTTCCCGAGATGCTCTTTCTCAAGGGGCTGTACGAGTTCAACCGGAAATTGTGGTATTGCTCCTTTCCCTTCCACTTCGGCCTGTACCTCCTGATTGGGACGCTTGGGCTTCTCCTATCCGGCGCACTGTTTTATCTCTTCGCGCCCGCTGCCTTCCCTGCGGCTCTCTCCTACGCGCTCCAACTCGTTTCTACCGCGACGGGTGCCGCCGGACTGGTCCTTGCCATGCTGGGAGCCGCGGGCCTGCTGGTGCGCCGCATTACCGACCCTGGCCTCAAGGTCTACACAACGCCGGGCGATATCGGCAACCTCATCTTTTTCCTGGTCGCCTTTGGCATGCTCGCCGCCGGCTCCCTGCTGAGGCCTTCCCCGGCGCCCGATATGCTCGCGATCGTTCTGGGACTCCTCACCTGGAACACCTCACTGGAAATCCCCGGCCTGCTCGCCGCCGGCCTGCTCCTTACCAGCCTGCTGGTCGCCTATATCCCCTTGACTCACATGTCTCATTTTATTGCCAAATACTTCACCTACCACGCGGTGCGCTGGGACGATGCCCCCAATCGCAGGGATGGAAAACTCGAAACGCGGCTGGCAGAATACCTGACATACCGGCCGACCTGGGCCGCAGCGCATATCGGAGCGGACGGCAGGAAGACATGGGCTCAGATTGCCACGGACAATCCTGCGCCGGAGGGGAAAAAGTGAAGGACAAGCCCAAGCTCGGAGACATGTGCCGCGCGGACAAGCGACCTCTGGCACACCTCGAGACCGGCGATCTCATGAGCTTGCCGCACCCTCTCTCCGACCCGTTGCAAGCTCACCCTTGGACGCCTCTCTCGGAACAGATCAAGGCAAAGTACGAATGTACCCTGGACGACACATGCGCGGTAAACATCCCGCAGCCGAAAACCAAGGAGGAAGAAGCCGAGCTGGTGGCCAAATTCCTTTCCGGCTTGGAAAAGCTCTTCACCAGGGAAAATAATTGGACCTTCCTCCAGCCTCTTCTCCTCACGATGGAACACTGCGCCAAGTGCCAAACCTGCTCAGATGCCTGCCACATTTTCGAGGCGAGCGGGAACCACGAGCTCTACCGGCCCGCTTTCCGGTCCGAGATCGTGCGCCGGCTCTATTACAAGTGCGTCAGGCATGGCGGCCTGCTCTCGGCATGGCAGCACGGCGACATCACTCTCAACTGGCCGCTGGTAGCCCGCCTGATCGAGCTAGCCTACCGGTGCAACCTCTGCCGGCGCTGTGCCCAGGCCTGCCCTATCGGCGCCGACAACGGCCTGGTCGCGCATGAACTGAGAAAGCTTTTCAGCCAGGAAATGGGAATCGCGGCAAAGGAGATTCACGAGCACGGCTCGATGCTTCAGCTCAAGGCGGGCTCCTCGACGGGTATGAATGCCGCCGTGGTCAAAGACAACATCGAGTTCATCGACGAGGAGATGAAGGAGAAGACCGGCATCGAGGTGAAGACTCCATGGGACGTCGCCGGCGCCGACGTGCTGCTGATCCATAACGCCGGGGAGATCATGGCCTGGCCTGAGAATCCCGGTGCCTATGCCCTGATTCTCAACGCTGCCGGCATCCGCTGGACACTCTCATCGGAAATCGCCGGCTACGATGCCATCAACTACGGGCTCTGGTACGACGATGTGCAATTCGCGCGCGTGGCCATCAAGCACGCCGAAGCTGCCAGGAAGCTTGGAGTCAAAAAGATCGTCCTCGGCGAATGCGGCCATGCCCACAAGGCGCTCTCCGTGATTGCCGACCGCGTGCTTACCGGCGAGCTGAACATCCCGCGCGAGAGTTCCCTCACCTTGCTGCGCGACATCGTGATGAGCGGCCGCATCTCGCTGGACCCGAACCGTAACAACTTTCCGGTCACCCTGCACGATCCCTGCAACATGGTGCGTCTCATGGGCGTGGTCGAGCCGCAGCGTGAAATCATCCGCAAGATCTGCCCGCAATTCCGGGAAATGACGCCGCACGGGGTGGATAACTACTGCTGCGGCGGCGGCAGCGGATTCGCCATCATGAGCGGCAACAATTTCCCCGACTGGCGTTTCCAGGTCTCCGGCCGCAAGAAACTCGAACAGGTCCTCAACGCCTTTGCCGACTGCATGGACTCGTCGATCCCGAAGTA
>CAYGWQ010000239.1:0-8551 GCA_964353465.1 uncultured Acidobacteriota bacterium | reverse complement strand
CCTGCTTCAGGAAGACACCGGACAAATAGGCGAAGATCGGCGCGGCTGCCGCGAGAAGCGCGGCGTTGCCGGCTTTTGTCTGGACAAGCCCGGACACAAAAAGTATCTGATACAGGGTATTCGCCAGGACTCCAAGGCCGACGAGCATCGGCAGGTCGGCGGCATCCACGTGCAGAGGAAGCCGGCGGAGTTTTAAAATCAGCACCAATGTCGACGAGGCCACGATGAAGCGCAAGGAAGTGAAGGCAAGCGGATCAAAATAGACATACATGCTCTTCATGACTGCGAAGTTCATGCCCCAGATCAAGATAACGCTGAACATGAGCAGGTCCACACGGGATCCTGAAGTCCACGGCTGCATCCGGGGAAAAGGCAGGAGCTGACACGGGCCGGCAGCGGGATTCCGAGGATCGTCTTGTAGCATGGGTTCTGTCACTCTGCATTCTGTTGGATGCGGGCCAGTCGGCAAAACAAAAATTCTAGCACAGGTTGGACGGCCGGTGCTTTCCGAACCAGGCAATCTGGCGCGCGACGCCGCGGAGAATGCCCACATCCGAGCGTTCCAGTCCCGTCCGTCCCAGCAGGCGCCGCAAACGGAACATCATATGGCGGGCATTCTCATCCTGAAGGAACCCGATGGTTCGCAGGGCGGCTTCCAGCTGCTCGTACATGGCCTCGATTTGCTCGACCGTCGCCAGTACCGGCACACGGGCGGGTTCGCATGAGAGGTGGCCGAGGAACAGTTCATAGCTGACGATCATGACGGCCTGGGCGAGATTGATGCTGTGGGACGATGGCTGGGTCGGGATGCGCAGGAGCATCTGGCAACGCAACAGGTCGTCATCTATCAGGCCCGTATCTTCAGGGCCGAAGACAATGCCTACCCTCCTGCGCGCTGCATGCGCCAGGATCAGCGGCACCATGGCCCGGGCACTTGTCGTCTCCTCCCGGTTGCCGCCGCTCTTTCCTGTAGTGCCTACGACAAATCGGATGCCCCGCAGAGCGGCGCCCAGTGATCGATAAGTGCGTGCTGCGGGGAGCACCGGATTGCCGGCGCGCGCCATTCGGATGGCATCCTCGTCAAGGGTACACTGGGGAGCCGCAAGCCGGAGCCGCCCGAGTCCCATATTGTGCATGGCTCTGGCCGCCGCTCCCACGTTGCCGGAATATTTGGTGCCGGCGAGAATGATCACAATATTGTTCAGCATGGACATCCCTGGGGTTTGGTCGCTAATATTAGACTGTAATGTAGATCATGGCGAGAATATTGTTCCTGTTGGGAGGTCGCCATCCTTGCCTGGTTTGACGTGCGAAGCGTTCCCTTTATCAGGCGAGGGCCAGCGAAATTCTAATAGTAACGGTCTTGCGCGGGTTCTTGGGAGGAAAAATGCTGAGGACAAGGTTTGCGGCGATCGCATTGATGTTTCTCGCCGGAGTAGCGGCAGCGCAAAAGCCGGACCAGAAACCGGCGAAAAAGGAGCTTCAGCCCGAGGAGGTCATCAAGGCTTTCACCGCCAAGGAGACGGAGTTTTACGAAGCCTGGAGCAATTACTACTATCGACAGGTAGCCAGCATCAAGGTTCTTACTGTCGACGGAGCTCCCGTGAACGAGGCCATGACGCTGGTGTTTGACGTTGTCTTCCTTGACGACGGGACGCGCGAGGTCAAACTGACCGAAAGAACGGGGCGTCTGCGCAGCGTGATATGGACTCCCGACGACCAGGATGTCATCACCAACTATCAGCCCTTCGCTCTGACTACCAAGGACCTGCCCAATTATGACCTGAATTATGCAGGCAGGGAACGCGTCGATGAGCTCGAAACCTATGTCTTCTCGGTCAGGCCGAAATCCACCAAAGACGGCAAATTCTATTTTCAGGGGAAGATCTGGGTGGATGATACGGACCTGCAGATAGTTCGTACCGTGGGCAAAGTCGTTCCCCAGGACAAAGATCCTCAATTCCCGGAATTTGAAACCCTCCGCCAGCAGATCGACAAAAAGTACTGGTTTCCTGTATGGAGTTACGCCAACAGTGTGCTTAATTTCCCCAACCAACGCGTGCGCATCGAAGAAACAATTAGCTGGGAAGGATTCAAACAGTTCAAATCCAGCGTCGTGGTCAAGCCGATCAAGAAATAGTGCGGCTTCAGGTGGACGGCGGGGAGAAGTGGCGCAACAGCTCGCTGAATTCGTCGATGATTACATCGCTTCCCGCAGATTGAAGCTCCCCACGGCCGCGGAAGCCGCTGGATACGCCGCATGTTGTCACTCCTGCGGCTTTCCCGGCAAGAATGTCGGTGCGGCTGTCCCCAACCATCACCGTTTCGGATGGAAGAGCGCCACAGCGGGCCATCGCTACCCGGAGGGGCGCCGGGTCCGGCTTGCGTTGCGTCAAGCTGTCTCCACCCATCACCACGGAAAAATGATGGGCCAGGCCAAACCCCTGGAGCACGCGCCGGGCCAGCGCCTCCAGCTTGTTGGTTATGAGCCCCATCTTTGCCCAGTGAAGCGCGTCCAGCGTCTCCCGGACGCCCGGATACAGGCGGGAAGCATCGAAGAGATGGTGCTCATACTCCTGGATCATGAGATCCACACATGCGCCGACCTGACTGGAGTCGGGTTCCCGGCCCGTGGAGGAGCGCAGCACTCGTTGGATCAGAATCTCAATACCATCGCCGACAAACCGCAGCACATCCGACATCGAGAGGGGATTTTGGCCAACCTTCATCAGAACGGCATTGACCGCACGGGCGATGTCTTCTCTTGAATCCACCAAGGTGCCGTCGAGATCGAACAGGAAAAGCCGGCATGGACGGGGCACTGAATTCAACTCCCTAATAGCATCATCATATGTCCGAGCTCAGGGAGAATCAAAGCCTCTGTCGCCAGCTTGCATGCCCGCGGGCTGCCCGGAAGGCAAAAGACCGCTTTCCCCTTCAGCGTGCCTGCCAAAGCGCGTGAGAGCATGGACGCACTTTTCACCTGCGGATAGCTGAGCAGCATGAACAGGGAATTAAACCCCGGCAGTTCCTTGTCGAGCATTCCCCGGACGGTTTCGATCGTGATGTCTCTGGGAGATATTCCCGTCCCGCCCGTGGTAATGATGACATCGACATCCTTTTGTCTGCCCAGCTCGCGAAGCGTCGCGCGCAGTACGTTCCGGTTGTCCGCGATCAGTTTGCGGATCGCAACCATGTGACCCGTACCTTCCATCAGTTTCTGGATGATATCGCCCGACTGATCGTCGTCGGCGGAACGGGTATCGGAGAGAGTTATTATGGCGACTTTGGAGCGGATATCCCCCTTCTTCTTGTGATCTGCCGTGGTGTTTTTCAATTTTGGCTCAGGCATATGCACCCTCCACAAACAAAGTCCTGAAAACGAGGGGATTGGGGGTGATTTGACTGCCATCATGCCACGGCGCCCCCTGTCGAATCAAGAACCTATTCCACTCCCCATCCATGATATCATCCAAAAGCGCAGTCGCATTTTTCCTTTCGAGGCTGAATATGCAAGCAAGCGAACAGAATCCGCCCGGTCCGGATCACGGAGAGGGCAAGGAACCGATCCGGCTCAAATCCGTTATGAAGCAGGATGTCATACGGGCCGAGATGGACACCACCCTGAGCGAAGCCATAACGATCTGCTTTCAGCAGCGCATCCGGCACCTCCCCGTCGTCAACCGTCACGGGCAACTCGCGGGGCTGGTCACGGATCGCGACCTGCGTTATTACATCAGCCATCGCCTGGGAACGATCATGGAGAATAACGCCGATCGTGAGCCCCTGCACCGGCACCTGCACGTCATCATGGTACGCCGCATCATTACCGGGCGGCTGGACATGCCGATCGATGAAGCTGCACGGTTGATGGTAGACAACCACATCGGCTGTCTCCCAGTGGTGGATGCCGAGAACCGTCTTCTAGGCATCGTGACCACCGGAGACTTTCTCCACCTGATCGCGCAGGGCGTGCTGGAAGGCAGTTTGCCGGCCTCGCATTGAGCTTTCGGGCGTTCGTCGCTATGGCTGGCGATTGCGGATCGCCCTTACTGCGTACGAGACAGCCTCTTCGGGAGTTCGTGCGGGAATAATCTCAGGCACAGCCCCACCTTCTGGCGGGATCACCTGCCACGTTTCCAAGGCTACTACCGGCGTGCCGCACTTTAAGGCCAGGGCGATCTCCGACAGGGTTCCGTAGGCTCCTTGTATGGCGATGATGGCCTGGCTGGTCAGGACATTTATGACATTCCGGGCATTTCCCATACCGGTAACGATCGGGATGTCGATGTAGGGATTTGCCCCGAACGCGTTCGATCCAGGCAGGATTCCGACTGTGATACCCCCGGCCTCCTTGGCGCCGGCAGCGGCTGCCTCCATCACTCCCCTGCCCCCACCGCAGATAAGAATTCCTCCTGCCCTTGCGATCCGCTGTCCTACTTCGCGGGCCAGCTGGCTGCCGCGGGCCGAGCATTGCGACGGTCCCATTACTCCAATGCGTGGACGAACTTGCAGTTCCAATGGCCACCTCCCGGTCCGGGGGCAGGAGTGCCGGCTGAGGAATTCATCATTCCCGGCACTCCTGTCTTAAATCCAGCATAAATCAAATGCGATGAAAGTCTAAAGCTTTCTCCATCCCGTATCGAAGAGTAACAAGCAGGACAGGTATATGTTTGCCTCGGACTCGGAGAGCGCAAAACGTCATCTCCACCATTTTGCATGAGACCATGAAGATGCAATCACTCAAAGATCCAAAACTCTTCAGGATCGACAGAAACTTCGAGATGCCCAGCGTCCCGATCGTTTTGACCAAGATCCTGCAACTGGTGGATGACAACCGGGCCTCCGCGCATCGCCTTGAGGAATTAATCCTCCATGACCCCTCACTTTCGGCACGGATTCTCAAGCTCGCGAATTCAGCTTTCTACTCTTTCCGCAGCGAAGTCAAAACGATCTCGCACGCTATCACGCTGCTCGGGCTCAACCTCGTGAAGAGCCTGACCATCGGAGTGAGCATCTTCGAGTCGTTCACCAAGGGACTTCGAGGAGAAATCGGATGCATCAACCAGCTCTGGATGCATTCATTTGCCGTTGGCCTGATGGCCCAGGAAATCTGGGCCAGGCGCACGAACCGCAATGAGGGCGAATTTGCCCTGCTCTGCGGGCTCTTGCACGATCTGGGAAAAGTCGCATTTTTCAAGAAAGACGCCATCGGATACACGAAGCTTTTCGCCACGGAAAAGGCCGAAGAGGATCCTGATATCTCCACACTGGAAAACATGCACTACGGAGTGGACCATGCTGCTCTTGGTTCCATCATCGTCAAACACTGGGGGCTCCCACCCGATCTTGGGGCTGTCGTGCGCCAACACCACTCCGTGCTCACAGGGGATCCCCTGGTAGCCGCAGTATCCATGGCAGACCAACTGGTGAGACAATCAGGTATTGGCTATGACGGAGATCGGAAAATCACGGCAGAATTACCGAGTCTCCAGGCCTTGCTGGGTATGGACCAGACGGAATTCGACTCCATCTGCAGTCTTGCGGTCAGCAAGCGCGTTGATGTGGAAGAGTTTTTTAAATACGCCTTATGATGGGATGCCCAAGAAGACGATCATGGAAATGGACTTAGAAGGGAAAATTCGCTCCCGGATCGAAGCCGTTCTTCTCAATGATGCCCGGAACTACGCCGAGGTGAAAATGGCGGCCGCGGAAGAAGATTCACTCGAGCATGATCCCTATGCGGAGGAACGGAATCTCTACCAGAGGATCGTCAGCAGCTACAGGAGTGCGGTCAGCGAAGTCAACAGCCTGCTGGAGGAGAATATAGGCTGCCTCTCCGGATTCTACCAGATCGTCGAAAACATCAAGGAAAAGGAAAACTTCCCGGAAATCTGCTCGCAGATTATCGATTGCGTCCTCCAGGACTTTGGGGCGGAATACTGCAGCCTGGTCTTCCGTACCCAGGACGGCGAGGAGGGAGCGCTCTGCTATTTTGAAGGAATCCGGGAACAGAGGAAGTTTATCTGCAACCACACGCACGCGACTCTCCTCGGCAGCCAGGAGTTTGACCGGATTGTTGCCAGCCTGGTTGTCCGCACAACCGACATTCTGAATATCGGAGATGTCTATCGCGAAGCCCGCTTCAACTCAGTCGACTTCCCAAGCGTCGTTCGTTCCATGGTTTTCCTGCCGATTCGTGTTCGTCAGGCCCCGGTAGGGGCACTGATCCTCTGCAACTCAATGCCGCGCTTTTTTACTCAAAATCACACGAGGGTGCTGCAAATCCTGGCTTCGATCATCGCCCACCTGTGGCTCCTGACCGCGGGGCGCAATTCAGACACAACCTTCCTGCAGGTGCCCCAGGCTCAGCCGTCCCGGCCGGTGGAGGACAAAGAGGCGGTATCCGTCGTGTTGCTGAACTTCGAAAACAAAGGCACCGACCGAAGCTTGTTGGCAGATCGAGAAACGACCCGCAATATCCGAAGCTTCCTCGCCGGCACACTGGACGGAAAGGAATCGATCCTGCTCTATGAAGACACGGAACTACTCGTTCTGCTGCCGGGAATAACTTCAGAGCATCTGTGTAAGCGCCTGCAACTGCTACATCGTGCTTTCCAGGAGTGGAAAACCAGCAAGGGAGCCAGAGCCAAAAACATCTGCATGAACACCGGCTACTCGACCTGCGAAGGCGATGACGATCTGGCACGCACGCTTGAAGTGGCGTCACTGATGATGCGCACGCAGCATGACGAAAACGAAAGCCATCCACTCGCCCAAGGCGCACAACCGGACTAATCTCTGTCGAGAAATTTGCTCCACCCTTGATGCAAGCCCCGGAGGGGCCGGAAGATAATAGCCCCGGGCGCGAGCCCGGGGTAAGAGCGGAAATCACGGCGGAGCCCTGGAGGGGCGACAGAAAAAGGCGCGGATAAAGATGTTTCGCCCCTGCCGGGGCTCCATCAATGCAATATCCTATCCGCGGGCTCACGCCCCCGGCTACTATCTTTCGCCCTTCCGGGGCATTGCCGCCAAGGCTCGGACGGCATTTCACGACGGAAACGAACGAATCCCCTGCTTCAGAGGTCAACGTTGCGAACAGGCACCTAGCGGAGAGAACTGCCCGGAAGCCGGCAAATCACGCGGGTTGGCGAGGCAGAATTTCGAGAGGATCGGAGCCATCTGCCGATCCGGAGCTCTCGATAAGATGCGATAGGCTACATTGTGAACGCGGCTTTCCTCCTCCGCAAGCGACAGCCGGATCTCTCGGTCATCGCGGAGAATCGTGCTGAGTCGCACCAGGTGGACCATCTCGTGCGTCAGGATGTATACCAGGAACGGATAAAGATCAGGCTCGAGATTCTCCCTGCGTGCGGCAATCAAAATGGAGGGATCGTTGAGCTGGATTCTATAGAAATCGCACGAAGCTTTTCCCGACGGCCGGACTTGGTGCACAAGCTGAACCTGCGCGAGAGCCGCATCCGGCAACGGCTTCCATTCGCAGTCACGATGCGTGACCAGATCGTACCTGAGCTGCTGCCATCGGTAAGGCGGAATGCAGTAATAATGGATCGTGCGTTCCTCAGCCTCGTCCATCGCTTGTATGGCTAAATCTCTCTGGCCTGAAGAAAATTGCACAATCTTGCTGCCGGGTTTCCCCTGGCCCCTCCCTTACGTGGAGTCCTTGCCTGACTTCGGCGCAGTCGAATTTCCCTTATCAGTGCTCGTACCCGTATTCTCGGCCGCTTTCGGACTATCCGAAGTGGAAGCAGAAGCGCCGGGCTGCGATTTCCTCGCGTAATCCGTGAGGTACCACCCTGAGCCCTTCAGCTGAAAACTAGTGTGACTGATGAGTTGCTCGACTCTCCCCTGGCAAAACCTGCATTGCGTCAGCGGCATATCGGTGATTTTCTGGAAAGCTTCGAAAACCTCGCCGCACTGGCTGCATTGGTATTCGTATATAGGCACCGCTGCTACCTCCTTCAATGCCCTTTGGCTCCATTTATATAAGACCGCCAGCCCGGGAAGTCAAACCACAACAGACGTTAACTCAAGCCACTACAACCAGGTGGACTTGGACCTAGACTTCGACTTTGACATGGACGTACTTGTATTCGACACATTTTCGAGATCATCGTAATGGAAAGGGCTGCACGGCGGAGTGGGTTGTCCAAAGCGCGCAGCGCGGCGGTAAAGGCAATGGCAGCTGGGAGCGGCAGGAAACAGACGGCAGCCTGCCAAACGGGAAGCCTGCGCAAGTTTTCGTCGGGCAACATGGCCCGAGTCGACGTCCAGGCCTAAGTCCAAGTCCATGTCCACGTGAAGGAAAGGGCTTACGTTAGTGCTTATGGGGCGCAGCCCTCGCCTGGTTCGATCCGGCCTCAACGGATTACCTAGTTTCTGTCGCGAATTCGTTCGGCCGTTAGGCAAGCCCTGGAGGGGCGGAAAGATAATAGCCCCGGGCGCGAGCCCGGGGTTAGGCAAGAAATCGGCGTTGAGCCCCGGAGGGCATGTGCGTCAAGCTAATCGCATGAGGCACCTGTTTTCAAGA
>CAYGWQ010000238.1:0-8603 GCA_964353465.1 uncultured Acidobacteriota bacterium | reverse complement strand
CAATATCCTATCCGGGGGCTTGCGCCCCCGGCTACTATCTTGCGGCCCCTCCGGGGCTCGGCCGTGAGGGCTCGAACGGCATTTCGCAACAGAAACTAATTATGTAATATCCGATGTGGATGTTATGGAAGGGTAATTCACTATGAAGATTGCGTTGGCATCGGATCACGCCGGCTTCCTTTATAAGGAGAAAATCCGCGAGATGCTCGCCGCCGAAGGGCACGAGGTGGTCGATTTCGGCACGGATTCCGAAGAGCCCGTCGACTATCCGGCTTTCATCAGGCCTGCGGCCGAGGCGGTGGCGAGCGGCGCATGCGAACGCGGCATTGTGCTGGGAGGTTCGGGCAACGGGGAGGCTATGGTAGCCAACCGGATCGCCGGCATTCGTTGCGCGGTTTGCTGGAACCGGGACAGTGCGGAACTCTCCCGCAGGCACAACGACGCTAACATGATCTCGATGGGCCAGCGCCTGATCACGCTTCAGGCCGCACTCGAGATCGTGCGCATCTGGCTGAAAGAACCCTTCGAAGGCGGGCGCCACCTCAAGCGGATTCAGCAGATTGACCGGCCGGATCGCTAGCGGCGGATCGGGGGGAAGCGCTTCGGATCGGCCTCATGCATCAGGCCATACACGGCCTCGAAAATCTGCTCCCGGCTGGGCTTCGAAAAATAGTCGCCATCGGAGCCATAGGGGGGCCGATGCTCTCGCGCCGGCAGCGTGCGCGGCGCTGCATCGAGCCACTCGTAGCCGCCATGCCACTCGATCGACTGCTGCATCATGTACGCCGTGGCGCCGCCGGGATAATCTTCATCGACAAAGAGCACCCGGCTGGTTTTCCGCAGCGACTCCGTCACTATCCCGGGCAGGTCGAAGGGGATCAGCGTCCGGACATCGATCAGCTCAATCTCAACGCCGGCGCGGCTCAGGAGGTCTGCTGCTTCCATCGCGATGGCGCAGCAGGCGCCGTAAGTCACTACTGTTACATCCTTTCCGGGCCGCATCACTTCAGGCACGCCGAGCGGGATCGTAAACTCTCCGATATTGTCAGGCAACGGGGCCTTCCGCCGATAGGCGTTCAGCACCTCGACGATGAGCACCGGGTCGTCCGAGCGCAGGGCCGTGTTGTAAAAGCCCGCAGCCTGCGTCGAATCCCGGGGCACGCAAATGTAGATGCCCCGGAGCAGATCGATCAGACTTGCCATCGGAGAACCGGAATGCCAAATGCCCTCGAGGCGGTGTCCCCGCGTGCGGATTATGACCGGCGCTTTCTGACCGCCGCATGTGCGCCAGTGCAGGGATGCCAAGTCATCCGAAATGATTTGCAGAGCATAGAGCGCATAATCCAGGTACTGGATTTCCGCAATCGGTCGCAGTCCACGCAGCGCCATGCCGATCGCCTGCCCCAAGATGGTCGCCTCGCGGATCCCGGTATCAGTGATACGCAGCGCGCCGTACTTTTGCTGCAGGCGGGCGAATCCCTGGTTGACGTCGCCCATCTGCCCGACGTCTTCCCCCATGGCAATCAGCTGCGGATACCGGGTAAAGGCGGCGTCAAAGCAGGCATTCAGGATTTCATAACCGTTCAGGATCGGCGCATTCTTCGAAAAAACCGGGCGCACTTCGGGCACAGCCAGCGCGGATTCTGCCGACTCGCTATACAGGTGCGAGCCATACCGCTTCCGGTTTTCTTCCTCCCGCTTCTGGACCCACGCCATCAGGTGCCGGCCGGCCGGATTGTCTTCCATCCGCACCGCAATCAGAGCTTCCTCTGCCGCCGCCATCAGGTCGCGCCTCAGCAGGTCCTTTTTGGCGGTGAAGGTCTCCAGGATGCGCGCCAGCTCAGTAGCGTGGGACGAGGTCCGGGCCAACTCCTGCATAAAAGCAAGCAGTTGGCCCTGCTCCGCATCGATTGGCCGCCGGAAGGCAGCCCACGCACGATCGCGCGCCGCGAGCACGTGCTTTTTCTCTTCCTCCTCCATCTGCGCCAGTTCGTCCTCCGACGCCAGTCCGTCGCCAATCAGCCAGCTGCGCATCCTAGGAATGCAGTCGAACTCCTTTTCCCACGTCATCCGCTCCGGCGATTTGTAACGCTGCTGGCTGCCGGAGGTTGAATGGCCGAGCGGCTGCGTGAGTTCGGTCACATGAATCACGACGGGAACGTGATCCCTGCGCACCGATTCCGCCGCCGAATGATACGTCTCACAAAGCTGCGGATAGTTCCAGCCCGCAACGGCATACACATCCAGGCCTGACTTCTCGCCGGGTCGCCTCTGAAACCCTTCCAGGACGCGATAGATGTCCCCCTTGGTCATTTGAAACTGATTCGGCACCGAAATCCCGTAACCATCATCCCAGATGGACAGCAGCATCGGCACCTGCAGCACTCCGGCGGCGTTGATCGTCTCCCAGAAGATGCCTTCAGCGCAACTCGCATTGCCGATCGTGCCAAAAGCGATCTCGTTGCCGTTGTCGGAAAAACCGGCGGCAGCCAGATCCTGCAATCCCTTAAGGCGCCGGTATAAAACCGAAGCATAGGCCATGCCCAGCAGGCGGGGCATCTGGGCGCCCGTCGGAGAAACATCGGCGGAAGAGTTGCAGAGGCCGCGAAGGTCCTTCCAGCTGCCGTCCGGATTGAGCAGCCTGGTCGCAAAATGCCCCGTCATGGAACGGCCCCCAAATGCGGGCTCCGATGCAAGCTCTGCATCCCCATAAAGCTGCGCAAAAAACTCCTCCACAGTCAGCATCCCCAGGGACAGCATCATCGTCTGATCGCGATAATATCCGGCCCTGAAATCCCCTTTCCGGAATGCACGAGCCATGGCTACCTGGGGGACTTCCTTGCCCGCCCCAAAAATGCCGAATTTCGCCTTGCCGGAGAGAACTTCCCTGTGACCGACGATGCTTGCTTGACGGCTGCGAAATGCGAGCCGGTAATCGTGCAGCGCCCTTTCCTTGTTCAGATTCGGAGAGGTTTCTTCGGAGAGCATATGACCAGCGCCTCTAAAGGGGACATTCCACTTTTCCCGTCTTTGCACTCAAATAGCCATAGCAAACTGGAAAAGCGGAATGTCCCCTATTCCGTGGTTATTGTATCCTTAGTTATGCGGATTTTTGTCGTTTTGGTACATCCCAAGCGCGATTCCTTCAATGCAGCCCTCTGCGCAGCACTGTGTGACGGCCTGCACGAGGCCGGTCACGAGGCGGATGTTGCCGATCTCTACGCCGAAGGATTCGACCCGGTGCTGCGCGGTCCTGAGCTTGACACCCTGGCTTTGAGTCAGCCGCCGCGCCAGGTGGCGGACTACCAGCAACGCATCCTGCGCGCGCACGCCCTGGCGTTTGTTTACCCCGTATGGTGGTTCGGCACCCCTGCCATGCTGAAAGGCTTTGTCGACCGTGTCTTCCGGGAGGATTTCGCATTCCGATTCACCTCCGGGGGACATGTCCGTGGCTTGTTGCCTCATGAGAAAGCGCTGGTGATATGCACCACCGGCGTGACCGAATCGCTGTATCGGCTGTTTCACTTTGGCCGTCCGCTGGAAAAAACTTTTGATGCCTGGACTCTTAGGAGCTGCGGCATCCAACAGGTAAGACGCGTTGTCCTCCACGATGTTGTCAATGCCGACGAGGCAACCCGGGCAGAATACCTTGATCAGGTGCGGCGGCTCGGCCGCAAATACTTCTAATTCCCGGCCTGGTTGGGCAAATCCGTAATGCTATTTTAGCAGCCGGTCGAGAAAATCCTTCATCACCGCGTACGGGACCGGACCGTTGACCCGTTGCTGCCGTCCCGTCTCTGTTATGATGAAGAAGGTGGGTGTTGAGGTGATGTCCCGGCTTTGCGCCAGCATGAGCTCCTGATCGACCATCGCGTTGATCGCCGGATCCGCTGCCAGCTTCCGCAGCCGTACCACCTCGGTCGGATCAAGCATCTTCGCAAGGGCCGCATCGAGATTGCCGTCCTGCGACCACTGCGCCTGGTGCGTATAGAGCGCATCACTCACTCGCAGCCAACGCTCCCGGCCGAGACGCTGGGCGGCCAAGCTGAGGCGAGCCGCAGGACGCGCGAATAGATGCATGTCCAAAGGGAGATCGTGGTAGACGATACATACCCGGGGCTTGATGGGCTGGCCGTTTGGACCCGTCTTTGCCCTCGCGTAGTTGGCAAGGATGGGCTTGATCGTGTCCAGATAGAATGTCCGGCAGGCGGGGCACTGATAATCCGAGAACACCTCAATCTTGATGGGAGCACCCGGCTCGCCGCCGATAAGGAACTCGACCGGCCTGTATATGCCGGTTTGCCCCGATACCGACAGCGTGGTTGCCAGAAACAGAATAGCGCCCGCCAGCCCTGTCCAGCCAGTCGGCCGGCACGTTCGCAAGAATCCCAGATTCATCCTCATACCCCCGTCACACTGGCATTTCAGCATCCAGTATACCTTGCGGGTGCAGGGTGCTTGAAGTCCAAAAAGCCTGTCCGATTATTGTTGCACCCCTGCGCTGACCTCACTATGCTGGCCGCTTAGCGCTCGGTCGAGGATCGGTGGGCTCCCCAATAGAGAGCATGCTGCCCGATTGGCCTATGACGAGCGCAGGTTCAAGAGGATCGCATTTCTCATCAGGAGGACGCCGTGCGAAAGTTCTCAAAACCCGGCTGGCCGCTGTGGCCCGCAGCGGTTCTACTGGCTCTGGCCCTTTGCTCATGGTCGATGGCCGCCCCGGCCGTTGACTTTTCGAAGTATCACACCTACGCGGAACTGACAGCTGTGCTCCAGGGCCTCGTCAAGGAGCACGCCGACATCGCCAAGCTGGTCGAGGTCGGCAAGACGCGCGAAAATCGCTCGATCTGGGCCGTTGAGATCATGAATCCGGGCGGCTCCACATCCCCGACCCGGCCGGCGCTGCTCGTAGCCGCCAACTTCGAGGGCGACCATCTTGTAGGGAGCGAGCTGGCTCTCTACATGGTCGACTACTTGCTCAGCTCCTACGCGACGAATCCGCAGGTGAAGCAGCAGATCGACACACGGGCTTTCTACATCATCCCGCGCATGAATCCCGATGGTGCAGAGTTCTTCTTCGCACCCGTCAAGACGGATCGAAGGACCAACACTGCCCCCTTCGACGCAGACAACGATGGGCGCATGGATGAAAACGGTCCGGAGGATCTCAACAAGGACGGGTACATCACACTTATGCGCGTCAAGGATCCGAAAGGCACATACATGCTCCATCCCGAGGATCCGCGCCTGATGAAGAGAGCGGATGCGCAGCGCAGTGAGGTGGGGGCGTACCGGGTGTACTTTGAAGGAGTCGACAAGGACAATGACGGCTTCATTGGCGAAGACGGGCCGGGTGGCGTCGACCTCAACCGCAATTTCATGCACAAGTACCCCTATTACCAGGCTGACGCCGGCCAGTTCATGACCAGCGAGCTTGAATCGCGCGCCCTGATGGAATACCTCAAGAAACACGCCAACATTGCCGCGGTCTTCACTTTCGGTGAAAGTGACAATCTCATTGCAGGCCGCAACGGCGACAACGCTCCGCCCCAGGTCATCGATCTGTTCAACTTTGCACAACAGAGCGTGGCCGAAGCCAGAAGAGTCGGCATGTTCCAGGCCGGCGGCGGCGGCAGGGGCTTCGGCATGGGCGGCCGCGGCGGTGGCGGCGGTCGCGGTGGCGAGGATATACCCGGGGGACGCGGCGGCGCAGCTGCGCCCGCGGCAACTACCGGGCGCGGGGGCGGCCAGGCCGCACAGCGTCCCGCTGAGACCGTCAACGCGGCGGATGCGGAATACATGCAGACCATCGTGGAGAAATACCGCGAGTTGACCGGGCTGCGCGGCAATCCGCCCGTGCGCACACCTGCGGGAGCCTTTTTTGAAGTCGGATACTATCAGTGGGGCGTGCCCTCCTTCAGCACCCCTGGTTGGGGTTTGCCGGCGGCATCCGGAGCCGGCGGCCGCGGCGGCATGGTCCCGGAGGGGGGAACAATGGCCGCTGGAGCCCGGGGAATGACCGGTGGAGGCCGGGGCATGGGCGGCGCGGCAGCAGCGGCGGGAGGAGGCTCCGATGGCGCGGCCAACTTCGATCTGCGTCTGCTGCGATGGATGGATGCGGAAAAGATTGATGGATTCGTCAACTGGACACCCTACAAGCATCCGACCCTCGGGGATGTTGAGATCGGCGGCTTCAAACCCTATGCCATGACCAATCCTCCTGTAGGCAAGATCCCCGAACTCGGCAAGGCGCATGCGGAATTCGCCCTGTACCTGGCTTCCCTATTCCCCAGGATCGCCGTTGCCGACTTGTCGGCGACCAACCTCGGCGGCGGCCTGTTCCGCATCAAGGCCGAGGTCGAGAACAAGGGTTTTCTGCCCACCTCGACAGCCCACGGCCAGGTTTCGCGCTCCGTCAGGGCGACTATGGTGCAGATCAGCGTTGACGCGAAAGATATCGTTTCGGGCGATGCCAAGACCAACAATATTCCCATCCTGGCCGGCTCGGGCCGCAGGCAGAGCTACCAGTGGATCGTCAAAGGAAAACCCGGCTCCGCGGTCACGCTGAAAGTCGTGGCGCAGAAGGGCGGGACAGACACAGCGACTATTACGCTGAAGTAGTCGAAATCAACATTTTCGAGAGTAAGCGGAGAAACCATGCGAACCACTTCATCGATTGTCACTCGCTGCCTTGTCCTGGTGACCTGCCTGGCCATGAGCCTTGTCCCGGCAGTACTGGGCCAGAAGGTGACGGACTATAAGGCCATAGACCAGAAAGCATCCGGATCCGACCCGCAGTTCAAGGTGAAGCTCGACTTCAACCGCTGGCATGACTGCGCGGAAATCAAGGCGGATCTGCTGCGCATGGAGAAGGCGTGGCCGAAATTTCTCAAATATTCCTCCGTCGGCAAGAGTTACGACGGCAAGGAAATGATGCTCATGACCATCAACAATCCCGATACCGGGTCGGAAATGAGCAAGGCCGCCATGTACATCGAGGCCAACGTTCACGGGAACGAGATCCAGGGCGGCGAGATCTGCCTGTACACCGTCTGGTACCTGATGGAAAACTACGGCCGGCTCGATAAGGTCACAAAGCTCGTCGACGAGCGGGTCTTCTATCTGTTCCCCACGGTGAACCCGGACGGCCGGGACTACTTTATGAAAGGGCCATCGGGGGTCAGCGCCCGGGGGGGCCATATGCCCACCGACTCCGACAATGACGGTCTGGTTGACTCAGACGACATCATCGACCTGAACGGAAATGGGGTCCTCGACCAGATCCGCAAGTATGTCCCGGGCCAGGGCAACTATCGGAAGGGATCCCTCGATCCCCGCATGATGGAGCCGGTGCCGGCGGGAGAGGTCGGAGACTACCTGCTGCTCGGCCGGGAAGGCATGGATAACGATGGCGACGGCTTCATAACCGGTTCCATGCCGGGCGGATACGATCCTAACCGTAACTGGGCGAGCGATTGGCAACCCAACTACATCCAGGGCGGATCGATGCACTACCCGTTCGAGCTGCCGGAAGCCAAAGCGATCAACGACTTCCTGCTGGCCCACCCCAACATTGCTGGTGTGCAGTCGTACCACAACAATGGCGGTATGATCCTCCGCGGACCCGGAGCTGAATGGGCGGGCGAGTACCCGCGGGCCGACACCGTGGTCTACGACGAGTTGGGCCGCAATGGAGAACGCATCCTTCCCTTCTACCGTTACCTTGTGATCTGGAGCGGCCTCTACACGGTGCATGGTGGCTTCATCGACTGGACGAACGATGGCCTCGGAATCCTTTCCTTCTCCAACGAGTTGTGGAGCGGAGAGCAGTACTACACAAGCCCGGCTCTCAAAGAGCAACAGAGGGACCCGAACAGTCCGATCAATCAGCGCGTCGCTAATTTCTGGTTCAACGACAATGTAGAGTTCGGCGAACAGTTCAACGAGTGGAAGGAATTCGACCACCCGCAATTCGGGAAAGTCGAAATGGGGGGAACCTGGAAGAAAACTTACGGCCGTGTCCCCCCCAGGTTCATGAATGAGGAGCTCTGCCACCGCAATATGGCCTTCACCCTCTATCAGGCCGGCGAGATGCCGAGGATCAGCCTGGGAGAGACCAAGGTGGAGTTAATCAGCGATACCGTCTACCGGGTTCGCGTCGACATCAAGAACGAATACCTGATCCCGACTATCCTGGCAAAGGCGGCTGAAAACAATGTCGTGAAACCCGACCTGCTCACGGTAGAGGGCAAGAATGTCGAGGTGCTATCGGCAGGCTGGGTGCGCGATAAGTTCCGAAATATCTCCACCCAGCTCATCGACCAGCACGATCTCAAACGCATCCTGCTGCGCAACGGGCAGCCCGGCGACACCACCCGCACGATCGAGTACCTCGTGAAGGGCCCGGGTGACATCACGGTTGCCTATTCGAGCGTGAAAGGCGGAAGCGCCCGCAAAAATATCACGCTTAAGTAGCCCCTCTGCTGCTGCAACCGATGGGGACGGCGCCGTGCGCCGTCCCCTGATATTTCGGAGTACGGTGGCGCGCCCTGGACCTTGTACGCATTTGTGCTGGTGTAGATATAATTGCAAGACCGGTGCCG
>CAYGWQ010000237.1:0-8612 GCA_964353465.1 uncultured Acidobacteriota bacterium | reverse complement strand
GCGCATGCACTATGCATATGAATTCGTGAAATCCGTGGAATCCGTGGCTGCTTTTAAAGGGGCTAAACAGTTACGAAAAGCGGAATGTCCCCTTTTTGACATCAGGTGACGAGGCTGCGCAGGGTGCGCAGGTTCATGAGGTCGTATTTCAGATCATTTCCCTTGGGCGTTTCGAGTATCTTGGGCACCGTTGCGAACCGGCGGTCATTGACCAGGCAGCGAAAGGCCTCGAGGCCAATGCATCCCTGCCCGATGTGGGTGTGACGATCGATGCGGCTACCCAGGGGCTTGCGGCAGTCGTTTACGTGGAAGGCGCGGATCCGCTCCATGCCAATCAGGCGGTCGAATTCACGCAGAACTTTGCGATAGCCACGCTCCGTGCTGATATCGTAGCCTGCGGCATAAAGGTGACACGTGTCCAGGCAAAACCCGACTCGCTTTTCATCGCGCACACCGGCAAGAATGGCCGCCAACTGCTCAAAGTTATGGCCGATCGAACTTCCCTGACCTGCTGTGTTTTCGAGCAGGATCGAGACAGGCGGCGGGACCTGATCGAGCGCTTGGTTGAGCCCCGATGCCACGGCGGCGATTCCCGCCCGCTCCCCCGCTCCCCTGTGGGCGCCCGGATGGAGGATCAGAGCGGGAACCCCGAGAAATCCGGCGCGCGCCAGTTCATCGACAAACGCAGCCAGCGATTTCCGGCGCAGTGCGCTGTCGGGGGAAGCCAGGTTGATCAGGTAGCTGCAGTGGGCCAGCACCGGCGCAATCCCGCTCTCTTTTTGCGCGGCAGCGTAAAGGCGCCGGTCCTCCTGCGTAACCGCCATGCCCTGCCACCGATTGCTGTTCTTCAGAAAGATCTGCAGCGCGCGGCAACCCGCCTGCCGGCCGCGCTCGAATGCGTGATGGATGCCGCCGGCAATCGACATGTGTGCGCCGACGAGGAGTTCACCTCTCATGTTTTATCCCCGGCCTATGATATCATTGACGGCAAATTCCGGATTGATGATGCCTATGACTGACACCCATTGCATTTTGCTGCTGGGTTTGACGGATTCAGCTTTTGCGCTGAGCCACTTCCATCATGCAGGTCATCACGTGACTGCCGCTCCCTGGCAGGGCAGTGTGACCGAAGGCTTGGACAATCCCGATTTGGACATGGTGTACCTGCAACCTTCGGACGACGAACGCGCGATTGACGAGCTCAAGCAAATCCTGGGCCGCTGGCCCGATGTGGCGGTCGTGTTGGTCTGCGCCCGGCCTTCCCTGAACCTGGCAATCCAATCCTGGCGCAACGGGGCCGCGGACATCCTCTTCATGCCGCTGACGCGCGAATCCTTGGATGACAACCTGCGTCGCATGGGCAGCAACGTCCCGGACAGCCTCCTTGCAGGAGACGAGGAGACAGTCGCCAGATTCCGGTACCTCGATGAAACAGGGAAGGAATGCTGGATTCCCATCGCGCCGCCCAAGTTCACGATCGGACGCAGCTCAACCAACGACCTGGTCCTGGGAACAGCTCATATCTCCCGTTCCCAGGCGGAAGTTGTGGTGAAGGAGGGCGAGTATTATCTGCGTGACCTCAGCAGCAAGCATGGAACATTTGTAAACGGCATCCGGATCGAGCAGGCAGTCCTGCGCCACGGGGACCGTATCCGGCTCGGCGGCCTGCAGGGGCAGATCCTCACCTTTCACAAGGGAGACCTGCTGCAGTCTCTGCTGGCCAGTTCCGGTTCCACGACCGATTCCGGATTGTCCGTGCACGGCTTTCGCGAGATGGGGATGCTGCTGTCAACCTTCCGCGCCCTGAGCTCGATCCCGCTCCTGAAGGACCTGCTGAATCTCGTCGTCGACACAGCCATCGAACTGACCGGCGCTGAGCGAGGTTTCATCATGCTCAAAGAAGGAGATGGCCGCCTGAACTTCCGCTGCGCCCGGAATTCCCACAAACAGTCCCTGGACGGGGCCTCTTTCCAGACCAGCCAGCGAGTTCCGCTTGAAGTTTTCCAGACAGGCAAGCGCATCGTGATCAATGACCTTGATCTGGATGATTCGTCCGAAAGCCACACCTCTACCCGAAGGCTGGGTGTGAGAAGCATTTCATGCGTACCGCTGTGCTGTCTTTCATTGCATGAAACCGGCTCCCTCTCGGGCGTCGGGAACATCGAAACAATCGGGGTTTTGTATGTTGACAGTGCCAATATCGGCGGCGGATTGTCAAAGACTCAGATCGATGCCCTGGATACTCTCGCCTCCGAAGCCGCGATGGCGATTGACAACGCCCGCCTGTACAAGGAGTCGCAACTGAAGCAGAAGTTGGACGAGGAGCTCGCGATTGCGCGCGAGATTCAGCAGGCTCTGCTTCCTCCGCCAGATAAGATTCTGCCGTTCGTTTCCGCCCGGAGCCTGAATCTCCCGTGCCGCGAAGTGGGGGGAGATTACTTCGACTACTTCGATATGAGCGAGGATCGACTGGGATTTGCCGTAGGGGACGTCGCCGGCAAGGGGATGCCCGCAGCCCTTCTCGCAGCCATGCTCCAGGGTATCTTCTGTGCCCAGACCCTGCTGAACCTCCCCCTTCCCGGCATGATCTCCAACATCAACTGCAGTCTGGCAAAGAGGAGCACAGGAAGCCGTTTTGTGACCTTCTTCTTCGGCATCCTCGATGCCGAGGGAAACTGCACCTATATCAACGCCGGCCACAATCCACCGTTCTGGGTCCGCCCGGACGGAACCCTCCGCGAGCTCACCGAAGGGGGAATGGTACTCGGGCTTTTTCCCGGCGCCTCCTACGAATCCAATACGATCCGCCTGGAAGCAGGCGATCATCTGGTGCTGTACACCGACGGACTGCTCGAGGCGCGCAATACTCAAGGAGAAGAGTTCGGAGAACCAAGACTGCGCGATCTCCTGCAACAATATGCACGGATGTCCGTCCCAGACATACTGGACAATCTGCAGAGGGAGCTCGCCGCGTTTTCCGCCATGACCCCGCAGCACGATGATATTACCATGATGGTACTGGGCTTCCGGGAGGCCACGCAGCCATGATCCGGCAATTGGTCGCCGCGCTTTGTACGGATCCGAATTGCTGTCCATCTCGCGAAAAGCTGGATCTTTTCCTCTGGGACTCTCGTAAGGGCACCTTCACGCTGCGCAGTACTTCAATCCGAAAAACCAGAAGGGCCGGATAGGATGTCTTGTGCGGCGCCTCAGGCGCTCAAGCCAGTTCCCGGAACACCCCGGCCTTACGGGGGCTTCTATTTTCTGCCGCCTATTCGGGTCCCCTTTTCTTCGCAGCCCTGCAGTAAATCCTTTTTTGGCAAGGTTCCGTTGCTGAATGACGTTCGAGCTCAGCCGGAGCGGCCCCGGAGGGGCCGAGAGACAATAGCCGGGGGCGCAAGCCCCCGGATAGGATGTTGCATTGAGTGAGCCCCGGCAGGGGTGAAGGATCGTTGTCCGCAACCATTCTCTGTCGCCCCTCCAGGGCTCCTCGCTGCTTTCCGGCCTAACCCCGGGCTCGCGCCCGGGGCTATTCTCTCTCCGCCCCTTCGGGGCTTGCCTCATGGGCCGAGCGAATTCCACGACAGAAACCGGCCAAGGTCATGCTGTGCCGTGAAGCATCGGTATCAAATCGCAGTTTCACGCTCCAATGCTGATTCGAGTTCGAAGGTCGGCAGCCGCCCGCCGGCGGTCTCAGGTCAGAGGTCGGTTGTCGGAGGCCGGAGGTCGGTCTTCAAATCACGGTGCCGCTGGGGATGACGGCGCCCTTGGGCACGACAATGATACCATCCCGAATGTTGTAGGTTTCCTCATCCCTTTCCTGCAGGTTGTGAGCATTGATGATGGAAACGTTGTCGCCAATACCCACATTCTTGTCGATTATGGCATTGATAATCGTACAGTGGTTTCCAATGGCGATGTTGGATATTCCGCGTTTGGCGTTGGCAGCGAGTTCTTCCCCCGATTCGTAACTGTCGGCCCCCATAATAATTGAGTTTTTGATGGTAGTGCCGATGCCGATCCGGCTTCGGACCCCAACGATGGAGTGTGTGATGTGGCAGCCGTCCAGGAGGCACCCGTCCGCGATGACCGACTGGTGCAGCATGCAGTTATTCAGTTTGGAGCAGGGGAGGTTTCGGGGATGGGTATAGACCGGTCGGTGGACGTCGTTGAAGTCAAACCGGGGTGGATTGGCGGTCAGCGCCAGGTTGGCTTCGTAAAAGGACCGGATCGTGCCTATATCCGTCCAGTATCCATCGAAAATGTAGGCAAACACTCTGCTCTTACCCACGGCTTCAGGAATCAGGTCTTTGCCGAAATCAAGCGCGCTGGACCGCGTCAGCATCTCCACTAGAAATTCCTTGCGGAACACATAGATGCCCATGTTTGCCAGATAATCGCGGCCATTGTGGGAAGTGCGCTGTCCCGGCCATGGACAGCGCAACTCGGGCAGGCGTTCGGCACGCGGCTTCTCGTGAAACGCGATCACGTGCCCGTCACTCTGCACTTTCATGATGCCCAGGCCCGATGTTTCCGACGCTGCGACCGGGATCCCCGCAACCGTGATTTCAGCGTTCGTCTCCTGATGAAACCGGAGGATCGCGCGGAAGTCCATCTGGTAGAGCTGATCGCCTGACAGGATCAACACCTGACGCACCTCATAAGGAGCGAAATGCTTGATGCTCTGCCGGACCGCGTCCGCGGTCCCCTGGAACCAATCCGGGCTGTCCGGTGTTTGTTCTGCCGCGAGGATGTCGACAAAACCGCCGCTGAACATGTCGAACTTGTAAGTATGTACTATGTGCTTATTGAGGGATGCGGAGTTGAACTGTGTGAGCACAAAAATCCGGTTGATCCCTGAGTTGATGCAGTTGCTGAGGGGGATGTCGATGATCCGGTATTTGCCGGCCAAGGGTACAGCAGGCTTGCTGCGGAACTTTGTCAGAGGATAGAGTCGTTGGCCGCGGCCGCCGCCCAACACCAATGCCAGCACATCCAACATGATTGCCCCTTTCGCCCGGCCAGAATGATTTACGCAATTTGGATCAAAATGCGTTTCAGGACACGGAAGTACGCAGCTAAACACGGGCCGGGTCCTCGTTCAAAATGTCCTTGTAATGAATTACGCTTATGAAATCAACCGTATCGTGGTTGTTACCTTTAATGCGCGGGCTAAAGCCCTTAAGCGCTAAGTTAAGTCATTTCGGCATCGCTGACTTGGCCTTGGACCTGGACTTGGACTTCGACGTGGACTGAGCCTGGGTGTCTTCCGAATCGATGTTATTGAACTAAATGCATTACGCACAATTGCTTAGCTCGATTCGTCTGGTCCAGGACCACGTCGAGGTCCAGGTCGAGGTCCAAGTATTGGAACTTATCTTAGCGCTTAAGGGCTAAAGCCCGCCCCCACATTTGACGTCAAACCAGCCGGCGCCACGGATCGACAATGAGAATCGCGACAGAAACTAAATAAGAATCATTCCAAAGCGCATCAGGTTCGACAAGCCTGATTCAGGGCCCCGCCCGCTGCCTTGAAGATGGCTTCGCATGCAGCCAGTCCGTCTCCGCCGTACAGCAGCTCGATATGGAGGTTGGCCCGCGCCTGGCTGACAAAGGATCTCCAGAATCTTTCTACCAAGTCGGCGTCCGCGCTCATGGGCGAAGGTGCGGGGGTGCGCACACGATATACAAGGCACGGGTGCCCCGAGATCTCGATCACGGCTCGAACGAGATTCTCTTCCACCGGTGAGTAGGAATGCCCGGACCGGAGAGGCCCTTTCTTTTCTCCGAGCACCCTGTCCAGCGCCAAACCCAGGCAGCCGGCAACTTCCTCCGCAATTCCCGAAGGGTCCGCTTCCTTCCCCTTGCACTGCACCATGAGGTCAAAACCGCTGTAGCGGGCCAGGAGGGCGAGCATGCGATCCAGAAAGGGGAGCCCGGTCTCAATCCTGCCCTCCCCGTTGCCTCCCACGTTCAGTATCACCTTCACTTCCGCCCGCTCCGTCGTGCGGATGATGCTGGCCTTCCGCTCACTCATAGTGCGCTCCTGTCCTCGGGTTCGATATTCAAGACCGCTTCCATAACACCCTCAGGCGGAGGCGATTCGCACCAGAGGCATTGCTGTTGCCATGCCTGCCCGAGAAACATCTCGCTCCCTGCAATGGTCTTGCATCCCCGGTCCGATGCTTCCCCTGCTGATGACGACATCAGCATCGCCCTGCGGTTTCTCAGGCTTTTCTTCCAGGCGGGCGCCGCACTCCGCACAGAAACGGTAGTCGTCCTGGAATTCTTTCCGGCATGTGGGGCAAACTCTCATCATCAGTCACCCGCTCCATACTTATGGCCGATGCAGCTTCCGGGCAGCGATAAAAGAGAGGCCCCGCATGGTCAGTGCCCAGGCCGTCCTGTTGGTCGCATCCACTTTGTCCATGAAGTTCTGGCGCATGTGGTCCCAGTCGCCGGAATCGATGACTTCCTGCTTATCGCGGAAGTAATCGAGAATATCCGAAGGGTGTTCGCGTGTCTCATCGATCTCGGGATCTCCCCCTTCGTGCTTGGCAGAGATGTTGGCGACGTGATCTGCGATTTCCAGCAATTCCTGCCGGCGATTATAGGGCTGGCGCACGATGCTTTTGTAGGTTTCCGTGATATGGTGTTCGAATCGCACAATGTCTTCGAAGCCGAGCGCTTTGCGGAACTGCGCCGTGATTTCTATGGTTTCGTTATTTGCGGAGTTGCTCCAGTTGAAGCCTATCAAGGGCGTGCTGCCATCGTTACGGGCAAACAGACGTGCCCCGAGTAAGGTCCACAGGGCGGCATATGGATTGTCATTGCCCATGAACACGGAGATTTTGAATTCGATATCGATACCCAGGCGATGGAGCAGATAGCCGGTCAACACCGTGCCGGGATTGATGTTGAGCACCTGGCGCACGCCGTAGTTTGTGAAGTAGTAAAAGAACTCGTCGACCCACTGGAGCACATGATCGTTCGGCTGTCCGACGCCTCCGAAATAGCCGGTGATGGTGGCCGGGCCTCCGAGGTGAACGTTAGAACCGTCAGTGCCCTTGGTGTCCAACGTCTCGACAAAGCTGGCGCCGATGATTTCCATGGCGGCGATGAAAGCGGGCAAATCCCCGTCCGACTCCTGTTCCTTCATCTTGCGCACGCAGATGAAGCGTCCCGGCATGAGGGAACCCCGTGCTATGGCCTGCTCGGCTGCGGCGATCACCCACGGGAAGTACTGCGCTGCGCTGACTTCAAGAGTGACGGCAAAATCATCCTTGAAGTGCTTGGAATCGGCTTGATCACCGAGGACCTTGCGCCGGTAATCGCGGACACCGATAAAGGCGCCCGCGTCCCGCTGGGCCTCGAGCCAGCGCAACGAATCGAGGTACTCCGGTTTAACCTCCCGGACGCGCTGAAGGAGCGATGGCAGCTGTCCGGCCTTTTCCGCCTTGCGGTTGATCTCCGCGGGAGTTCCATAGCGGGACACGACGGCAAGCAAATCCTTGATGACGCGGGTTTTAGGATCGAGCAGGACGGCATTGATCTCATTCAGACGTTCTTGAGGAATCTGGAGCAACTGTTGGATCGGCACTTCCATGGATGATCTCCTTGTAGCATCAACTCCCAATGAACCAGGGAAAATGGCAATAGGGTCGTCACGCTCCGGGCGTGGCGGGAATTCCGCCCGATTCTACCACTAAAAGTGATGAGTGATGAGTAATGAGTCATGAGTACTGCGTCATTGATTCTCGGAAGCTGTGAAAAAATCGGAGACAGTCCACCCGCGCCCGGCTCAAGTGTTGGCAATCGGGTTTCTGAAACGGGGCGCTTGGGACAGTCCCCAATTTTTCACAGCTTCTCGACGCCTTTCCCTCGGTACTCATCACTCATTACTCATTACTCATCACTATTAGAAGGAGCTACGCTTGACATTCCCGAGGGTGGGTGATATCAACGGCCCTTGCCCTTCCCGCCCTTATGGGGGTATGAGCGCCGGCTTGATGACTCGGCGTGGCCGGGAGTTTGGCGCCCCAATGGTTTGAATGCGTTTCAGGGAGGAATTATGACCGAGAGAAAGCCTATGTCGCTGCCATCCCTTTTTAAAAAAGTCGCTGATGGGCATCCGCTCACCATGCTCACTTGCTACGACTTCCCAACGGCCGTGATGCAGGACCGGGCCGGGATCGACATTATCCTGGTGGGCGACAGCCTGGGCATGACGATGCTCGGCTACGAAAGTACGCTGCCGGTGACCATGGATGACATGATTCGCCATGCTCAGGCCGTGCGGCGCGGTTCGCCGAACGCATGGCTGATCGGGGACATGCCCTACATGACGTATCAACCCAGCATCGAAACAGCCATCCGGAATGCCGGGCGTTTCATGGCGGAAGCCGCATGCAATGCCGTTAAGCTCGAAGGGGGCGTCGAAATGGCCGATCGCGTTGCCGCGCTGGTTCGTTCGGGCATTCCGACGATGGGCCACCTGGGATTGACTCCTCAGAGCGCCAGTGCGCTGGGCGGATTCCGGGTACAGGGGAAGGGTGCGCTGCAGGCAAAGAAGATTGTAGACGACGCCAGGGCGCTCGAAGAGGCCGGCGCCT
>CAYGWQ010000236.1:0-8626 GCA_964353465.1 uncultured Acidobacteriota bacterium | reverse complement strand
AATAGCCGGGGGCGTAAGCCCCCGGATAGGACATTGCATCAAATGAGCCCCGGCAGGGGCGAAAGGTCTTTGTCCACAAGCTTTTCTGTCGCCCCTCCGGGGCTGGGCGCCGCTTTCGGGCCTAACCCCGGGCTTGCGCCCGGGGCTATTATCTCTCCGCCCCTCCGGGGCTGGGCTGAAGTCCGGAGCGAGTTGCGCGACAGGAACCAGCTAAACATGAATATCAGTGGTCATTGGTTTAGGGCCACTCGTGTTTCGGGTATCGGCGCATCAGCTGCCGCCGGAGCGCCGGGTAGTGCCGTTCCCAGAAGCCGGACAGATCCTGTGTGACCTGCACCGGGCGTCTGTTCGGTGCCAGCAGATGAACGGTGAGGGGAACCCGCCCGGCGCAGAGGGTGGGTGTCGATTTCATGCCGGCGAAATCCTGCAAGAACGACGAGATCCACGGTGGTTTGCCTGGTTCGTAATGCACGGCCACTTTGCGGCCGCCGGGGAGCATGATCCGCTCGGGGGTTTCCCGCAGCAGCAATTCCCGCTGTTTCTTTGTTACCTTGCCCAGCAGGACATCGGTCAGCGAGAGCCGGGTGAGCTCTGCCAGGCTGCGCTTGCCGACGCAACACTCTGCGCAGGCTGCGGCGATCTGGGCATGATCCAATGAGGTCCATCCCGATGCGGGGAAATGCTCGACCAGGAGGGCGATCCGGGCCTGCAAGGCAGGAACCTGATCGCCGTCGCGGAAGAGCTTCCAGCCTTGGGCCACGGCGCGCGCCAGAAGCATCTGCGAAACCGCCTCCGATGGCCGGGCCGGCCGGACGGTCTCTTCGAGCACCAGTTCCCGGTACATGGTTTGGCTGGTCTCGTCCACCCGGCCCGCCGGCTCGTTCCAGGATAAGCTAACGCGTTCCGTGATCCTGTCGGGAAACAGGCCCACAAGCCACTCAGGCTCGACCGCGGAGGCGAGTCGAATGAGCACACCGGAATGGTCACGCGTTCCACTGGCGCCCGTTCTTTTTTCCGCATCCACGGCCACAATGAGCGGCGCCAGCTGGACGACGCTGGTATCGGCCAGCCTGGCAACGCCCCCAGTGGCGAGCAGGAACTCATCAGTCCCGGGTGCACGCCGCCTGGCGACGCGATCCGGGAATGCAGCCAGGATTGCCATCAGGAGGGCTTCCTCGGCATCGCGATCCCGGGCGGTGCGGCTCGCATGTCCGACGGATCGGCAGAGTTGCCTGTACGCCCGGTCGACCGCCTGCACTGCACGCAGGTCCAGACCCAGGGAAAAGACGTGTTCCGCCGCGAAGCGCGCTTTTTCAGCAGCATGGAATCGCTCGAGCAGTTCCATCAGATCCGAAGGTCCGACACCGCGGCTTTGCTTTTGCGCCGTTCCCCGGCCGAAAACGCTGCGCGCGTCCAGACGCATGTCCCGCTCTGCAAGCAGAGCGGTTACCAGGCAGGCCTGGCGGATCACCCCGGATTTTTCTCCCTCTAGTATGAGGCGGGAAAGGCGCGGATGCAGCGGGAAGCGAAGCATATGCCTGCCGGTCTCGGTGAGGGCGCCTGAGGTCCCTAGCGCTCCCAGCTGGCTGAGCAGGTCTTCGGCTGCCGACAGGGCCGGCTCCGGCGGTGGCTCGAACCAGGCAAAAGAGCGGAGATCGCGAATCCCGGCGCCGTGCAGTGTCAGTGCCAACTCCGCCAGATCTGCGCGCTGAATCTCGGGCAGATCGCGCTCCGGACGGGACTCAAAATCGTGGCGCGTGTACAGGCGCACAACCCGGCCGGCCCTTGTCCTGCCGGCTCGACCCGCCCTCTGGATGGCGGAGGCTCGGCTGATTTTCGCGAGGTGAAGGGACGGAATGCCGGTCCAGGCCGAATGGCCTGCCACCCGGGCGAGTCCGCAGTCGATCACGGCTGCAATCCCCGGAATCGTTACGGAGGTTTCGGCAACGTTTGTCGCCAGAATCAGCTTCTGCTGCTTCGCAGGCTGCACAGCCCTTGCCTGGGCGGCCGCGGAAAGATCGCCGTGCAACGGCAGGATCAGCAGATCGGCTTTGGCCGCGAGAGACTGGAGCGCTTCTGCAGCCATCCGGATCTCCGCTGCCCCGGGCAAGAATATCAACACATCGCCGTCGAGGCCATCCTTCAAAAACCTTGAGATCGCCGCCGCGACTTTCTCCTGCAGAGGCTGGTCCCGTGGCCGGTCTTCATATTCCAAGGATACTTCGAAGCGGGCTCCTTCCGTTGCGAAGATAGGAACTCCTCCGAGGAATTCTGCGATCGGCGCAGCATCCAGCGTTGCTGACATGACCGCCAGCTTGAGGTCCGGGCGTGTTTCGCGCTGCAGCCGCCGGAGGAACGCCAGGGCCAGATCGGTGGCAATGTGGCGTTCGTGAAACTCATCGAGGATGACCGTGGATACGTTTTCGAGACGAGGGTCCTGCACGATCCTGCGTGAAAGAATACCCTCGGTAATGAACCGGATGCGGGTTTCAGGGCCGGCCAGGGTTTCGAACCGGATGGAGTACCCCACCGTTTTCCCCAGCCCTTCCCCCAACTCATCTGCAACGCGCGCTGCAGCCAGCCGGACGGCGATGCGCCTCGGCTCGAGAATCAGGATCTCACCCGATTGAGCGAATCCGGCTTGGTAAAGCGCGCGCGGGACGCGCGTGGTCTTGCCGGCTCCCGGAGGAGCGCACATAACAATCCCACCCGAGGATCGAAGCGCCACCACAATCTCCGGCAGCGTCGCATCGATCGGCAGTGCTTCCAATCCCATGCCTTTCATCGGTAAGACTACGTAGCAACGACCGCCGCCTTGCGCAAAGCTCTCCTCAGTTCATGCATCTGGCGCCTGACAACCTTAAGCTGGCTGTTGTCATGTGCCTTCAGGGCAGTGTCCCTTTTCTTCTTCAGCTCTTTCATCTGGGACTTGATCTGCGCCTTGTTGATGCCGGCGGCTTTGACTTTGCGATGCAGGTGCATGTCGATGTTGAGTGCCTTGCACATGGCGGCCAGAAGATGTTCCTTGTTGAGCTGAGTGTAGCCTTGCACCGCCTCATGCTTGATCTCGGCAGCGATCTCCCGTAGTTCCGCAACCGTTTTTTCCCTGAGCTGCTCGTAGGTGTAAGACATATAGAGCTTTCTCCCTTCCGGATTCCTGCCGTATCGGCAAAAACAGGCTAGCAAACCCAATGCGTATTTTAATGGAGGGTATCATTTCTTCGATACTCAAAAACACGAGAAAGGGTATTTTGCAGAAATTACTCCCAGTCCGAATTTCGCTTGCTCCCGGGCCGGTATCAATATAGAAATACGTGTTTACCCTGCGGCGGATCACGCGCAGGCTGCGCCGGCCAATCAGCAGGAACGGGATTGCTCCGGTCGACGAGGTGCGCCGGCGGGGAGAGGTACGGGCATTATGGATAGAGAGACGCAGATACACAAGATAGTGGAAGAAGTTGCCAAGAAACCGGTCAATGTGGATCGGGACGGATCCCTGTTTGAATCGGGATTGCTGGACTCGTTCGCCTTGGTCGACTTGGTGAGCGCTTTGGAACAGGGATTTGGCATCAAGATCCCGGACTCCGATCTCATTCCCCAGCGATTCGATTCCATTGCCACAATACAGCAGTATCTGGCCACCCGGCTGCAGGAGTAGGGCCTATGGCGTTCTTGAGCGCTTTCGGGAAATGCCTGCCCAGCCGCGTCGTGGGCAACCGTGAGCTCGCCGCCAGGATTGGGGTTGCGGAGGACTGGATCGAGAGTGTGTCCGGCATTCAGGAACGCCGTTTCGCGGAGGAAACGGAGTCTATCATAGACCTTGCCTTGGGTGCTGCGCAGGATTGTCTGGGACGGTCCGGGATGGCGATTTCGCAATTAGGGATGGTCGTTGTAGCCAGCGGCTCGGCGGACCGCCAGTTTCCCGGCCCCAGTGTTCAACTTGCCTGCCGCCTGGGGGTGCAGGGCATTCCCACTGTTGACCTCCCCATGCCCAGCACGGGATCCTTGATGGGGATTGCACTCGCTGAGAGATTCGCTGCCCGGCAGGGCAATGTCCTGGTGGTGGCCGTGGAGCGCATGTCGCGGATTGTCCTGCGCGAACCGGTGGACCGGAACACCGCCATTCTGTTCGGTGACGGCGCCGGCGCCTGTCTGGTCAGGCAGGATGCCGGCCTTGCGGAAATCCGCGATTTCATCCTGTGCTCCGATGGAACCTACAGCGAAGACCTACGCTTGGAGTTTGGCCGGCCTCTGGAAATGAATGGCCCGTCGGTTCTGCTTCAGGCTGCACGAAAACTCCCTCGTGTGATTGCGGACTTGCTTGCCAGAAACCAAATCAACCCCTCGGATGTGGATGCCTTTCTGGTCCATCAGGCAAACCAGAACCTTCTGGACCGGGTCGCCCGAGCGCTTAGTGTTCCTGAGCAACGGCTGTTCACAAACATACGGCGATATGGCAACACTTCCTCGGCTTCGATGTTGATTGCCGCCGCAGAATGGCAGGAAGCGAGCGGCTTCCGGCCTCAGGTGCCGGTGGTCTTGGCTGCCTTTGGGGCCGGGTTCCATTGGGGAGCACTGCTGGTGACCGGTGCCTGACCGTCTCGGATCCGTGACACACACTGAATTTTGAAATCATTACGGAGGCCCTTCCGGGGTGTTGCATGGTATTTAGCACGAACCTGTTTTTATTTGGGTTTCTGCCCCTTGTCCTTTCGCTCTATTTTCTTACTCCTCCCAGATTCCGCAACGTGTATCTGTTTGTCACCAGCCTGTTCTTTTATTTCTGGGGCTGCGGCCCGGTTATTTTCGTTTTCCTCCTCTGTGTGGTTCTGAACCATTACGCGGGCCACTGGATCCATAAATCCTCTCCGGCGAAAGCCAAATGGATCCTGACAATATGCCTGGTTCTGGATTTGGCTGTGTTGGTTTACTACAAGTACTTCAATTTCCTTTACGACCAGGTCTCCTATGTCTTGCGACTGTTCCATATTCAGTGGGAACCGGGTTTCCGGATTGCACTGCCGATCGGCGTTTCCTTTTTTGTTTTCAAGGCCATGTCGTATCCCATTGAGGTCTATCGTGGCCTGGAAACGCCGCCGCGGAAACTGACCGACTTTGGCGCCTGGCTGTCGCTTTTTCCCGACTTCATCGCCGGACCTATCGTTCGTTTCTCGGATGTCAGCCGTGAGATTTTTCAGCGCACGGTCACCGTGGAGCTGTTTTTCAGCGGGCTTACTCGGTTTGCATTGGGCCTGGGCAAGAAAGTGCTGATTGCCAATCACCTCGGATTCGTTGCGGAAAAGGTCTTTAGTCTTCCTCCCAGCGAATCCACCACAGGGCTGGCCTGGCTGGGGCTGGTGTGTTACACGTTTCAAATCTACTATGACTTTTCCGGGTATTCGGACATGGCCATAGGCATGGGGCGCTTCTTCGGTTTTCATTTTCCGGAGAATTTCAACCAGCCCTATCGTTCCCAGAGTGTGACGGAGTTCTGGCGCCGCTGGCACATGACCTTGTCCCGGTGGTTCCGGGACTTCCTCTGGTTTCCCCTAGGGGCCAACCGTAAACCCGGCTTCCGTGCCTACTTCAACCTCTTCATCGTCTTCCTCCTTTGCGGTTTCTGGCACGGCGCCGCGTGGACGTTCGTCATCTGGGGAATGTATTACGGATTTCTGCTCGTCTTTGAACTTTTCCTGAAGAATCGCTTCCGGTTTCAGATATCCGGCGCCCTGGGAAATATCTACACCATGGGGATGGTCATGATCGGCTGGGTGTTGTTCCGCAGCGCCGATCTCCAATCCGCACTGGAGTTTTTCAAGTTATTGTTCGGATTGCAGCCCGGCAGCGGCACGTTTTTATATTACCCGGTCAGTTCGTATCTGCCGCGCGATGTGATCTTGTATCTGGCAGCCGCGTGCTTTTTTGCCTGGCTGCCCGTGGAACGTTTTGAGAAACAGCGGTTCTGGCAATCGGCTCCCGGCACGGCGTTGGCAGGCCTGACCTCTCTGCTGCTGGTTGCCTATTCGGCGATCGTCCTGTCGACGGTTGGTTTCAATCCTTTTATCTACTTCCGTTTTTAGCGATGATTAAAGCAACGAGAACCGCGACTGTCGGAATGTTTGCCCTCATCCTTGTGTCCCCTTTTGTGCAGGAGCATTTGCATCTGTTCAAGTACCGCTCCCTGACGGAAAACCGCCTGAAGATCCCACGCCCGACCGACTGGCGGACACTGTTTGAAACCGGGTCGCCGTTTGCCAAAAAGTACGAGGAATATTTCAATGACAACTATGGGCTGCGCGATCTGTTGATCCGCACGAAAAACTCGCTGGATTACCACCTGTTCCGCAAGTCCGAGAAGATCGTGATCGGTCCCGACAACTGGCTGTTCTACCGGAACGTGATCGAGGACATGGAGATTCTGCTCGAAAAAACCTGCGATCAGCTTTGCGAGCCCATGTATGCGCGATTCCTCAAGCTGAACCAGGCGCTGGCCGCCCGCGGTATTACCCTGGTCATGCTCCCCTGTCCCATGAAAAACACCATCTATCCGGAAATGCTTCCCGCGACTGCTCCCCGCCGGCCCAATCCTCATGGCTTCGACCGCTTCCGCAGGTTTCTGAAAGATCATCCCGAGATTGTGACGATTGATGCAGTTCCCATCCTCTCGGGACTAAAGGGATCTTTCCGGGTGTATCACAAGACGGATTTTCATTGGACCGATCCGGCAGGTGCTTATGTGGCCAAAGAGCTGATCAACACCCTTGGAAAGCTGAGCGGCAAAGGGGACCTGTGGGATTTTCCCATCGAAATGAGAGCCGAGGTCCTTGTGACGGGGGGTGAAAACGCCTCGCTTGGGCTGCTGCGGCCGATTGTGGAGGATGCGCTGTTTCTGAAGCAGGATCGTATCGACACGGGAAGGGGAGAGTATTTTCTCACCAAGGAAGCCAACGAGTGGAACTACAAGACCAAGCTGCCGAATACCGACAAGCTCATACCTACTACGGTGATGTTCGGAGATTCATACGGCGATGCGCTGCTGCGGGCGGGATTCACCGGTTATTTTGAACAACTGCAGAAGTTTTCCAACTACGACTTTAAGACCCGCTATGCGAAGATCCCTGCCGGAACACGCTTCGTCATCTTCGAGCACATCGAACCCTTCCTGAACGATCTTCTGAATCCGGCAATGTGGCCCGACGAATTTGTGGCCAAGTAAAAACCGGGACGTCCCCGGTTTTTCCGATGCCACCGGCGGCCGAGCCGATTTTACTCAGCGATGCGCGCGTCGGATTTCCTCCCCAGCGGCAGGAGCACGCGGCGCTCGTGAGGTATCAATTGAATAGCGCCTTCCGGGCATTGCAGCTCACACTGGCCGCAGCCGATGCACTTGCGCTCGTTGATCCGGGCCTTCGCATTCGTGAGCACGATGGCCTGGACCGGGCAGTGATCTGCACACGATTCACACCCGGTGCACAGGGAGGAATCGGTTAACCGCGCCTCAAAGTATGACCGGAAAGTCAGCGGCAGGTAGGCGCGGTTATAGGAGCCGAACACACCGCAGCAATCCCAGCAGCAATTGCAGATGGCGATCTCGGGTTTGTCCAGGTCTTCGCCTTCGTGAAACACCTGATGTACCGCGCCCTTCTTCTGCAGTTCCCGGATAAGGGCCGTTGCCTCCTCCTTCGAAATGCGCCGCCCCACGCCACTGCGCACGGCGTGGTGGCTCAGTGTGCCGATAGCCATGCACGATTCCGGGGGCATCTGGAAGCGGCAGGACTCGCCGACCAGTTTGTGGTAGTGCCTGCAGAAGCAATGGACCAGGGCGATGCTGTTTGCATCCCCGTGTTTTTCGATCAGCTGGAGGACGGTGCGCGCCGGGTAGATCTTCATGGGAGTGGACTCGACCGCGCGATTGACTGCAATGGTCTTGTCAGAGGATGGACGCGGGCTTTCGATGGCAACGATATCCTGCGAAGGCTGGTGGCGCTTCATCCTGTAATTAAAAAGACTCCGCATCGGGAAGTGATTCATTTTCCCCCAGGATTTGATCAAAACATCCAGCTGGCGCGCGAATTCCCTCTTTTCCGGAGTTTCCGTCCCATCAGAGAGAAATATCTCAAACCAGCCGAGCATGATTCCGGCAAGGGCGAATAGTTCCCTGTCGCCCGTCGCGGGCTGCGGCCAGAAAAAGCCCTTTCGAACCAGTCCCGTGAAGAGTGAATCCGCCAGCTCTTTCTGCAGTCCGCTCCTGGACGGGATGTCATCGCAGGCAAAGGGTTCAGTTCCCATTCTCAGGCAGAAATCGATTTCTGCCGATGTGAGGGCGATGTCGAAGCATCCAAGCAGAGGTTCTGAGATGGGAAAGGGAAGGCGATGACGCGTGTTCATCATGCCGGCGAGTTTTCGCAGACTTTTCTCTCGCTCCGGCGCCATATTTGATTTTGTCATGGTCAGCCTCCACGCATTGAACGGATATGAACCCGATTTACCAGTCAGTTCATTGGCATGCAGACATTTGTTTTTAGAGCTTCTTCGAGCCTTCGAGTCTTGGAGGTTAAAAAGCCTACCTCAAAGTCTCGAAGACTCTAAGGCTCAAAAGAGCGCTGGACGTCCACATAATTATGAA
>CAYGWQ010000235.1:3355-8762 GCA_964353465.1 uncultured Acidobacteriota bacterium | reverse complement strand
GGAGAGCGCGACAGATCTGCGACCGAAGGCTCTGCGCTGAACGCCTTTGCCAGGCCAAAGTCGAGCACCTTGACCTTGCCCTCGGGCGTGATCTTGATGTTCGCCGGCTTCAGGTCGCGGTGGATAATGCCTTTTTCGTGGGCGGCTTCCAGCCCTTCGGCGATCTGGCGGCAGATTTCCAGGGACTCATCCACGGGCAGGGGGCCGCGGTCCACTTTCTGCGCCAGCGTTTCCCCGTCCACATACTCCAGGACAAGGAAGCGCTTGCCGTCGGCCGCTTCCAGCCCATGGATGGCTGCGATATTGGGATGATTCAGCGAGGCCAGCAGCCTGGCTTCGCGCTCGAAGCGCGCCAGCCTTTCAGGATCGCCGGAGAAAACATCGGGCAGGAATTTGAGGGCGACCTTGCGGTCCAGCGTGGTGTCGTGGGCCAGGAAAACCTCGCCCATGCCGCCCTGCCCCAGCTTTTCCGTAATGCGGTAGTGCGATACGGTTTTGCCGATCATGGGGATGCCACCCTCCAATCGGTCAATCGATGCACTGCAATGACAGGCAATTCAGGGATGATATTAATTATAGGGCAAAGGATAGTCTCACGGGTAGCAGATTGCTCTTGTGTCAGCCGCCGCAGGACCGATTCGCCGTTGCGCAGTCCGGACTCCCGACGTGATCCGCAGCCTCGCGCGCTGGCGGGATGGTTCCCCGTCGGTCGTCAATCCCATAATCCATGCATAAGTCTCGATTCGTCTCGCGACGATCGAAGACCTGGAGGAAGCCTTGCCGAAATCCATGTTCGAGCGGCGCTCGAAACGCAGCCTCTCCTCATTCCCGGACAGGCGCCTGGAATTGATCAGATCAGGGTCCTCAGATACACTGCCGCAGGCAGGACGCGGATGCCGTCGGCGGAAATGTAGTCCTTCTTGCCAACGGCGCTGACCTGGAAAGCCGCGCACTTTCCGAACCGGGCCTTCAGGTATTTCAATCCCTTGGATATGTCGGCATCGCTCCACTTGCATTCTATGAAGGCGAGGGGGTGCCGGTCCTCCACAATCACGAAATCGACCTCGCGGCCGTCGACGTCCCTGAAATAGCGCAACTCAAGGTCGCGGCCCGAAACATCCACTTCGAAATGCACCCATTTCAGCAGATGGCTCGCGACCATGTTTTCAAAGCGACGGGCCGGGTCGGGGACAATCGACCAGTCGAAGTGGTAGTGTTTTTGTTCTTTTTTGACGGCCCGCAAGGCTGGAGCGCCAAACGGAGCAAGGCGGAAAATGGCCATCAGCCTCTCAAACACCATGAGCCAGCGAGCGGCGGTCTTGTGGCTTACCTGGAGATCCTCCCGGATGGCATTGATCGACAGTGGGCTGCCGACCAATTCGGGAAGCCTCAGCATGAGAAGTTCCAGGTTGCCGAGATCCTGCACCTGCTCCAGGCTGGTGACTTCCTCGCGGATGAGAATGCTGCGGTACTCCCGCGACCAGCGCTTCGCCTTGCGCTGCGATCCGCCGAGGAACGGCTCCGGGAATCCGCCCAGCGTCAGCAGCTGCTCGAAATCCCCAGGCGACTCGATGCCAAGCTCGCCGGCCGAAAGGGGGTGAAGCCTCAGGCGGTGATAGCGTCCCTGCAGGGAATCTCCGCCGAACCTGTAGTAATCGAGACGCCCGCTGCCCGTAACCAGAATGGGCCTGCGAGTCGCCGGCGAATCATACAATCCCTTCAGGTAATTCCGCCACGACCGATACTTGTGGATTTCATCAAAAACCCAAAGGCCGGCTTCAGGCAATTCCCGCTTCAGGATGCGTTCGCGGTCCTGGGGAACGTCCCAGTTGAGGTAGCCGTTCTTTTTACCGAGGATCTGGAGGGCGAGGGTCGTCTTGCCGACCTGCCTGGGTCCGGCGACGAAGACCATTTTCTCCTTCAGGTCGCTGCGGACTTGCGGTTCGAGATATCGCCTCATGATGCAAGAGTACCATGAGTTTTGCCGGGCGTCAAAATTAGTCGCGAGTAGTTTTGACGTCAGGCAAAAATACTCGGAAGAACAGGCTCATAGCGCGCGGCCGCCTTGCGCACCGGCAGCACCCTTGCGCCCATTTCGCGCGACGCATCTCGCCCTCGAGCAGCTCCGTGACCGCGTAGGCGATCCCGCCTTTGCTGCCGGCATTAATTATGGTGACAGGCTACTCAACCTCGAAATATTGCGAAATCCATCAACCGATTGCGCGGAATAATTTCGAGGTTGAGTAGCCTGTCACCAAAACTTAGAATGAGCACGCCATCTAGTCGAAGGAGGGAAAATAATGAATGATCGGCCGAACCGGGGGCTGAGAATCCTTGCCCTGTCGATAATACTCGTGCTCACAACGGGCGCGCTCCGCGCCCAGCAGGAGGCCTCGTCGCAGTTTGGCGCGCAGAATCCGCGGTGGCCGCGCACCGAGAAACCTCCGCTTCACGGCAAGCACTGGGTGGCGCTCACGGGCAAGCCGCTCGGGGCGACCGCAGGCGCGATGATTTTCGCGCAGGGCGGGAACGCCGTCGACTCGGCTTGCGCCATGCTCGCCGTCGTGTGCACGATGATTGATACCCTGAGCTGGGGCGGAGAGACCCAGGCCCTGATCTATAATCCGAACACCAAAAAGGTCGTGGCCATCAACGGGCTGGGTGTGGCGCCCAGCGGCGCCACTCCGGAATTATTCCGGAGCAAAAAAATGGCATTCCCGCCCAATGAAGGCCCGCTGGCCGCCGTGACGCCCGGGACTCCGGGCGGCCTCATGACCATGCTGGCCGAGTTCGGCACCATGAGCCTGAAGCAGGTCCTGGCGCCAGCCCTGGAGATGGCGAAGAACGGATACCCGGTCGAGGCCCAGGCAGCCAATGCCTGGGAGGGATCAAAGAAAACCCTCTCAGAGTGGACTTACTCGCGGAAGACATTCCTGCCGCACTATGATGCCAGTGACGCAAAGAAGCGCTGGGCTCCCGAGCCTGGAGAGATATGGACACAACCGGACCTTGCGAATACGCTGCAAAAACTCATCGACGCGGAGCAGGACGCGCTGATGAAAGGCAAGAGCAGGAAAGAGGCCATTCTCTCGGCCTACGACCGCTTCTACAAGGGCGACATTGCTCAGGAATTCTGCCGCGGCTCCCAGGAACAGGGTGGGCTGCACACGCCGGAGGACCTTGCCGGCTGGAAGTGCTACATCGAGGAGCCGGTAAAGACTACCTACAAGGGCGTCGAGGTCTACAAGCTCAACTGCTGGCAGCAGGGGCCGGTCCTCCTGCAGGCGCTCAATATTCTCGAGGGCATTGATCTCAAATCCATGGGGTACAACAGCCCGAAATATATCCACACGCTCTACCAGGTCATGAACCTGGCCTATGCGGACCGCGACTTCTACTATGGAGACCCGTACGTGCCGCCCGATGAACCCATGAAGGGATTGCTCTCCAAGGAATACGCCGCCGAACGGCGCAAGCTGATTCAGCGGGAGAAGAACGACCGCAACATCAAGCCGGGAGATCCGTACCCATTCCAGGGAGAGGTGAACCCGTATCAGGACCTGCTCGAAAAATGGCGTAACACCGGCGCGGTGAAACATGACCTCTGGAGTGAAGCGGAGCTGGCAGAATGGCACAGGGAATTCACCGCAGGCACTACCTCGGTTCAGGCCGCCGACGAAAAAGGCTGGATCGTTTCTGTGACGCCGAGCGGAGGCTGGAATCCCGCCTGCATCGCGGGCAATACCGGGATAGGCATGAGCCAGAGGATGCAGGCTTTTGTTCTCGATCCGGCCAAGAATCCCTTCAACGTGGTGCGCGCCGGGCAACGGCCGCGTGCCACGCTGTCGCCAAGCCTCGCCCTGAAGGACGGCAAACCTTTCCTCTCCTGGTCCATCCAGGGCGGGGATGAGCAGGACCAGCGCTGCCTGCAGCATTTTCTGAATATCGTCGAGTGGGGGGCCACGGTCCAACAGGCGTGCGAAGCCCCGGACATAACCAGCGGCCAGATGCAGAGCACCTTCGGCTCACACGTGGCCACTCCGGGCGACCTGAGGGTTGATGCACGGACCCCCCAGGATATTATCAAGGCGCTGACCCGCATGCGTTACAGGGTGCGAACGGCTCCGCGCAACTCGGGTCCCATGAATGCGATCTTCTTCGACTGGAAGCACGGCAGTTTCTGGGCCGGGTCAAGCAATAACGGCGAGGATTACGGCATCGTCTGGAAGCCATAACCGCTTGCATCAAACCACGAAATACACGAAATACACGAAAGGCCTGAATTTGGTTGGCCTTTCGTGTATTTCGTGTATTTCGTGGTTATTGTTTTGCCCGTCGCCGGATTGAGCGAGGATGGCTCGGGAGTTACCGGGCGGGGATGGCGGCTATCGCCGTCAGGGTGTGGGTGCCGAAGACTGCGTACGCAGCGACGGGACGGGACGAACGTATGCGGATATATCCTCTGGTGAGCGGCGGCAGATCCGGGAACATCTGGGAGATCAGCCGCGCAAGACGAGCTCCCGGCGCCAGGTGAAATGTGCCCGAGGCCAACGACTCCCCTCCCGGATCAATGACGGCAATGGTCAATTCCGCTGAGTCGCTCTCGAGGTTGAGGACCGCCAGACCGGTAAAATAAAAGTCGTTCGCGGCGATGTGAGGGAAGAGAAGTTCCATGGCGCCCCGGTCGACAAGCGGCAGTGCTGCCTGAAATGCGGCCTCGGCGGGGTCGCCGAAGCGGACAAATCCCGAAAGCCGTGACACGCTGCTGTCAATACGCAGGTATCCCTGCAAAAGCGTTCCCTCCTTCCCTGCGATCAGGTCAGGCAGCTCCCTCAGGACGATCTTCCCCCTGGCGGGCAGGGGGAAAGGCGCCAGTTGGCCGGCGATGCTGCCGTCATTGGCGAACAGCAAGATGCTGACGGTAGTGGGCAGGTTTTCGAGATTGATCAGAGTAACGCTGCTGTGCCAGCCGCCGCCCGCTGCCCACTGGGGCGCATACAAATGCCGGGCGCCCCCATACGTGTCGAGCGGATTCAGGGTCGCCCGCCAGATTCCGGGCAGGCCGAACTCCTCGAGCGCGGCCAGGCTGCTGTTGGATTGAACTTCGAGATATCCGCCGCGGGACGGCAGCCCCGGGGAGAACAAGCCATCGGCAAGGAAAGCCACGCGGCCATTGGGGGGAATGACCAGGGGCGCCGTGGCCAGGATGTTTCCTTCGTCGCTGACCCATCGAGCTGTTGCGGCAGCTTGCGCATGGCTCGGATTGACCAGCGAGATCTCCGCATCCCGCGCTTCCGGGAAAATCATGCTCTGCAGGAAACGGCCCGCCAGATCGGTGCCGTCCAGGATGCTCACCTCCGGGTTGTAGCTGAGGATGAACTGAAAGCCCGCCAGGTCGGCGACATTC
>CAYGWQ010000235.1:0-3345 GCA_964353465.1 uncultured Acidobacteriota bacterium | reverse complement strand
AATCGCCGGCAATGCGCACCCAGCTGCCGTCGGTGTTCAAGCCATCGCCGAACAATTGCCGCGCGGTCAGCGCGAGCTGGCTTTGTCCCGGCAGTGCACGAGCCACAGGGTTGATCAGATCCTTCGCGCTCAGCAGGCTGCCATCGTTGGCGTGCGCAGTAAAAGAGGTCTGGGCCGGGTTTGCGGCTGGATTCGCAACGGCAATCCCGCTCTCACGGTCGGAACCGGCAACCAGCTTCGGCAATGCCAGATGGCTTTTTGCCGGAGCGTCGCCGGGGCTGAACCGCAACAGCCGGCCTGAAAACTTGAACTCTCCTGCCCAGAGATACGTGCCGTCGAAGGAAAGCGCTCCCGGCCAGAACAGCTTGTCGCGCCCGATTTCCGCGGAGCGGTCGTTCAGATCGCGGGCGCCGAGGATCACATCCGGATCCCGCCCGCCGATCGCATCGGATATGCGGGACCAGGCGAGAACGCGGCTGAAAACCGTGTCGGCGACGAACAAGCTTCCTCCGGCGACCAGCGCTCCTTCGGGCAGATTGAAGCCCGGTCGGGTTACAACCGCTGCGGGTCCGGCTCCTGATTCCAGGCCGGCTACGGGGTAAAGTTTCACGGACGGGGGCGGCCCCAGGATTGTCACCGCCAGATAAGTGCCGTCGCTCGAGATTCGGACCGGCTGGCCGCCGGCGTCAAGGACCGCCACCGGGCTGATGCCTGGAGTGGGAATGCCCTTCCAAACATAGACTTTTCCCTGCTGATAATCGGAGAGATAAAAGTAGCGTGCGTCCAGCGCGACACCCCTGATCTCACCCAGATTGACGTTGCCGATCGTATTGCTGAGCGTAACCGCCGGCGGCTCGCCATAGAGGGGGAGCCGCTCCCAGATGTAGACCGTGCGCTTGCCCGCGAGCACCAGGGTGTTGCCCAGAAGGGCGTTGGCCCAAGGGGCCTCGGGGAGCGAGTAGACCAGATCGGGGTACGCGCCGCTCTCATCGGGCAGCCTGCGCCAGACAAAGAGCTTGCGGTCGAAATCCGAGGAGACGAAGAGATTGGTCCCGTTGGAGACCGGCACCGGGTTGGTGACGAAATAGTGGGTGCGCAACGTGTTGGTGGCTGTGTCGGGAGAGCCCACGGCAAAGTCGGCAACGGCGTTTCCCTGGGCAGGCATTGAACGGAAGGCCATGATCTTGTTCTGGTTCTCGTCCAGTGTATAGAGGGTTCCCCCGGCAACGGCAAGTCCCACGCCGTCGCTGTTCCAGGAGCCGGCCACGGTGAGCGCCGGAGGATCTGCCGGTCCTGCCGGGAAACCATCCCAGATTCTCATGCTGCCGCCACCCAAAAGCACCAGCTTGTTGTCAACCTTTCCGCCCCTGAGCCGGACGCCGCTGATGGCGAAGTCATATCGGGCCGAGGAATCTGAAGGAAAAGCTCTCCAGAAAAAGGTGCCTTGCCCGGAGGTGAGTTCCGTTGGAGAACCCGGAATTTTTGCATTGTGGTCATCCACAATCAGGAAGGAACCATCGGATGTGATCGCGCGGAGGGTGCCGAAAGCCGGATCGGTAAGAATGAAGTCCGGAGCCTGATTGCTGACCACAGGGAAGGACCGCCAAAAGAGGATGGCTCCCCCGTGCGTGGCGGTAGCGGCGAGACGCTCGCCATCCGTCCAGACACCCCAAGGCCACCCAAACGGTTGCCCCCCGGAGCTGATGCCGGGGAGCCGAATTTCCAGGTCTGCCGCCGCCCCGTTGCCGGCCGGGAACCGGCTCCAGATCAGCAAGCGGTCGTTGTTGGTGTCGGCGACCACGATGCGCCCGTTCGCGCTCGCTGCCACGGCGCACGGCCAGTTGAGCTGGTTGAAGCTGGCACCCGGACTGTTCTGTGTAAAGTCCGGCTGGCCGAGTACCAGATCGGGGGACGTGTTGCCGGGCGGCGGCGAGAGCCAGACCAGAATGCGATTGTTGTTTCTGTCGGCCAGGAAAATGCGGTTGCCGTCGCCGCCGATTCCCCCGGGATGATTGAAGAGCAGCGCGCCGCCGGTGTTATTGAAATCAACGCCAGAAAGCATGATGTCGGCGGATTGGCCGGACCGGAAAAAGCCGGCGGTTCCTCCCCTGGTTGTGCGGTACGTGGAACTCACGTGCTCAACCTTGATGGTCGGTCCTGCCTGCGATGGGTTGCCGACATAAACCATCAGGTAACTTCCGTCTCCTGAGGGAACGACGGAAGGGTCTCCTCCCTGAAACGGCAAATATGCCGGCGGCGTCCAGGTACTCCCGTCCCCGGTAAAGGCCCACCATATGCCGCGCCCGGAGCCCCCGTAAAAGCGCATGCCGTCGGCATATGCCACGAGGTTTCCCGTCCAGTTCACTCCGTCCACGGAGGGAATATCCTCGATGCGCGTGAAGTTCAAGCCATCGGCAGAGATTGCGTGGTAGGCGCCATCCTCGGGGCGTCCAATCGGAGCGGTGTAATGCCAGGTCTCGCCCAGTTTGAGCACGGCAGGGTCGATCACTGCTTTCCCTTCCACGCCGAAGCGCATGCCCGGCTCGAAAGTGTAATGGACACCGTCTGAAGATATGGCGGAATAAGTTGCGACCCCGGCATCAAGAGTCGTTCGCCCGTTCGTATTGGAGGAGAAATAGATGCGGATCCGGCCGTCGTCCAGCGCCGCGAGCGTGGGGTCGAAGGGTCGCGAATAGGTTCCCGGAAGACCCTGAACCTGTATCGGCTGCGGATCGGACCAGGTCCTGCCGTTGTCGGACGATGTCTTGACGGCGACCCGGTCCCAGTTGACGGTGTCGCCCTGGGGAAACCACTGAAAGGCGGCAATCAAGCGCCCGCTGCGCTCTTCGCGAATGAGGCTGGGCACGCCGGAAGCCCTGCAAAACACGCTCTCCGGGCCGAAGCTGCCGCTGTCGCTGCCGCTCCGGATCATCAGATCGCGCTCCCAGGGATTGCTCCCGGCAGGGGGATTCTGCGCCGGCGCAGTAGGGAGAAGCATTGTACCGCACAGCAGCGCGGCACCGGACCAACGCCATCCATGCGGGATAAGCCGCCGCATTCGTCCTCCAGTCGTTCCGATCATCCGGTTCGCGGCAAGGCCGCGCCTCATCAAGGCGAGTGAGTTCCCCGCCTCCGGGCCATCATACACCGGCAATATCGGAGGTGCACCATGCATTGCCGGCCGCCGGGAGCGATTCGGTCGCACTCAAATAATTCGCCATATCGGGTGTCGCCGGCTGCCGGACGGCGCTCGCCGGGAGGCGCAATGCCCCAAACCCCGTCCGGCGAGACTGTCTCAAAACTCGCTGGAAGAGGCCCGAAGGGCCGCAAGTGAATAGGCCCGAC
>CAYGWQ010000234.1:0-8857 GCA_964353465.1 uncultured Acidobacteriota bacterium | reverse complement strand
CTGCGAAAGTGGCGGAATTGGCAGACGCGCTGGACTTAGGATCCAGTCCCGCAAGGGGTGGGGGTTCAACTCCCCCCTTTCGCACCAAATGTGCCCAGAGAGCTGTACCGGAACCGCTGGATGTGGTTTCTCGGAGCAGTCTCCAGACTGAAAGCATAGAAAAGGAACCGATTACCGGTGAATCTAGAAATCGTCGATATCAGCAGCTGCAAGAAGAACCTGGTCGCCGAAGTGCCGGTTGCCCAGGTAGAGGAAGAAATCAGCGGATTGGCTCAACAGTATGCCCAGCGAGCCAAGGTTCCTGGATTCCGGCCCGGCAAGGTGCCGCTGAGCGTAGTCCGGCAAAGGTTTGCTTCAGAATTGCAGAGCGAGGTTACGCAGGAGATCATCAGTCGCACATGGAAGCAGGCCGTGGCGGAGCATTCTCTCAAGCCACTGACGGAACCGGGGATTGAGAAGGTTGAGGCCAATCCCGGCCAGCCGCTCAAGTTCGTGCTCTCCTTCGAGGTATCTCCCAAACTGGAAGTAACTGATTACAAGGGTGTTGCAGTTAAGATCCCCGCAGTTGCAGTCCAGGATGCTGATGTCGATGCCGCTTTGGAGGGGCTCCGGGAAGAGCATGCCCAATTCGTACCGGTCGAGAATGGCGAGGTCCGCGATGGGAACTACGTTACCATCACTCTCGACGGCACCTTTGAGGGCGGCGGCAAACCGATTCACGAGGACGATGTAACCCTGGTTGTAGGCGCTCCCCAGACCAACCGTGAGTTCTCGGCAAACCTCCAGGGTTGCCGCATCAATGACCTGCGTTCTTTTGATGTGAAATATTCGGAGGATTACCGCCAGAAGCGATTGGCCGGCAAATTGGTCCACTATCAGGCTAAAGTCAAGGATATTAAAGAGAAACATGTTGCAGAGGCCAACGATGATTTCGCGCGCGACGTTGGAGCTGCGAGCCTGGAGGAATTGCGGGGCCGAATTCGGGATGAATTGGTAACGAAGGCCCGGCAAGGTGCCGAAGAGAAGGCGAGAGAAATGGCCTTGGACGAGATTGTCAAGCGTCTATCCTTTGACGTGCCGGAAAGCATGGTGCGGGACGAGTTGGAGGAACATGCCCGGAGAATCGCAGCCAATCTGGCCCGCCAGGGCATCGATGTGAGCAAGACTTCCATTGATTGGAAGAAAATTTTCGATGAACAACGGCCCCTGGCCGAGACTGCCGTTCGTCAGCGGCTGGTCCTGGAGGCCATTGCACGCCAGGAAGCAATCGAAGTAACCGATCAGGAGATTGACGCCGAATTCCAGAAAATGGCCGAGAGAGGCGGAAAATCGGCTGCCGTGCTGCGCGCTCAGTTCGAAAAGGATCAACGCCTTCAGTCACTTAGGATGTTTTTGCTGCAAAATAAGGCGCTTGATTTCATCTACCGCAATGCTACTATTAGCGAGGGGTGAGGCATTGGCACTAATACCCATGGTGGTGGAGCAAACGAATCGAGGCGAGCGCGCCTACGACATTTACTCCCGCCTGCTGAAAGACAACATCATCTTCTTGGGAACGCCGATTGACGACAGCGTCGCCAATGTTGTTACGGCCCAGCTGCTGTTCCTGGAAGCGGAAGATCCTACTAAGGACATCTCGCTTTACATCAACAGCCCGGGCGGCTCAATTTCGGCGGGCATGGCTATCTACGACACCATGCAGTTCATCCGTCCGGACGTGACGACAATTTGCATCGGCCAAGCAGCCAGTATGGCTGCGCTGCTCCTGGCCGCAGGGGCTCCAGGGAAGCGTTTTGCGCTGCCCAACTCCAGGATCCTGATCCACCAGCCCTCGATGAGCGGCCTCTCGGGCCAGGCAACCGATATCGACATTCAAGCCCGGGAGATCCTGCGGCTGCGCGAGGAAATGAACAAAATCCTGGCCCGCCACACGGGGCAGAATATAGAGAAGGTTCAGACTGATGTGGATCGCGATTACATCATGACCGCCAGGCAGGCCAAGGATTATGGTATTGTGGACCAGGTAATCTCCAAGAAAGAGCTGTAGGACGGTCGCTCAGGCTGGAGGATCACGTTGAGAAAAGACGACGAGCGCGACGATATATTGCGATGTTCATTCTGCTCCAAAAGCCAGAATGACGTTAAAAAGCTCATTGCAGGGCCTACGGTATATATCTGCGACGAGTGCGTGGACGTCTGCAATGAAATCATCGCCGACGATATCGTGACCTCCCCGATCGGCGACAAGCTTCCAAAACCATTGGATATAAAAGAGTTCCTTGATCTTTATGTCATCGGCCAGGAGATCACCAAGAAGAAGCTGGCCGTAGCAGTCTACAACCACTACAAACGCCTGGAAATATCGAAGAAGCGCGGCGACCTGGAGCTGCAAAAGAGCAACGTGCTGCTGATCGGCCCGACCGGAACCGGCAAAACGCTGCTGGCGCAGACGCTGGCCAAGATGCTGTCGGTGCCGTTTGCCATTGTCGACGCAACCACACTGACGGAAGCCGGGTACGTGGGAGAGGACGTCGAGAATATCATTCTCAAACTGCTCCAGAATGCCGGCGGCGATAAGGAAAAGTGCCAGCAGGGCATCGTTTATATCGACGAGATCGACAAGATCGCCCGCAAGGACGAGAATCCTTCCATCACACGCGACGTATCGGGAGAAGGAGTGCAGCAGGCTCTCCTCAAGATCCTCGAGGGGACGGTGGCGAACGTACCTCCGCAGGGAGGCCGCAAGCATCCGCACCAGGAATTCATCCAGATTGACACTACCAACATCCTGTTCATCTGCGGCGGCGCTTTTGTTGGTCTGGAGAAGCTCATCGAGCGGCGGGTGGGCAAAAAAAGCCTTGGATTCCTGTCCGACAAGAGTACAAAGTCCAAAAACCCTACGCCCGCCAACATCCTCGATCTCACACAGCCGAGGGATTTGATCAAGTTCGGCCTGATCCCCGAGTTTGTGGGGCGGCTGCCGGTGATCGGCTCGCTTTCGGAACTGGATCGTACGGCTCTCGTCGAAATCCTGACCAAACCGAAAAACGCGCTGGTACGCCAGTATCAGAAACTTTTCGAATTTGAAAACGTCAAGCTCAAGTTCACGGACGACGCCATCGTGGCGGTTGCCGAATTGGCTCTCGAGCGCAAGATGGGGGCCCGGGGATTGAAAATCATCCTCGAGGATCTTATGTTGGATGTGATGTATCAACTGCCTTCTCAGAAGAAGGTCAAAGAGTTCCTGGTCACGCGCGAGATGGTGGAGAATAAAGACATCGTATTCACGCTGCTGGAGAAAGCCGGTTAACCAATCGCATGGCAAACGAAGAATCCTCCAAAAAAACCGAACGACTTCCCATGATCCCGATCCGGGACGTAGTTGTGTTCCCGCACATGATGATTCCCTTCGTGATCGGGCGGCCATCGTCGATCCGCGCCCTCGAATTCGCTCATGAGGGCTCCAAGCGGGTGTTCCTGGCGACCCAGATCGACGCTTCGGTAGACGAACCCAAGACGAAGGACATTTACAGCATCGGCACCGTCGCCAACATCGTGCAGAGCGTGAAGCTGTCCGATGGCAACATCAAGGTGCTGGTCGAAGGCATCCAGCGGGTCAAGGCCCTGCGCCTGATCACCGAGCCGGGCTTTTTCGTCGCGGACGTCGAACTGCTCGAGGAATCCTCCGTTGCCAGCGCGCGCACCAATCTGCTGGTCAAGCGCCTCCAGTCGGTGTTCGAGCAGTTTTCCAAGCTCAGCCATCACGTGAACTACGACGCGATTCTGAACGCGATGAAGAGCCTGGAATCCTCGAAGCTGGCTGACAACATCTGCGCCAATCTGCCGATCAGCATCGAGGAGAAGCAACAGCTGCTCGAGACGGTGGACCTGGCGGAGCGCATCGAAAAGATCAACGAGATCATCGAAGTCGAGATGGAGAAAATCAAGGTGGACCGTAACATCCAGGGGCGGGTGAAGCGCCAGATGGAGCGGGCTCAGAAAGAGTACTATCTCAACGAGAAGATGAAGGCTATCCAGAAGGAGCTGGGCCGCAAGGACGAGAAGACCGAGCTGGAAGAGCTGAAGAAGCAGGTCGAAGCGGCCAAGATGCCGAAGGACGCGCATGACAAGGCCTTGAAGGAGATCCAGCGCCTGGAGATGATGCCGCCGATGTCGGCCGAGTCGACCGTTTCCCGGACCTACCTCGATTGGCTGCTGGTCATGCCGTGGAACAGGAAATCCAAGGAAATCCGCGACATGCGCTGGTCCATCAAGGTTCTCGAAGAAGACCATCACGGGCTGGAGAAGGTCAAGGACCGCATTACCGAGTTTCTGGCCGTGCGCAGCCTGTTGAAGAAACCCCAGGGAACCATCCTCTGTTTTGTCGGACCGCCGGGCGTCGGCAAAACGTCCCTCGGAAAATCCATCGCCCGCGCCACCGGGCGCAAGTTCGTCCGCCTGTCTCTCGGCGGCGTCAGGGATGAGGCGGAAATACGAGGACACCGCCGCACTTACATCGGCGCCCTGCCCGGGCAGATCATCCAGTACATGAAGAAAGCGGGCACGCGCAATCCGGTCTTTATGCTCGACGAAGTCGACAAGATGAGCATGGATTTCCGCGGCGATCCATCGGCGGCCCTGCTCGAAGTGCTCGATCCCGAACAAAACCACATGTTCGTCGACCATTACCTCGATACCGAGTTCGATCTCTCCATGGTCATGTTCATCGCCACGGCAAACGTGCTGCACACCATCCCGCGGGCGTTGCAGGACCGCATGGAGGTAATCCAGCTTTCGGGCTATACCGAGCTGGAGAAGCTGCAGATCGCCAAGCGCTTCCTGGTCAAGAAGCAGCTGGAAGCCAACGGGCTCAAGCCCGTGGAACTCGAATTTGCCGACGAGGGATTGCTTGAGCTGATCCGGAAGTATACCCGCGAGTCGGGGGTGCGGAACCTCGAGCGCGAAATCGCCAATGTCTGCCGGAAGACCGCCAAGAAAATCGTCATCTTGGAAGACAAGAACAATCGCATCACGCCGGAAGTGGTCGAGCAGCTGCTCGGCAAGCCCAAGTTCCGGGAGCAGGTGATTCGCGAAGGGAACCAGATCGGACTGGCTTGCGGCCTGGCCTGGACCGAAGTCGGCGGCGAAGTGCTGTTCACCGAAGCCTCCATGATGGATGGCAAGGGCCAGCTGACGATGACCGGCAAGCTGGGCGAGGTCATGCAGGAATCAGCCCGGGCAGCCATGTCCTACGTGCGCACCCGTGCCGCCGCCTACGGCATCAGCAGGGACTTCTACCGCAAAATGGATCTGCACATCCATATCCCGGAGGGGGCCATTCCCAAGGATGGGCCGTCGGCAGGCATTACCATGGCTGCCACCATCGTGTCCGTGCTGACCGGGATCCCCGTCCGCAGCGATGTCGCCATGACTGGGGAAATCACCCTGCGCGGCAAGGTTCTGCCGATCGGAGGCGTGAAGGAAAAACTGCTGGCCGCACATCGTGCCGGCATCAAAGAAATTGTTTTGCCAAAGGAGAACGAGAAGGATCTCCAGGACATCCCGCAGGACATCCTGGAGTCGATGAAAGTCAACCTCGTGGAAACCATGGACGAAGTCTTGCAGGTAGCCCTGGAAAGGCTTCCTGTGCCCCAAGGGCCGGTGCCTGAAATGTCCGTCCGTCCGAACGAGAATATCACGCACTAGAAGTTCCAACGCCCTCAAGATGCATCTCTCGTGAAAACGGTTCACTCCTGGATGAGTCATGAGTGGTGAGTCATGAGTACTCATCACTCACCACTCATGACTCATCACTCTGAAAAAAGGCCGTGAGTCAAATTCAGGTTGAATTCCTTGCATGCGCCTTCTCACAGCGCGATTTTCCGCGTGCGGAGGCCCCGGAGATCGTGCTTGCCGGCCGGTCGAATGTCGGGAAGTCCAGCCTGATCAACAAGCTGGCGGGGAAAAAAGGCATTGCCCGGACCAGTTCGTCACCTGGCAAGACAAGAAGCATCAACTTTTATCGCTGTCGCAACTCTTTCCTGCTCGTCGATTTGCCCGGCTTCGGTTATGCCAAAGGAAAGAGCGGCAGCCGCGAATGGAAGAAGCTGGTTGAACAGTATTTTGCCCGGGGCCCGGCAGTGGCACTCGTGATCCACCTCGTGGACTCACGCATGCCGCCCACGGCGCTTGATGTCCAGTTTGCCGAATGGTTGGAATCGTTGGAGATTCCGCGCTTGGTGGTCGCCACCAAGGCAGACAAACTGTCCGGGAATCAGAGGGTCGTGCAACTGCGTGCGATCAGTGAAGTGTTCCCTGAGGAGCCGGTGATCTTTGCGTCCGCAGTTACCGGCATGGGTTGTAAGGAAATCTGGAACCGGGTGGTGGAAGCCGCCCAAAATCATTAATCCGCGAGAGTAATCCCCGAGAGTATGGCCTCGACCGTAACCTACTGGAACCTCTCCCGCCTGGAGGGTAGTTATGCCTGAGACGACGCAACGTCGAAACAACACCAACAGCCGCGAGAACCGCCGTGAGAGCAATCGCGAAAAAAGTGAGAGCAGTCGCGAAAGCCGCGAAAGAGCCGAAAGCAGTCGCGAGAGCCGTGAGAGCAGCCCCGAAGTCAGTCGCGAGAACAACCGCGAGGGGGGACGCGAGAACGGCCATCTGAATATCCGAGACCTGAAGGAGATGAATATTGCCGCCCTGACGCAGGTAGCTAAAGACCTCAACGTCCCCGGCTACACCGGGATGCGCAAACAGGAGCTGATCTTCCAGATCCTGAAGGCGCAGACTGAGCAGAGCGGTTTGATCTTCTCCGAAGGGGTCCTGGAGTGTCTGCCCGAAGGATTCGGTTTCCTGCGCGCACCGGATTACAACTATCTCCCCGGGCCCGACGACATCTATGTTTCTCCTTCGCAGATCCGCAAGTTCGATCTGAGAACAGGCGACACGATCTCCGGCCAGATCCGGCCACCCAAGGACGGCGAGCGCTACTTCGCCCTGATCAAGGTCGAAGCCGTGAACTTTGAGCACCCGGATGCAGCTAAAGATAAAATCTTTTTCGACAACCTGACACCGCTCTACCCGCACGAGGCCTTCAAGCTGGAGACTTCCACGGAAAATCTCTCGGGACGCGTCATGGACATGCTGGCGCCCATCGGGAAAGGCCAGCGTGGCCTCATCGTCTCGCCCCCGCGCACGGGCAAGACCATGTTGCTGCAGTCGATCGCCAATTCGATTTCCAGGAACCATCCCGAAGTGGTGCTCATCGTGCTGCTCATCGACGAGCGCCCCGAGGAAGTTACCGACATGCAGCGCTCCGTCAAAGGAGAGGTCATCAGCTCCACATTCGACGAGCCTGCATCGAGGCATGTGCAGGTGTCCGAAATGGTCCTCGAAAAAGCGAAGCGTTTCGTGGAGCACAAGCGTGACGTCGTGATCCTGCTCGACAGCATCACGCGCCTCGCCCGCGCTTACAACACGATCGTCCCGCCCAGCGGCAAGGTGCTCTCGGGCGGCGTCGACAGCAACGCCCTGCAACGGCCCAAACGGTTCTTCGGAGCGGCGCGGAATATCGAAGAAGGCGGCAGCCTGACGATCATCGCCACCTCCCTGATCGATACCGGCAGCCGCATGGACGATGTCATTTTCGAGGAATTCAAGGGCACGGGCAACATGGAGTTGCACCTGGACCGGAAACTCGTCGACCGGCGTGTCTTCCCCGCCATCGACATCAACAAATCCGGCACCCGCAAGGAAGAACTCCTTCTGCCTCAGACGGACTTGAACCGGATCTGGATCCTGCGCAAGGTCCTGAACCCCCTTTCGGTCACCGAGAGCATGGAACTGCTGCTGGAGAAACTCTCCAAAACCAGGAGCAACGCTGATTTCCTCGGCTCCCTCTCCGGAGGCTAGGCACCGGAGATACGAAACCACGAAATACACGAAAAAGTATTTCGCGTATTTCGTGGTCCCTCAAGCGGTTCACACGACCACCTTTTGTTCGAATTCGATTCCTGCAACAGCCGCGCCACAAAAGGTCCTTCCAATTCAAACAACAAGCCTGAACCTGGCTCCGAACCCGATGATCCGCCCCTGCAGCAAAGCACTCCTTTGGGGCAGCGGCACTTTGCATCCATCAGCCTGATGGACAGCGTTGTCGCCGGTCCGCACCGGCATTGGGCGCTGCGCCTGGGGGATAGCACGCTCTTGAAAAGGGCAGGCTGTTTATTGACAATGGTTTTAATATGGCTATAATGGCGTTATGAAAAGCGCCAATATATCAGATATCAGGGATCATCTGTCGGAGTACCTCCGAACGGTGCGGAAGGGCGAAACCGTAATCGTCTATGACCGAGAGACGCCTATAGCCAGACTGGAACCGATTCCGCCATCCGGCCATGGGCATCTCCTCTTTTATCGAAGGGTGCTTTCAGCCGGAATAGTAACGCCGCCCCGAATCGTCGATGACGCGCTGAGGACGCTTCCACCCCCGAGAAAGTCGAAGCAGCCGGCCCGCCTGGTGGAAGCGCTCATAGAGGAAAGGCGAGGGGGCCGATGAAGTTCTGGGACACCTCTGCCCTTCTCCCGCTCCTGCTGGAAGAAAAAAACTCCGGAGCCATACTTGGATTGCTGCATGCGGACCCTGACGTCATCGTCTGGTGCTTGTGTGAGGTGGAGATCGAGTCCGGGATCTCGCGCAGGATGCGGGAAGGACTTTCGCGAGAAGATGAGAGCGGCGCCAGATCCCGCCTCCGCCTCCTTTCAGAACGCTGGAACGAAGTTGTTTCCATCGATCTGGTCCGGAGGCGAGCCCCGAGGCTCCTGAGAAATCATCCCCTGAGCGCAGCTGATT
>CAYGWQ010000233.1:0-8942 GCA_964353465.1 uncultured Acidobacteriota bacterium | reverse complement strand
TCTCTGCGTCCCTCCGGGACGCCATGTTTTGAGACAGTCTCGCCGGACGGGGTTTTGCGGTGTTGCTGCAAATGGAACGCCGTCTGCCAACCGCATTCAGTCTACTTACTGGGGATATGCCATGAATGCCAAGATGCCTCGTCGAGATTTCCTGAAGGCGGCTCCGGCAGCAGCCGGCGTGCTGGCCGCTGCCGCCCGGAAGCCAGCGCCCGCGAAGGCCCCAGCCAGGGCTCAAGCTGAAATCAAGCTGTCGGGAACCGCATATACCCCCAACCCGGATTACCCCAGGCAGCCCAAACGCCTGTCGGAAGTAACGCTGAAAGATGATTTCTGGAAACCGAAAATCCGGACAAACGCCGAAGTCACCATTCTTTTTGAAATGAAAAAGTTTGCTGAAGCCGGCAGGCCTGTCAGCAATAACGTTTTGGAGGCGGCCATTTATTCGCTCCAGACAGATCCTGCTGCCGGATTGCAGGCTAGAGTGGATGCCCGGATACAGGAAATCAAGAATGCACAAGAAGGCAGGACAAGCAACAGTAACGCTCTTTTTGAAGTTGCTGCCGCTCATTATGCCGCTACCGGGGAAAGGGATCTATTGGATCCGGCCATTAAATCCGCCGACTTGATTTATAGCGCACTTAAATCGGAGCCTCCCCGGTTTTCCGGAGGGGAAAGGGATGCAATCAATTGTATCCAGTTATATCGAGTCACCCGTGAAAAGAGGCATCTGGACTTGGCCAAGTATTATCTTGATATACGCGGATTGGAAAGTTCGATGAATAGGAGCAGGCACAATCAATCCTACAAGCCGGTCCTGGAACAAAGTGAAGCCGTTGGTCATGCCGTAAACGATGCGTCTCTGATGGTGTCTTTGGCGGATGTGGGGATACTGACCGGGATCAAGGATTATTTCGATGCAGCACAGCGCATATGGCTCGATGCCGTAAGCGCCAAATACTACATTACCGGCGGCATCGGATCTACCGGCAACGAGGGTTTCGGGCCGCCGTATTCGCTGCCCAATATATCCGCTTACAGCGAAAGCTGTGCCGCTTTCATGTTTGCGACGTTCAATCACAGGATGTTTCTGGCGACGGGGGACAGCAAATATATCGATATCATGGAACGTACGATGTACAACAATGCCGTTGCCGGAGTATCCGCTTCGGGGAACTGCTTCTTTTACGTAAACAGGCTGGCAAGCGCCGGCGATGGACGCGATCTCCGTTGGGGAAAGGCGTCTTTGGAATGTTGTCCTCCCAATCTTGTCAGGTTTATCGCGTCCATGCCCGCTTATATTTACACCCAGGGCAAGGATGAGATCTACGTGAATTTGTATGTGTCCAGCGAAACCTCTTTTACAGTCAGCGGAAAAAAACTGGCCCTGTCCGTGGAAAGTGAAATGCCCTGGGGAGGAAAATCCCGGATCACAATATCGGCCACAGAAGAGGTGCCGGCTGAGATTAGATTGAGAATCCCAGGGTGGGCAAGAAATCGACCTGTCCCGGCGGATTTGTATTCCTACCTGGACCGGAATGACGAACAAACCGCCATTTCCCTGAACGGCGCAAAGCCTCCCTATGTCGTTGATAAATCGGGATACGTCGCTCTCAGGAGAAACTGGAAAAACGGAGATGTGGTGGAAATAGCCTTTCCGTTCCAAGTCAGAAAGGTCATTGCCAATCCAAAGGTAAAAGAAGATAAGGGCAGGATGGCAGTGGAGAGAGGTCCCATTGTGTATTGTGCCGAATGGCCCGACTGTGAAGGCGGTCATGTTCTCGGATTACTGTTTGATCCCAAGAGCGAACTGGCAGCCTCGTTTGACAGCCAATTGTTTGGCGGCGTTTCCGTAATCCACGGCAAGGCAAAGAGCATCAGCAACCCGGCTTCGGGACCCAGGCCTGTCAAACTCATTCCGTATTATCTGTGGGCCAACCGAGGGGCAGGGGAAATGAGCGTTTGGCTGTCAAAAGAAGAATATGCCCTCGGGGATACCGGGCCTGCGGGCGGCCTGATCTTCTATATCAACCCGAATTATGCCGCCGACGGCTGGCGGTATTTGGAGGCCGCGCCTTTCGATCAGAGCGTGGGCGCCAAATGGGGCTGCTTTCGCACATTGATACCGGGTGCACGCGGCACCGCTGTAGGTACAGGCAAGCAGAATACCCTGGACATGATCGCTGCCTGCAAAATACCTGGTACAGCTGCAGACCTATGTGCCAATTTCACCTTGAACGGCATTGGCGGCTGGTTTCTGCCGTCGGTCGATGAATTGACCCAGATGTACATCAACCTGAAACTCGCCGGCATCGGCGATCTGGGAAGTAGTGACGTTGCCGATAACTACTGCTATTGGTCCTCGACGCAGCGCACGGCCGACATGGCGAATCACCTGGACTTCGCCGACAATGGCCGCAGGCAGCATTACGACGATAAAGACTTCCCCCGGCGGGTCCGGGCCGTACGGATTTTTTAAGCCCTGATCCATGTAACTGGAAATAAACCACGAAGACCTCAAAGACCTCGAAGACATCTATTGTTTTTCTTCGCGGTCTTCGCGGTCTTCGAGGTCTCATTTTGCGACCCGGTCCCTCGGAGATGGAACTTGCGCAGGCGAAATCACGTATTGATATATGTGGAGGTCACATATATATTTGTCCCATGCTTAATCGCGAAGCCAAGAAGGGAAGCGCCGAACTGCTCATCCTGGCGCTCGTGGAGGAGCGGCCCCGGCACGGCTATGAACTGGGCAAGCTCATCGAGCAGCGCTCCGCCGGCGCCCTGTCGTTCCACATTGCGTCGCTCTACCCGACGCTCTACCGCCTCGAGAAACGCGGGCTCATCGTCGGCCGCTGGCTGGAACAGCCGGGCCAGCGGCGCCGGCGGTACTACCGGCTCACGCCCGCCGGGCGGCGCGTGCTTGCCGAGCAACGCGGCGTCTGGGGCGCCTTCTTCCTGGCCTTGCAGCGCGTGGCGGGCGTCAGGGCCGTCGAACCCTGATCCTGGAGGGAGGCGATGACGGACTGGACAGCGGTGGTTCGCCGGCATCTGCGGCACGCCGCGGACAACCCGGCGCGCGAAGCGGAGATTGTTGAGGAACTGGCGCAGCACCTGGCCCAGCGCGAAGCCGAGGTGCTGGCCGCCGGCGTCGAACCGGAGGGCGCGCGCCGGCGCGTACTCGACGAGCTGCCGGATTGGGAACGCCTCGCCGCCGAGATCCGCCGGTCCGACCGCCCGCGTCCCATGGCGCCCACGCCGCCGCCGAATCGATTCAATCCGATGGCCGCATTCTGGCAGGACCTCCGGTACGCCGTGCGCACGCTTCGGCGCGCGCCCGGCTTCACCCTGTCGGTTGCGTTGCTGCTCGCGCTCGGCATTGGCGCCGGCACCGCCGTCTTCAGCGTGCTCAAGGCGATCGTCCTCGACCCGCTGCAGTACCCTGAGCCCGATCGGCTGATGGTGGCATGGACAACCCCTCCGAACGAGCAGTGGACCCAACCATTCTCCTATCCCGACTACCTGGACTGGCGTGAGCGCACCCGATCGTTCGCCGAACTCGGCGTCCAGACCCTGGAGTGGACCGGCCTGGGTGGCGGGGACTATCCGGAGCGGGTGAAGGCGGTGGTCTGCACGGCGAGCTTCCTGCGGGCCCTCGGGGTCGGGCCGGCGCGCGGACGTCTCTTCACCGACGAGGAGGAACGGCGGCGGGAGCGCGTGCTGGTGCTCGGCGACGGTCTCTGGACACGCCGGTTTGGCGCCGACCCGCGGATGATCGGACGCCAGGTCATGCTGAACGGCGCCGCCTTCACCGTCATCGGCGTGATGCCGCCGGGTTTCGAGAGCCCCCGTCCCTGGTTCACCGACGCCGGCGGCGAGTTCTGGATTCCGCTGGATCCGCGCGCCGATGCCGGCACACGCGATCGGCACTGGCTGTTCGGCCTGGGGAGGCTCGCTCCGGGGTTCTCACGCGAGGCTGCCGGGAGCGATGTGGTCCGCGTCGCTGCCGGGCTGGCGCGCGAGCATCCGCAGACCAATGCGCGCGTGACTGCCTGGTTACAGCCGCTGATGGACCGTATCACCGGCGATGTGCGGCTTCCGCTCTGGTTCCTCTTTGCGGCGGTCGGCATCCTCTTGATCATCTGCACAGCGAACGTGGCCGGACTGTTTCTCGCCCGGGCCTCCGCGCAGCAGGCGGAGGCGGGCGTTCGCATCTCGCTGGGGGCCTCGCCCCTGCGCCTCGCGTCGCAGCGCGTCACCGAGAGCCTCGTAGTCTCGGCGGTCGGAGGGACAGCGGGCGTGCTCGCCGCCTGGTGGGGGAGCGAGGCGCTCAAGGGCATGATTCCGGCAACCATCCAGCGGACGGCTGGGATCGGCATCGACGGCGGGGTCCTCGCCTTCTCGGCGGGAGTGACGATAGCCTGCGGCATACTCGCAGGGCTCGCGCCGATATTTGCGCTGGCAGGCGGCTATCCTGCCCGGGTGCTCCGCGAGGGGCGGCGGGCGGTGGTCGGGGCGCGGGGGCCGGCGCGCCTGCAGGCTATCCTGGTTGTCGCCGAGTTCGGGCTGATGCTCGCGCTCGCCCACGGCGCGGTGCTCATGCTGCAGAGCTATCGCAACGTCGCCGGGATGCCCGTCGGGTTCGACACGAATCGCGTTGTGACTGCCGGTATCAGCCTGCAGGGTCCGGAATACGCCGATAACGCGGACGGACAGGTAGTGTTCTGGGATCGCCTGGTGGATCAGGTTCGGAGGATGGCCGGCGTCGAGATTGTGGGCGCCACAACAAAACTGCCGCTGAACGGCGGCACGAACGACTCGTACCTTGTCGAAGGCGAACGTTTTGACCCGAACGCCGACCGCCCCATCGTCGAGCGCTCATTCGTGACGCCGGAGTACTTCGATGCCGCCGGCATTCAGGTGGTTGCCGGCCGGCGGCAGACCGGCGCAGACAACGGTGAACACGAGTATGGCGTGGTCGTGAACGAAGCGTTCGCCAGGCGTTACTGGCCCGGTCAGAGCCCACTTGGCAAACGGCTCTATCCCAACACCGCGGTCCGTACGTGGGGCGCCACCATCGTCGGCGCTGTCGGCGATGTGCGCCAGTGGGGGCTTGAGCGCCCGCCGCTCCCCGAAGTGTACTTCCCGTTTGGCGCCTCCACCCGGAACACCAGGTATCTGGTGATTCGGACCACGGCCTCGAAGGCCTCGCTCGAACTGGCGATCCGCAAGGCCGTGACGTCCATCGACCCCAGGCAGGCGGTCTCGACCGTGCGGACGTTCGGGGAGGTCGTCGCCGGCGATACCTCCCGGCGCCGCTTCCAGACTCTGCTCGTTGCCATATTCGCGCTCGTCGGCCTCGCCGTGGTGCTCGGCGGCGTGCATGGCCTCCAGTCGTGGCAGGTGACGCAGCGCACGCGGGAGTTCGGCATCCGGATGGCGCTTGGCGCCGAAGCCCGGAGCCTCGTCCGCGCCGTTGTCATGAGAGGGCTTGTGCTGGCCGGGCTTGGCATTGCCGTCGGATCCGGCCTGGCGCTCGGCGCCTCCCGGATTGTCGAGAGCCTGGTGTTCGGCGTGAGCCCGTGGAGCCCGGTCTCGCTGGTTGTCGTCGCCGTGCTGATGGCATTAGTCGGGGCCCTCGGCTCGGCGCTTCCCGCCTGGCGGGCAGCGCGTGTGGACCCGGTCATTGCCCTCAGTGCCGAGTAGGCAGCCAAGATACTGCACCACTTGCGGCATGGGCCGTGCGGGCCTTTCAAGCCCCGATCCATATAACCGCAATAAACCACGAAGACTTCGGAGGCCTCAAAGAGATCAAATGTTTTTTCTTTGAGGTCTTCGCGGTCTTCGCGGTTCAATTTTCACGGAGTCTGAGTGGGGCGCTTTCGAGCTACCATGCGCACATGCGCAGTGGGCGGGCCGCCCCAATCCCCGAAATCATCCGCCTCCCGGTAGATCAGGATCTCAAAATCCCGGAACAATTCCCGTATGGCTCCAGGCGCCGGGGCATGGACCTCCGGGGGGAAGGGATTTTCCGCACGCTGGACGATATGCTCAAAAACCACATACCCGCGCGGACGGAGCGAGTCTTTTAAACGCGACAGAAAGGCGGGATTCTCCACGGGCGCCCATGACAGGATCATGGCTAGCAGGTCCCAACGCTCACGACCGAAGTCATAGGCTTCATAGGAGGTCTTCACTGTTTCGACTTTCAGCCCGGCCTTCGCGGCGCTCGAGCGCATGACCGCGAGGCCCTCAGCCGAAAGGTCGATCCCGGTGACATCCCAGCCCAGCTTGGCCAGGTGGAGGGCATTCCGGCCCATCCCCGCGCCGACGTCCAGCGCCTTTCCGCCAGGGCGGATCCCCTTCATGGCCTCCACCAAAAAAGCATTGGGCGCGGTCTTGAATCCGTCCTTCTCCAGGTCTCCGGTCAGGGGCTTGCCATAAAGGGGATCCCAGATCATCTCGATCCCCTCGGGCTGCTCGGTGAACTGCGCCCGCAAAATATGCAGACGGCGCCGGATCTCCGGCGCGGGGACGCCCTGCTTGTCCAGGCTCACCGCATAATCCCTGGGCGACTTGCCGCCCTGGGCGATCTTGGCCCATGCCAGGTAGGCCTCCCATAAAGAGCGGACTTTCTGCCGGTCCCGTGATTCAGGCGCGTCGGGAACGATCGGACGGAGGATGAAGATGTTGTCTTCCTTGAGCCGGCTTTCGATAATTGTGTCCAGTTGGAAACCCGCGTCCCGCGCCTCCTGCCCGACTAGCTCCCGCGTCAGCATGCGCCCCGATTTTTCGGTGTGTGCCGGCGTCGGTTCGACCATTACGACAGAGCCCCAAGGCTTCAGGCTGGCCATCAAACTCTGCAGCAGGGGGACCGGCTTATCCACATGGTGGAAGACCCAGGACATGAAGACCAGGTCCAGGCTGTTTTTCGGGAAACGCGCGTCATCGACAAGTCCCGTTAGGACCTCCACGTTGGAGATGCCCTGGCGCCGGCACCGTTCCTTCAGGTACTCGATAGCTGCCGGGTCTATATCATTGGCGTAGATCTTCCCTTTGTCGCCCACGCGCGCCGCCAGATGAACCGTTACGCGTCCCCGCCCGGCACCCACTTCGCCGATGATCAGGTCCGGCCTTATGCCGATGACGTCCATAAACTGCTCCGGGGCGATTGCCAAGCATGAACATTCAATGACTCGCGTGATATCAAATGTGGAAAGCTCACGGACCCTTGCGGATTGCAAACAGGTGCTGTTCTGAGCGGATGAAGATTCGTCCCGCGGCGATGGCTGGCGATGCGCGGCAGACCTCGTTGAGCGGGTTGCGGGACAGCACGACGCACTTCTTCCCGGCCTGCAGGACGACCGTCTCCCCCTCCTCGCTTACCAGGTAGATGCGGCCATCCGCGCCCACGGGCGATGCGCTGAAGTTTCCTCCGACGCGCTCTGTCCAGATGGTTTCGCCGGTCCCGGGATCTATGCATCGCACGACACCGACCTCCCTCGCCATGTAGATCAGATCCTGGTAGTAAAGGAGGGAAGACACGTAGGGGGCGCCGGTCGGCATGCGCCAGAGCACATGGCTGCCGCTCACATCCCCTTTTCCGCCGGGGCGGATCGCCAGGTACGGGCCGCTGTTGTAGCCGCGGCTGGTGTAGATGATCCCGTTGGCGCTGACAGCGGAGTGAACCGGGGTCTTGCAGTCGCCGTCGGTGAACCAGAGGAGCTTCCCGGTCTCCGGGTCATACGCGTCGATGCGCGGGCTCGAGTTGACGACCAGCTCGTGGCGTTCTCCAACGGCCACAAGAAGCGGCGTACTATACCCGCGCAGCCCGGTCCCGCGATCGGTCTTCCATAGCGTTTTGCCGGTCTTCCGGTCGAGGGCCAGCAGGTAGGCCGCCGGCTTGTGATCGCATTGCAGGATCAGGGAATCTTTATAGAGGACCGGCGAACTGCCGGCGCCCCACTGCAGCTTGAATGGAGAGAATTCCCGCCCCGGATTCCGCTGCCACACCAACTTCCCTTCAGGAGTAAGCGCGACGATCTGGCCCGTACCGAACCAGGCATACACCCGCTCGCCGTCGGCGACCGGGCTCGGCGATGCCAGGTTGTTGAAGGCGTGCACCGCGGGAAGAGGCACCTCGGCGGCAAGCTTGTGCTCCCACAAGAGGCGTCCGTCTTTCGAAGAATAGCACTGGATTGCGAAGGTCACCGGACCGTCATTCGGCGGCACCGGACCCTCGTAGCGTGCGGAGGATGCTTCGACGACTCCATTGCCGAGCTGCGAGGTCACAAATATGCGGTCCTGCCAGAGGATGGGCGTCGAATTCCCGCGCCCTGGGATGCGCACCTGCCACGCAATGTTTTCGTTGGGGCCCCACTTCGCCGGGATGCCCGTCTCACGCGAGATGCCGTTGGCGTCGGGCCCGCGCCATTGCGGCCAATTCTGAGATTGTGCATCTCCGCAAAGCATAACGAGCCATGCCAGGGCCAGCAGCGGACTGTGACGGAACCAGCTCATCATCCTACGTCTCCTTATCCATCGCGATATTGAAAAGCCCATCGAACATGCCCTTTGCCGGGCGGGCCGGCAGTCTTCCCGTGCCGCTCGATAGCCATATCCACATTGTTCCATAAGCCGCTCGAGTTTAACATCCCTGCCGGCAGATTCAGGGGACAGGCTACACAACTCCCGAATTCCAATCCTGCAGATCGCGCTTCATGGGCCAGGAGTTCGGGAGTTGTGTAGCCTGTCCCACAGACTTTTCATGAAAGATTTGTGGCGGAGGCGAAACTATATGGTGAGAAGTTGACACTATGGCGGCAAACGAACTCGGAGCGCGTGGGTCCCCAGTCCTGACTCGGCGTTGGGATTCCCGCGGTCACGGCGCCGCCGTCATAACAACTTCAGAATTTCAAGATTGTACGGCTTATCGAAAATGGGAC
>CAYGWQ010000232.1:0-9001 GCA_964353465.1 uncultured Acidobacteriota bacterium | reverse complement strand
GGGCTGTCGGTATAGAAGCTGATCATGTTGACCTTGCCGGAGATGTTGATCGCCGCCTTGAACCGGTCCGTCTGCGTGATCAGCAGATTCGTGGCATATCCTCCGTAGCTCGTACCATAGACGCCAAGCCGGTCCGGGTCGGCCATTCCCATTTCGATGAGCTTGTTGGCTGCGGTCGTGACGGACTTGATCCAGGCCTCGCCTGGAAATCCGGTCTCGAACCGCACCGAGGGCTGCATCACCGCGTAGCCGGCAGAATTGAGAACGCAGATGGTTCCGCTGAAGCGGTCGTCGAAGAAATCCTCGTAAATGTTGAACAGCGTCGGATACTTTTGTCCCTCCACGTAGTCCACCGGGTAGTAGAGCACGCCGTAGAGCTTTTTCCCGTCCACGTTGAGGTAGGAGATCAACTCCGCCTTGGGCAGGCGCTTCTTCGCCAGCCCGGGGTTGCTTGCCAAGATCTTTTTCACGGAGCGGAAATCGGCATCGGCAGAATAAAGGTCGGCGGGACGGTTATTTTCGGCACACAGGAAGACCCACCGGTTTCCCTGTCGAGACAGGGTCATGCCGGAGTAGGAGCGCCCGTCCTTCAGGAGTTCCTCCAGTTTCCTGGCCGCGATGTCGTATCGGACCAGGCCACGTTCCCAGCGGGTGCGCGAGGCATAGGAAAAGTAGAGGCTCGTCCCGGCCGGATCCCATTCGATGGCATCGTACCGGGGCGCCGACGTGTCCTCTTCGTCACGCTTCAGGAACAGCTCCTTCGTGCCGCCGGCCGTCTCGAGCATCCAGAAACCCTCCTTGTTGCTGATCAGCATGCGTTGCCCATCCGGACTAAGACGCACCGGGCTGAAGGTTTCGGCGGACCGGTCCCGCTCTGACACTGCCGCCTTCTTCGGGTCCTCTGCAGCAGGCTTTTCTTCCTTGCCGGCCTGTTTCCCGGTCAGCTGGCGCGCTTCCTTGTCGTCGAGGGAGGCGAAGAAGATGTTTCCTTTCTCCGCGTAGGCGTAATGGCGGCCGTCTCTGGACCAGATGAGCCGGCGGTCTTTGGTCGACTTGAGGATTGTCCGCGGCTCTCCCCCGGTTACCGGCTGGACCTGCACCTTGCTTTCGGTCCCCGAGATGGCATCGTAGTCGGTCTTCTCCGTAATGTCCTCGAGGTAGGTGACCAGCTGGCCGTCGCGGGTGAAGCTGACGGAATTGATCCTTCGTTCCGGCAACACTTCCCAGCTCTGGCCTTTGGCTAGATTGCAGGCTACCACCGAACGGCTCTGGGAAAGGCGGCGCACTTCGTCCCAGGCCAGGAAGGGTTCCTTCGAGGAATGAAACACGACCGGCCCTCTGGTCTCCAGGCGAAAGCGCTCGGCAGCCTGCTTCCGCCACACCTCGGTTTGCACCTGAAGATAAAGCAGGTCGCTTGCAGGAGCCCATTCGAATTCGCTGTTGACGGCCGCATTCCTGCCTGGCGGCAACAGGACCGGGCGCATTTTCCCGCTCTCTCGCTCCCATAGGAAAGGGCGATACCAGCCGTCTCGCAGGACCAGAAACGCCATGTATTTCCCGTCGGGCGACCATTTCAGACTCTGCACCTGTTGCCTGTCCGGGAAAAGCTTCTGAGTCCCTGAGGTTTCGAGGTCAACGATCCAGACTTCGGAGAGCGATGGCGCTATATAAGTCGGATCGCCGAAACGATAGTTGTCGATGCCGACACGATCGCGCTGCGTCGAGGAGGATACTGCCAGCCAGCGGCCGTCTTCACTCAAGTCAGCGATGCGCAGGCTCGCCATGTCGAGCATATCATCCACGCTGAACAAGGACGCATCGGCTGCCGTAGCCTGGTGCGCCGAAGCTACGCGCATATCCGGCGGGGCGCCGGCGAAGGTGACCGTGAGCAAGAGCATTGAGCAGAAAATCGCTTTCGTATTTTTCATTCCGCACCTCGAAGACTGAATTCGTTTGGATCACATGTTTGTAGGACCACCCGCAACCGGAAGCAAGGGAAATCATTCTATGAACCCGAAAAGGGGTCATTCCACTTGCATCACCTTGCCGAATGCCTTATATGTTCGGCTTGGTGAGCTGCCGTGACAGGAGGAGTCGATGCTGTGGTGGACGCTGCGCGGATTGAAATCCTCAAACCCGGAAACACGCAAGGAAGCTGCTCAAGAGGCCGGTGCTACAGGGAAGGCGCGCGCCGTTCCGGCGCTGATCGAGGCTATGTGCGATGAGGACCCCCATGTCCGAGTTGCGGTCATGGAGGCGCTCGGTCGCCTTGGTGATCTGAAGGCTATCGAGCCCCTTGCCGGATTTCTGTTGAATCCTGTCAAAAAAGAAAGACGCTCAAAGTACGAGCATCACGAAGCCCACGACATCACGGCAGCAGCCATGGCTCTATCCGCTCTCGGCGAGCCTGCTTTCCAATCCCTGCTGGACGCCCTGAATTCCGAAAGCCGTGAGGTCCGCCGGGCATCCGTGCAGGCGCTCGGAACTCTTCGCAGCCCTCGTGCCGTGGCGCCGCTAATCCGTGCTTTGGACGATTCCCGGTCTGAAGTTCGCAAGTCAGCGGCCCAGGCGCTCGGCACTCTCGGCGACCGGAGTGCGCTCAAAGGCTTGTCTCAGGCGCTGGGCCACAAAGATCCCGACACCCGGCGCGCAGCGGCGGAAGCGCTGGCCAAGCTGGGCGGCGACGATGCCGTTCTTCTGCTGGCCCGCTCAGTCGAGGATAGGGAAGAGAGCGTTCAGATTGCCGTGATCGCGGCGCTGCAAAGCATCGGTGGAGCGAACGCCGCACTTAGCCTCAAGCCGGCGTTGCACGGAGGCAGGAAGAATGTGCGCGTGGCCGCGGCTGCCGCACTCAAGTCGATGTCGATTCCGGCTGCAACGGCGGAGGAACGAGCCGCCATCGCCGTTCTGACGGGAGATTTTGCCGCTGCCGTACGTGAAGGCCAGGTGGCAGCCAAAGCGCTGATGGAAGCTCTCAGCTCTGCGGATGTTCAGCATCGCCGCCAGGCTGCCTCCGCCCTGGGGGAACTGGCGCCCCCAAAAGCGGTCCCGTCTCTGATCCGGGCTTTGCGCGATCATGATGCGGAAGTCCGCGAGACCGCGGCCCGGGCGCTCCCGGGCATAGGACCCGAGGCGGTGCTGCCGCTGCTCGAGGTATTGACATCGCCGGATGTAACGGCCCAGCGGCTGGCGGCGCAGGCAATTGGACGGATAGGAGATATTCGGGCCGTCCGGCCGCTCGTGGAATGCATCCGGGCTAATCGGCGAGCCGGTGCCTACTACCTGGAGCCTCTCGAAGCGGCGCGCGCCGCGCGCGATGCGCTGTCGGCAATCCTGAGCCGGGGAGCGGATCAAATCCCCGCCGGCGACCTGGAATTGATTAGCTCCGTGCCGGATGCGATGCGGGAACATCAGGTCGGCGATGATGAACAAAGCTATTGGGAGGAAATTGCCGTGGACTGTTCCGAACTGCGCAATCGGAGTCAGTCCGAGCTCAAGAAAAGAGCCTGAGGAGTATCGGGTCTCTGTGATTCAGACAGGGGTAGCAAGGCGGGAAGGGGCAGAAAAGAAAAAGTGAACCTCGAAGACCTCGAAGACCTCAAAAGGGCAAGCGCTTTTGCCTCCTCTGCATGCGGCGAAGATTTCTTTGAGGTCTTTGAGGTCTTTGTGGTTCGTTTCTATTGGCAGTGTCTGAATCGCAGATCGTGTCTGCTGTTCATTGAATATTTGAGTAATTTCCGATACGTCAGCCGCCCGTCCGGATTCATACCGCGCCGTCATTCGCGGACCTTGAGCGCGCGTAAGATTCGCATGACCTTATGGGGGTAGTCGGTCATGAAGCCATCGACATCCATGTCGAGCAGTTCCTGCAGAACCACTGCAAGCTCTTCGTCGCTTCGATCATGCGCGGAAGGAAAGGCACGGATGCGCGCATAGCGCATACCTGTGAGAAAGACGTAGAGCGCCCCGCCGTCGGCTCGGACTCGTCGCGCCAGGTCCTTGCTGCAGATTCTGTAGTACGTCTCGAACGCGTACGGACCTGGCGGCGGTTTCTTGGGCCGATGCATCAAGCTCCCGAGAAACCGGAACATCTTCGCAGTCGAATTCGATGCCATTAGATGCCGAAAGCTCATCTGCTCATCGGGAGAGAGATTTGTGATGTAGGGACCGCCATTCCCCTTGCTCGTCCGACTGCGGATTGCTTGGAGAATCTTATGGTTTGCGCATGCCAAATCAATTGGGCTATTGGCATGCGACTGCATCGCTCCGGGTGTGGGCGCCATTGCCGTGATCACCGATCGAACCAGGCGTTGGTTGACATGATTCGCTAAATATCCTACATTACAGTTTGTAGAAAAGCAGGAGCTGTCGCCATGGCCGTGATGAGCATCAGAATCAAGGATGAGGAACGTAAGTTACTGAAGGCCTTTGCCTCGCTGGAAGGCCGGACCATGACCGAGGTGGTATCCGAGCTTCTGGGCGAGTACATTCGGAAACGGCAGGCTCAGCTGACCCGGCCGGGCAAGTCCGCTGAGATTCGGGCGCTCATGAAGCTGTCGGAATCGTCCTTCGCTGAGTGGGACAATCCGGAGGACGACGTGTATGACAGCCTTTAGGAAATGGGATATCGTTCTCGTACCCTTTCCATTTACGGACATGACCACAGTCTCAAGACGGCTGCTTCTTTTCCAGACTTGCGATGCGCGACTTGAATTCCAGGGCGATGGGAGACTCGGGGAATTTCTCGAGGAAATCTTTGTAGACAGCCAGCGCCTTGTCATTTTCGCCTCTGGCCTCGTAGGAGCGGCCAAGGCCGTTGTGGGCCGCGACCAGGTCCGGTTGGTACCCGATCGCCTCCTGGTATCGAGTGACAGCGGCCAGATAGTTGCCTCTCGAATAATAGAAATCCGCCACCTTGCAGCTCATTTGTGCATAGCGGATCCGGACCTGCACCGTGTCAGGAGGGCCGAGCTGCAGGGTGATCTTGATCGGGCCGGCGGGCAGTGTGTCGCCGCTGCATGAATGGGGCATGAATCCGGATTTTGCCAGTCTGAGTTCAATCCTGTTCTTCGGCTGCACCGTTCGGAATTCGAAGCACCCCTTTTCGTCCGAAATGGACACTGCGAGACCTTCCTTCGTCTCGCTGTCGACGACCTGAATCTCAACGCCTGCGACCGGATCGCCCGCAGGATCATAGACGCATCCCGCTATTTTGGGCGGCGCCTGCGCCAGCTCCCGGGAAACGGCATCCTTCCATTGACTGGCGGTGGGGGCATAGTCGCTGTCCGGAAAGAGGGCCAGGAACTTTTCGATCTCGGCCAGAGCCCTTTCGGCAACCTTCCAATTCCGATCTGAGTCGTTCATCTGGCGCATAAAAATCCTAATGATTTTCATCTGAGCGTCTGGAGCTTTGGGATTTGCTGTAGAGAGGGTTACCCGATTTCTATATGGGTCCTCCGGCGTCAGCTTCAGGGATTCGCTGCCTTTGGGTGTGAGCCTGATCTCAATGTCCATGGCCTGCGGTACTCCTTCTGCCCGAGTCACCAGGTAATCGGCTTTGCCGATTTCTTTGTATACTCCCAATTTGTTCACTGCCGCGATGCACTTCTCCAGGGCATCTGGACGGTAAGTTTTACCTTCTTCCATGGAAGAACAAGCGGTTCGCAAATCCCGTTCCTCGGCAGAGTTCCGAGGGCCGACAAAAGTGATCCTGCGCAAGGTGAGTTTGTCTGGTTCAGGGGAAACTTTCTGCCGATCTCTTGTGGTGTCCAGCCGCGTTGAGCTATTGGATGCCGGCGCCATTCCTGGCGGCGCGCTCGCCAATGCTGCCCTGGCATATTCCAGGTTAAATAGCACCGGGACTAGGATCGCAACGGCACAGAGCGCGGTTACGACCATCGTGCGCGTGTGCGAAAGTGCGGGGCTCTGGCCTGCCGTCAGGATCCTCCGTATGCGCATGGCCAGCCCACTGCCGTTGATGGGTGAACCCCAGGCCGTAACCATGGCACCACCCTGTTTCACCGAACGTGCCAGTTCCACAAGAAACTCGGCATAGGCGCCGGGATCGTGCCCCCTTCGCAGCACCGCCTCATCGCAAGCCTCTTCAGCCAATGCCGCAAGCTTGCGGCGCAACCACCAGGCCAACGGGTGAAACCAATAGGCGCACCGGACCAGCATGGCGAGCCATTCCACCAGGGGATCCCGCCGGCGGACGTGCTCCAGCTCATGCGCAAGAACGGAATCGAGCAAAGCCGCTGACCAGTGCCTCGACTGAATCGGCAGGATCACGCGCGGGCGCAACAAGCCGACGCTCAGAGGAACTGTACATCGCTCGCTGAGAGAAATGCGCTCACCGTTTCTGCAGCCGCGGGCGAGACGGCAGGCCAGCGCTGTGCCCAGTAACAGCCTGGCAAGAAAGACGCAGCAGCCAAGAAGATATAAAACAACGACATACCTCCATCCACCCGGTCTGTCCGCCTCTAGCTTCTTGGCATCGTCTTGCGGCGGCTTTATTCCAAGCGGAGGCGCGTTGAGCCTGACGGCTGCAAAACCGACACCACTCTCTTCTGACACTGAAGACGATTGCATGGCAGGCAGGAAACCGCCGATTTCGCGCACCAGCACGGCAGGATCTATTGGCAGGACGGGCGCCGCTATGCGCGGCACCCACAGCAAAAAGGCGGGCAGTAGCAGCATTGCCAGTAGCGAAGCCGTCCAGGCCCGATGGCGTATTGAGGGAGTCTTCACTTGCATCGCCCATAAGACCGCTGCTATCAGCAAAGATACTATGATGGCTCGAACCGAACTCTCGGCTAGAACCCTGAGGACGGTATCCATTTATTTGCCCCCCTTCCGGCGCCTGCGAGCCAGTTGTGCCAGTTGTTCAAGCTCTTCGTCGGTCAGAACCTTCGCATCCACCATGCCCGTGACCAGCTCTTCGACGGATCCCCGGCAAAAGCGATCGATGATTTGCCTCACAGCGTGCGCCGCAAGGCTGCGCGGCGGTTCCTCGGACCGATAAATGTAAGCGCGGCCATCGGACTCGTGAGCCAGGTAGCCTTTCTGCTCAAGTCGACGCAGCATGGTGCGCACGCTCGATTCCTTCAGCCTGCGAACCGGGATGAGGGCTTCATAGACTGCCTCGACAGAAGAGGGTCCACGTCTCCAGATGATCTGCATGATCTCGTTTTCGAGGTCCGTGAGGGGCGGGCGCACCCTCGGCGATCTTAAGTTACGTTGTGTCATGGTACAATATGTACCATTATATTATGACCCTTGCAAGAAAATTCTATGGGAAGGGAGGTGTTCCACTCAGCAACATGCCCCGGTATCGCCACCAGAACATTTCAAACCACGAAATACACGGCGCAGCATAGCCGCAACCAAACCACGAAGACGCGAAGACGCGAAGACGCAAACCATGAGGCCATCCGGTTTGTTATATTTGAGTCTTTGCGCCTTCGCGTCTTTGCGGTGAAAAGTTCTTGCCGGCGGCAAAGGAGTTGCAGGAAAGCAGCAAATTGTGTCAAAAAATACGAAGTTACAGCGTAGTACTACGAAAGTGCTTTCGTGTATTTCGTGGTTAAGGCGGTCCGCTGTGACTTCATTGGTACAGGAAGTACTTTTTCCTCAACCCGTCGAACTTTTTCAAGTCGGCTTCCCAGGAAGCGAGGATCTGGTCGACGGAAAGGCCTCGGTCCATCGATAACCGCAGCTCGTCCGAGCCCGAGAGGCGATCGATCGAGCTCTCGCGCCACTGGAATTGCGCGGGATGGTTCTTGCGAATGACCGAGAGGATGTGAAGTGCGACCTTCACGCTGCGCAAGCGTTGCCGGTCGGTCACGTGGACCTGGATGCCCTGGCACAGCTGACCCTGATGCTTCGAAGACGTGGGGGTGAAGGAGACGGGGCGGAACAGTACGCCATCGAGTTTCAGAGCGGTCAGATCCTCGACGAGCTTGTAGGCGTCGAGCCAGGGCGCGCCGATCATTTCGAACGGCTGCATGGTGCCTCTTCCCTCGGAAAGGTTCGTGCCTTCGAACAGGCACATGCCGGGATAGACGGTGACGCTGGCCGGAGTGGGGAGGTTGGGAGACGGTGAGATCCAGGGCAAGCCGGTCTCGTCATACCAGAGGCTGCGGCGGTAGTTCTTCATTTTCACTACAGTTAGCTTAACGTCTTTCTTCAACCCGTCTTTGACAAATCCGGCCAGTTCGCCGATGGTGAAACCGTAGCGGATGGGAATGGGATACGCTCCGACAAAGGATTTGAAACGCGCAAGATCGAGCATCCGTCCTTCCACTGCGGTATCCGCCAGCGGATTGGGGCGGTCCAATACGATGAGAGGAAGCGCATTGTCGGCTGCCGCCTCCATGCATTCCCCCATGGTGGATATATAGGTGTAGAAGCGAGCACCGGCGTCCTGAATGTCGAAAACCAACACATCGACATTTTTCAGCATCTCGGTCGTCGGGCGCCGGGTCTCCCCGTACAGGCTGTACACTGGAACTCCGGTTCTTTCGTCGGTGGTGTCGGCGATTTTGCCTCCGGCCTGCACGATGCCGCGTATGCCATGCTCTGGTGCGAAGATTGCGGTCAGCCTGACTCCCGGGGCCTTCGCGATGAGGTCTATGGCATGGCGCAACTGGCGGTCCACACCCGTGTGGTTGGTGATGAGCCCGACGCGTTTTCCTTCGATCAGCGATTTTTGTTCCTGGAGCAGTACTTCAAGTCCCGGGACCACCTGTGGAACCGCGGATGCGGCAGTAGGTATCGCGAGGAGCAACAGCGCCGGCAGGAACCAGCGCGGACGCCAGCAAGAGTAGGTTTTCATGATGTCCTTTTTCGATGTGAGTGTTCGGGAAATGCCACAAACGTAATCCGATATACGAAGCGAACTGATCCTCTATTTAGTTTCTGTCGCGAAACTCGGTTACAGAGTGTGCTGGCCGAGCCCCGGAGGGGCGGAAAGATAATAGCCGGGGGCGCAAGCCCCCGGATA
>CAYGWQ010000231.1:0-9013 GCA_964353465.1 uncultured Acidobacteriota bacterium | reverse complement strand
GCACGGTGGTGTGGCAGGGGTCGGCGGGCGACCGCCGCCCCTATGCCGATCAAGTCCCGATCTGGGAAGTTACATGGCTATCGCTTTCGGCCACCTGGCCGTGTTGTCCGTATACCGGAGAAGTGACTTGGGTTTAGACTCCCAAGATACGAGCTTCAAGGAAGCTATGGTTCCACGCGGGCGAAAAACCGCATTATCGTACAAGTGGTTCAGCGTGCACAGCCTGTCAAGGCGATTTTTCTTTCACGCTTCCTGACATGGTTGGTGCGACAATCTAGCATTCGTCCCGCTGCGGTTATGATGCATCGTCGTCCGTCTCGCCATCACAAAGCACGTTTTCCGGAACCACATTCACCACTTTCTCCCTTTCTCCCAGCCTGATCCTGATTCTGATGCGGGCACGACAAACCCGTTCGACGACTCCGGGAACCCGCTGCAGTCTCCAGCCAGTTACGAAAGAACGTTTCTTGGAGTAGAGCCAAATTACGTGATCACCGGGCTTCACCTGAGCGCCTCCAATCTGGACATCACCGTCACTTAGCCCGTACGTCGCCACGGCGTTCCCACTCTTCGCGCATCCTATCCAGATGCTCGGTGTTCGCCCGCAGTTCTTCCTCCTGCCGGAGTTCCGACGCGATTTCGTGAAGCTCTCCGGGCATTGGGAACTTGCGTGTCAGCCGCATCAAGGCGCGATCTGCAAGGTCTTCCCATTGCTCGGGACCGAGCTTCCACTGCCTGAGGATGCGCAGATATCTCGAGATCGCCGCCTTCTGCGGCACATAGTCATAGCAAGCGGCCAGATCCATCAGCCATTTCGCGAGCTGCTTTTCGTTCATGATTCCTCCTTCTCGGGTTCCCCGACAAACTCGTCCCGCACCGATCCCTTGGCCAGGTCGGGCTGAATGCTGTCTTCCCATTGCCTGTTGGCCAGCCAGGAGGCAGGGTGCGGGATGAACTGGCCGTTGTTTTTGCGCCAGGCCCGGGTCTGCTTCTGTCGCTCAATGGCCTCCAACATGCGGTCGAGCAGAGCCCGATCCGGCTTCAGCTTCAGGAACGCTGCAAGCGCCTTCGGCTTTTTGACTTTGAGCGGGTAGCATTCCCAGAAAATCAGAAACAGGCTCTGAGCGTCCAGTCCCCCGGCGGGGGGTAGGGGGGTATTATCTTCTGAAGCTGAAGATGAAGAAGAAGTAGAAGATGAAAACCCCCCATTTTGGTTGGAGCGATGGTTGGGGTTTGCCTGATTTTTGCTTAAGCAAAAATCAACCGTTTTGCCGGCGATCTGAGGATTGCCTCCGAGCTTTCCCGCGGAGCTTCTGACCTGCCGCACCTGTTCATCTTTTACCATTCGTCTCGAATAGATCGTGTCGTGTTCAGTCCTGGAGAAAACGCCGGAGTTTTCGAGTTCCTGCGACAGCCGGGAAACCTGTCTGGCGGAACAGCCGGTCATACGAGCGAGCTGTTCTTCTTGCACGGGTTTGCCTGTCGCATGTTGGAGATAGCCCCTGCGGCCGCTCTCGAAGAGCAGACAGAGCATGTCTATCCAGAGGCCTCGCGCTTCAAGCGAGACGGAACGTAGCGCCGGATCCTTCATCCAGTCGCCGGGATAGAACTGAAATGATGGCAGCTTCATGATGGTCCCTCAGATGTGCTCGTACTGAAATCGGTCAGGATTCCGGGCCTCAATTGCCTTCGCAATAATGGTTTTCAAATTTCGTGATCCGCTTGCGGAAGGTCAGCTTGAACGTGCCGGTCATGCGGTTGAGTTCAGCGAATCCGGTATCGATCCCGGAAACCGGTCTCCTGTTCTTTGCGGCTTCCTCGATCTCTTTGTATGCCTCGGCGGCGAGTTCGCGCGTCGGCTGGAAGCCGCCCCGGATTTCCCGGGACGCGATCCTGAAAATCTGCGACTCCGCTCGTTCGAGGATCTCTGCCGGACGTTCACCTCCCTCGTAGCACCGCAACATCAATTCATGGGAGAGCTGGATCAGCTGACGCGAGGTCGCCTTCTCCCGGACGGTTTTGGCGTAGTGTGCCGTATTGGCGGACCGAGGGAGTCCGTCGGTGAGGCCGGCAACATAGACGGGACCGCCGGCTGCATCCTCTTTGTCCCGGCGCCGCAGCTCCTCGCGCAGGGTGAAGCAGTCAATCGAGCTTTCCTCTTCTCCCAAGGCGAGCATGGCACGGAAGATCTCGCGGTGCGCCTCAAGGTAGGAGTCGTCGACAGTGAGGATCTCGGCCGCCGCGAAGATCGCCTTCTCGTCGAGGAGGATCGCCCCGAGGACGGCGTGCTCGGATTCAATGCTGTTTGGAAGATTCCTATCGAGGGTGACGTCAGCGGCAGGCATCGGACAGCTCCTTCCTCAGCCGGTGGATCTGATCCTTCTCGCGCAGAAGCCGCTCGACTCTCCGGATGTTGCCTTCGCGCTCCGCGATGGCCGTTTGCCGGGTGAGCTCCCGGCCGCGCTTGATCAGCATCTCGAATGTGACCTCGCACAGCCTGCGAGGCCCCTCAGTTTGCGTCGCTGTCGCCGGTCGGCCTGGCCGGATCTTCTGGAAGGGAAGTATGTTGCCTCGGTTCATCTCCGCACTCCTTATTGAGACCAATCAGGCGAAATGGTTAGGGCGCTTCGAGACTATCCGCGCCTATTTCCAATTCAGCGTTTTTGGTCGGATTTTCGGAGGAAAACCGCGAGCGATTTTTTTGCAATAAGGACAATTTAAGGACAACAGGCCCTTTTTTGCTGTTTTTGCCGTGGGGATTGAAGAGGTCTAAGTCGTTGATTTTATTGGTGCCGAGGGCGGGGATCGAACCCGCACGCCCCTTGCGAGGCCCAGGATTTTAAGTCCTGTGCGTCTGCCAATTTCGCCACCCCGGCACATGTAGCGCCAGCAGTGTAGCCCAACACGATACCAATGTCACCCGATGCGTTGCCCCGTTGCCTGGGCTCTGATGCTACTCATGGTTTCGATTCACTGCTGCCCCGGCGGGCCGCCGGGGCCTACTGGCACCAGGCGGGCAAATTGGGGAGAGATGCCGCATAGCCGGCAGTGTTATCATTGCTTGGATGTTCCACGCGCCGGGAGGGCATAGACCTATGAAGTTCCTGCTGACATGCTCGATCCTACTTGTTCTCTCCTCTTCAGCGGCTTCTCAAAGCAAGGATGCGGTCCTGCGCCTCAAAGATGGGACAGAAATGCACTACGGGATATCCGTCCCCAAGACTGCCCGGGCCAACCAGCCGGTTCCGCTCGTCATTGCGCTCCACTATGCATGGAACGGACCAAGGCCCAGCGCTTACTATGGCAAAGAATTCATGACCCTGCTGATCGAGCCGGGGCTGCACAAGCTGGGAGCCATTATCGCTGCTCCCGATTGTCCCGGCCAGAACTGGACCAATCCGAAAAGCGAGGAAGCCGTACTCGAGTTGATTGCTGATCTGCAATCGCGCTATCCGGTGGATCGAGCCAGGATTGTCATTACCGGTTTCAGCCTGGGAGGATTTGGGGCCTGGTACATGGCGGCCCTCCATCCCGAGATCTTCAGCGCGGCCATTCCAATTGCCGGCCGTCCCCGGCCGGAATGGATTGAGAAAATCGATCGACTGCCCATGTTCGTCATCCACAGCCGCAAAGATGTGGTCGTGCCCATCGATCCGACCGCACAGGCTGTTGAGGTGCTGAAGAAGAAAGGCGCGTCTGTGGAGTTTTTGGTAGTCGATGGGCTGGGACATTACGATACACCAAGTTACGCAGAGTATCTTGAGAAGGCGGTACCTTGGATGAAACGCGTCTGGGAGAAACGGTGAGTCACGAGGAAGCGCTAGTTAGTTTCTGTCGCGAAACTCCAAAGTGCTCCGTCCTGATCCTGGACTTAGCCCTGGACTTGGACCTGGACGTCGATGCGGCAAGAGCGGAAGGCGATCCGTTAAGTGGCACGCATGCGATAGTTTATCTCGACGCGGATTGTCCAAGTCCACGTCGAGGTCCAGGTCCAGGTCCAAGCCGCCGCATCGGTGCTTCGATAAAACAATGAGTTTCACGACATAAAGTAATTGGGCCGCGAAATCTTGGGGGAAAGATGGATTCCGCTGGCGGCTGGGGGCTTCTTGCAGTCTGATTGACGGTGGAACCTGGTGTGACTACAATGCGACTTGAATGCGCCACTCATCCGGAGGCACCTTCTGAGAGCGAATATGGCTGTCGGGTGCGGTCAATGCACGCTGCAGGCAGCAGGAGGATACACGATGCAGGATTTCGAGAAGTTGGGGACATTCTACCTGGGTCGCGCCTACGACCTGGATGCCAAAAAGTCCAAAGAAGACCTGGTCCTTTACGATTCCAAGGACCTGGTCACGCATGCGGTGTGCGTCGGCATGACCGGGAGCGGAAAAACCGGTCTTTGCATCGCCCTTCTTGAAGAGGCGGCGATCGATCATATTCCGGCGATTATCATTGATCCCAAGGGCGATCTTGCCAATCTGATGCTCACTTTTCCGCAGCTGCGCGGCGAAGATTTTCGACCGTGGATCAATGAGGAGGATGCAAAGAAGCAGGGCCTGACGGCGGAAGCGTATGCCGGCCAGCAAGCCGAGTTCTGGAAGAAGGGCCTGGCCGATTGGGGCCAGGATGGCGACCGCATCCGACGCCTGCGTGAGGCCGCCGAAGTAGTGGTTTACACGCCCGGGAGCAGCGCCGGCATGCCGGTATCGATCCTCAAGTCATTCTCCGCTCCCGAACCCGCCGTTCGTGATGCCGGGGAACTGCTGCGCGAGCGCATCGGCATAACGGTCTCGAGCCTGCTTGGGCTGCTCGGCTTGGAAGCCGATCCGATCCAGAGCCGCGAACATATCCTGCTTTCGACGATCATGGACTGGGCCTGGAAGCAAGGCCAGGATCTGGATCTCGCAACGCTGATCCGGCATATCCAGACACCGCCGGTCACCAAGATCGGCGTGCTCGACCTGGAAACGTTCTATCCATCCAAGGATCGTTTCGGCCTGATGATGGCGCTCAACAATATGCTGGCCGCGCCCGGGTTCGATGTATGGCTGCAGGGTGAGCCGCTCGACGTCGCCCGGATGCTGTACGGCCCCAAGGGTAAGCCGCAACTGGCGATCTTTTCCATCGCGCACCTGAACGATGCGGAACGCATGTTCTTCGTCTCGCTGCTCCTGAATCAGGTGTTGGGCTGGGTGCGCACTCAGTCGGGCACCACCAGCTTGCGCGCCCTGCTGTATATGGATGAGATCTTCGGCTATTTCCCGCCAGTGGCGAATCCTCCGTCGAAAACGCCGTTGCTCACCCTGCTCAAGCAGGCGCGCGCGTACGGCCTGGGCATCGTGCTGGCCACACAGAATCCGGTAGACCTCGACTACAAGGGCCTGTCCAACACCGGGACTTGGTTCATTGGCCGGCTGCAGACCGATCGTGACAAGCAACGCCTCCTGGACGGCCTGGAAGGAGCCGCTGCCGGCGCCGGATCCGGCTTCGACCGGCAACGCATGGAACAGATCCTGGCAGGCCTGGGAAGCCGTGTCTTCCTGATGAACAACACGCATGAGGATGCGCCGGAGGTCTTCCAGTCGCGCTGGGCCATGTCCTACCTGTGCGGGCCGCTGACCCGCAATCAGATCAAGGTGTTGATGGACGCCCGCAAGGCCGCAAGGCCGGCTCCTGTGGCAGCCGCCCAGACGCCGGCTCAATCCGCACCTCCGGTCTTGCCGGGAGTATCTGCTGCGCAGAGACCGGCATTGCCGCCCGATGTGCAACAGTTCTTCATCCCTGCTCGCGGAACGGTGCCTGCAGGGAACCGGCTGTGGTATCGACCTACCATATTGGCTGCGTCGAAGGTCGGCTTCGCGGATGCCAAAACGAAAGTGGATGTGACCCAGGATATGATATTTGCTGCGCCGCTGACGGATGAGGCCGTACCCGTCAATTGGGAGTATGCGCAGCCCGTTGACATTGCCGTTTCGGATCTGGAGCGGGCCCCGCAGGAGGCAGCGCAATTCACCGATTTGCCTACCGCAGCGGGGAAGGCGAAGAACTATGCGGGTTGGAGCAAGGATTATGTGACCTGGCTGTACAGCACCCGGTCGCTGCAGTTGCTGCAGAGCCCAAGCGCGAAAGATCTTTCCAAACCCGGCGAGGCGGAGCGTGACTTCCGGATTCGCCTGCAGCAGGCCGCCCGGGAGCAACGCGATCAAATGGTGGAGAAGATCAGGTTGAAATATGCGCCGAAGGCAGCAGCACTGCAGGAGCGCATCCGCAAAGCGGAAGAAGCCGTGGCGCGAGAACAGGCGCAAGCGAGGCAACAGAAAGTCCAGACGGCCATTTCATTCGGCACCACGCTGCTGGGGGCGATTCTGGGCCGCAAGGCCGCCAGTGCCTCCACCTTGGGGAGAGCCACGACTGCGGCGCGCGGTGTCAGCCGGTCCATGAAGGAAAGCCAAGACATCGGCATGGCTCAAGAGAATGTCGCGGCACTGCAGCAGCAGCTGGCCGAGCTGAACGCGGAAGCCGAAGCCGCGGCCGCGGAAGTGCAGTCGAAAGTGGATCCGCTGACCGAAGCCCTGGAAACGGTCACCATCAAGCCCAAAAAGACGAATATCTCCGTGCAGCTGGTGGCGCTGGTCTGGACCCCATACTGGTGTGATGCGCAGGGCACCACGACGCCGGCCTGGACATGAAGTCGCAATCCGGCCGCGAAATGGTGAAATGAGAATCGCACTACCTTATCGCGAAGCTGCTCCGAAACCAGGACCAATTGCGGAGCCGTTCAACTCGTCTATTTTTGTGCCGCCCTTTCAGAGCTTGAAATTTGCGGACTTCAACCCAGGGCTTGCGCCCTGGGCTCTGCTGTCCCGCCCTTTCAGGGCTGAGCATTTCACGACTGCGAAAACCCCGAAGGGCTGAGCATTTCACGACTGCCGTGAGCTTTTGATTGGGTTGCGGCTAACCTGCGCTGTGCATTTCGAGGCAGCGCGGCTATAATCTCGAGCCGGGAAATTCGTATGGACCGAATCTCAATCATTGGCGCCGGGAGCTGGGGCACGGCGCTGGCCACGGCGCTCGCGCGCGCGGGCCGTCCGATTACGCTGTGGGCGTTCGAGCCCGAAGTGGTCGAGAGCATTGCCGCGCGCCATGAGAACGAAATCTTTCTTCCCGGCGTGAAGCTGTCGCCCAGCATCCTACCTACCAACGATCTCCGAGATGCGCTGCGCGATGCCGGCATTGTGCTTACGGTGATGCCTTCGCATGTCTGCCGCGGGCTATTCGAGCAGATGATCCCTCATCTGCGGCCGGACATGATCTTTGTCAGTGCCACTAAGGGGATCGATACCGAACGGCTGATGCGCATGAGCGAGATCATCCGGGCGGCGGTCACGCCGCACTTCGAGCCCGGTTTGTGCGTGCTCTCGGGGCCGAGCTTCGCCAGAGAGGTCGCACGAGGCGATCCGACGGCGGTGGTTGTCGCCTCGGAGGACCGCAGCCTGGCGATGCGGATTCAGAGTGAGTTTTCCTCGACAACCCTGCGGCTCTATACGTCCAGTGATGTGGCTGGTGTCGAGATGGGCGGCGCGCTCAAAAACGTCATTGCCATTGCGGCGGGCGTCATTGAAGGACTGGGGATCGGCCACAATGCCATGGCCGCTCTGTTGACGCGGGGCCTGGCCGAAATAACACGGCTTGCCTGCGCCTGCGGCGCCCGGCGTGAGACCATGGCAGGGCTCGCCGGCGTCGGCGACCTTGCCCTGACGTGCACCGGCTCCCTGAGCCGCAACCGCACGGTCGGCATCGAACTCGGCAGAGGAAGAAAGCTGGCGGATATCATCAGCTCCATGCGCATGGTGGCGGAGGGTGTCAAGACTACCCGGGCGACATTGGCTCTGGCGGAACGACACCACATCGACGTTCCGATCGCATGGCAGGTGAACCGCATCCTGGAAGGCGAGGTGTCTCCGCGCAGCGCCATCCGGGAGCTTATGGAAAGATCCCTCAAGGAGGAGTGAAATACACGGGCTGAAGCCCGTGACCACGAGGATGAGAGCATGAGTGCCAAGGGTCCCATTGCAGAACTGGCGACCCGCATCCGGGCTGCTGAACGCATTACTGTGATGACCGGCGCCGGTGTCTCGGCTGCCAGCGGAGTCCCCACCTTTCGCGGACCCCAAGGCCTATGGCGGAACTATGCGCCCGAGCAGCTTGCTACCCCGGAGGCGTTCCGCCGTGATCCCGGGCTGGTATGGGAGTGGTACAACTGGCGGCGCGAGTTGATTGCGAAGTGCCGTCCGAATGCCGCCCACGACGTGCTGGCCGCCTGGAGCCGGCGTTATCCGGGATTCACACTGATTACGCAGAATGTCGACGGGCTGCATGAGAGGGCCGGAACGGAGAAGGTCATCCGGTTCCACGGCTCGATCTGGGAAGTGCTATGCTGGCAAAGCTGTGCTACCTCGCCGGCGCGCTGGTGGGATGACAGCGTCCCCTTCGCAAAATCTCCTCCGTCTTGTCCGTATTGCGGCGGATTGCTGCGCCCCGGTGTCGTCTGGTTTGGCGAGGGCATTGATCCTGCAGTTCTGGGGCGTTCTCTCGCTGCCATGAAGTGCGGGGTATTCCTGGCCGTGGGGACCTCCGCGGTGGTATACCCCGCAGCGGGTCTCGCGGGCGAGGCGCACAAAGAGGGGGCGTTCACCGTTGAAATCAATCCCGACGTTACGCCCCATTCCCGCTCCGTCGACATGGCCATTCCGGGGCGGGCGGAAGAAGTACTCCCTCAGGTGGAGACACTGCTGACATGATGCGGTGAAATGGGTGCCGGGCGCCGAACGGCGCTCTGTCTTCTTTGCCGCGACATCCCAAAGCCCCGTCCGGCGAGACTGTCTCAAAACAAGGCGTCCCGGAGGGACGCAAAGAAAGTAGCCGGGAGCGAGCCGCGCAGCGGCGCTGCCCCCGGTCACGACAAACACGGCCACCAGCCCCGAAGGGGCGACAGAAAACGATTGAAAAGCAA
>CAYGWQ010000230.1:0-9078 GCA_964353465.1 uncultured Acidobacteriota bacterium | reverse complement strand
CGATCAAGCTGATCACGCCGATCGCGATGGAGAAGGGGTTGCGGTTTGCCATCCGTGAGGGCGGCAGGACGGTGGGCGCCGGCACCATTTCGGAAATCCTGGAATAGGAGATCGGGCTTGGCTCACGCCCGGGTCTGCAGGGCTTTGGGGCACGCCGGATGGGAACAGCATGCGAGAGATTATCACGTTGGAATGCACCCAGTGCAAAAGCAGGAACTATTCGACTACCAAAAATAAGAAGACGACGACGGAGCGTCTGGAGCTCAAGAAGTTCTGCAACCGGTGCCGAGCCCACACGGTACACAAAGAAACGCGTTAAAACGAGGCGGCAACCCTGGGACGATAGGTACAGGCCAGTAGCTCGAATTGGTAGAGCGGCGGTCTCCAAAACCGCATGTTGGGGGTTCGAGTCCCTCCTGGCCTGCCAAAATTCCTGACCCTCGAACTGTGGATTGCCGGAGGCGGCACCTGCAGATTTCGCGGAGTTTTTCCATGATGGGATTTTTGCAGAAGATCAAAGACTTTTTCAGGAACTTTTTCGAGTTCATGCGCGATACGCGCAAGGAACTCAATAACGTCTCCTGGCCCGGTCGGCGAGAGTTGGTCTCCACCACCGTGGTGGTGATTGTGGCTGTGTTTTTTTTCGGCTTCTTTCTCTGGGCGGTGGATCTTGTGGTCAGCCCGACGATGAACTACGTCATCAACAGGCTTTCGCGTTAGCCCGAAGGGATGGTCGGATGGAAGGCGAAAAAAAATGGTACATCATCCACACCTACTCCGGATATGAGCGTAAGGTTGCGGAAAGCCTCATGAACCGCATCCAGGCCTACGATCTGGGCGATTGCATCGGCCAGATCCTCATCCCCACCGAAGATGTAGTGGAGATGAAGAGCGGGAAGAAGGTCGTGACGACCAAGCTAACCTTCCCGGGCTACATCCTCGTGGAGATGGACATGACCGACAAGGCTTGGCATGTCGTGCGGGGGACGCCGAAGGTGACCGGCTTCATCAGCACCGGGAAGAAGCCCACGCCTCTGACCGACGATGAGATTAACGAGGTGGTCAACCGGGTGTCGGTGACGGCGGAGCAGCCGAAGCCCAAGTTCACATTCGACAGGGGTGATGCGGTAAAGATTATTGACGGACCGTTCAAGGATTTCACCGGCGTGGTCGACGATGTCAATCCCGATCGTAATACACTCAAGGTGATGCTGACCATCCTTGGCCGGGCGACCCCGGTAGAGTTGGAATCCGAACAGGTGGAAAAAGCTTAGCGTCAACGGCGCGGCGCCGACCAGTCGCGCACGCGCGGGGATAGGGAGTTTGCATGGCGAAAAAGATTATCGCAAACATCAAACTGCAAGTGTCAGCCGGGAAAGCGACTCCGGCCCCGCCGGTCGGATCGGCACTGGGCCCCCATGGCCTGAACATCATGGACTTTTGCAAGGCTTTTAATGCCAAGACCGCCAAGCAGGAGGGCTTGATCATTCCGGTTGTGGTGACGGTCTACAGCGACCGCACCTACTCATTTGTGACCAAGACGCCTCCCGCGGCAGTGCTGCTCAAGAAAGCCGCCAATATTGCCAAGGGTTCAGGCGAACCCAACAAGACGAAGGTCGGCAAGGTGACCATGAAACAGGTTCGTGAAATCGCCCAGGCAAAAATGCCGGACCTCAACGCCTCCTCCCCCGAGGCTGCCGTGAATATCATTCTGGGTACGGCGCGCAGCATGGGGTTAGAGGTCGAAGGATAGTTGCAGGTTCTGACCCTGGATTTGTGAGGTATCTCAATGCCCAAAGCTGGAAAGAAATACACAAAGGCTGCCGCTGCCCGCGAACCGCGGCAATATTCCCTGGAAGAGGCGGTAGCCTTGCTCAAGAAGATCGCCTACGCCAAGTTCAACGAAACGGTCGAGGTCGTGTTGCGGCTGGGAGTCAATCCTAAATACGCGGACCAGATGGTCCGGGGTACTGTAGTGCTCCCCAACGGTCTGGGCAAAAACAAGAGAGTCGTAGTCATCGCTTCCGGGGAGAAGGTCAAGGAAGCGCGCGATGCCGGGGCCGACGAAGTCGGCGGCGAGGATATCGTCGAACGTATTGCCGGCGGCTGGATGGACTTTGATGCCGCCATCGCCACGCCGGACATGATGCGCAGCGTAGGCAAGCTCGGCAAGGTGTTGGGCCCCCGAGGTCTCATGCCGAATCCGAAAACCGGCACGGTCACCTTCGATGTGGGCAAGGCGATCAAGGAAATCAAGGCTGGCAAAGTCGAGTTCCGGGTCGACAAGACGGGAATCATTCACGCGCCCTTTGGGAAAATCCAGTTCGACGAAAAGAGCCTCTATGAAAACGCCAAAGCGCTCATCGACGCCGTGGTCCGGGCCAAGCCGCCCAGCAGCAAGGGCAAGTATGTCAGGAGCGTTTCCATCTCATCGACCATGAGCCCGGGCATCTGGATCGATGCGGCCGCGCTGGAGTCAAAGCAGTAGGCAACAAAGCAGCAGGCGGCAGGTAACCGGCAATGGGCAGGGACTTCACAGCCTGCTGCGCGCTGCCGACTCCGGGCTGCTTTTGGAAAGGTCTCGTAAAGTTTATGAACAGAGCCGAAAAACAACGTATAGTGGAATCTCTCAGCGAGCAGCTGCGGGCAGTCAATAACCTGTTTTTGATTGACTACCGCGGGCTGAAGGTCGTGGATGCAACAGAACTGCGCCGCAAGATCCGTGAATTCGACGGCACCTACGTCGTAGTGAAGAACACCCTGGCCCTGCGCGCTGCCAAAGAGCACGGCCTGGGACATATCGAGTCATACCTCCAGGGGCCGACCGCGGTGGCATTCCACCGGCGGGACGTCGTCGGGATGGCCAAACTGCTGACCGAGATCTCCAAAGCCTACCCGAACTTCCAGTTCAAGGCCGCTCTCATCGAAGGCAAGGTGGTGCCGCCGACGGAAATTCAGAAAATCGCCGCGCTGCCTTCGCGCGAGGTGCTGCTGAGCAAGCTGGTCTTCCTCCTCAAGGCGCCGATGCAGAGGCTGGTGGGCGCATTGAAGGCTCCGGCAAGGGACCTGGCCCTGGTTTTAAAGCAGGTGCAGAAGTAGCTGCCCAGGAAAGTTATCGCTATACATTTTACCAATCCACAAGGGAGTAAAAAGAAGATGGCAATTACGAAGAACGATGTTTTGGCGTGGATCGATCAAGCCTCGATGCTGGAGATCTCGGAGCTGGTGAAGAATCTCGAGGAGAAGTACGGCATCAGCGCGGCGGCAGCGATGCCTATCGCCATGGCGGGAGGCCCGGCTGCCGGGGGCGAGGCCAAACCTGCTGCCGAAGAGCAGACGGAGTTTTCCGTCGTCCTGGCCGCTGTGGGCGATAAGAAAATCAATGTGATCAAGGTCGTGCGCGAAGTGACTAATCTGGGGCTGAAGGAAGCCAAGGACCTGGTCGAAGGTGCGCCGAAACCCATTAAGGAAGGCGTGCCCAAGGAAGAGGCCGAGGCGATCAAGAAGAAGTTCGAGGAAGCCGGAGCTACTGTGGAGATCCAGTAGTTCCCGATGTGTTTCTGCTCTTGCTCAAGGAAGTGATGAGTACTGAGTAATGAGTGAATGGAAGATGGGGCAATCCCCCGCATCGTACACTCATGATTCGTCGCTCAGTACTCAACACTCAGTACTCAGTACTTTTGTACGAGGTTACTGTGCTGCGGACCATTGATAGCAGAAGGCAGAAATCAGATTCGCAACCCGCCGCCTTCACTTTCAGGACAGCAGAAGGCAGAAACGCGACGGCAGCGGCTGCCGCCGGAACTGTGCTGTCCCCGCGTTTTTGGGTCCCAGGGTACCCCCAACAGAAGATTGCCAGACCAACAAGTCTGCCGAGGAAAACCAATCGATGACCAATATCACCACCTCCAACGTCTATCGGGATCGCATGGATTTTGCAAAAATCCATACCAGCATTCCCATTCCGAATCTGATCGAGGTTCAGAGGAAATCCTACCATCGCTTCCTGCAGATGGATGTCCTTCCTTCTGAGCGGGAAGACGTAGGGCTCCAGGCTGTTTTCAACTCGGTCTTTCCGATCAACGACTTTCGCGGGACCTCCTCGCTGGAATTCGTCGAATACTCGATCGGAAACTGGCAGTGCAAGTGCGGGAACCTCAAGGGGCTGGACTACCTGCGCGCCAATTGTGTCGAGTGCCACAAGACGATCATCAACAGTCCCTACAACCCCGAAGGGGACACTTGCAAGCATTGCGGCGCCAGAAACGAGATTGAAAACACGCGGTGCGAATTCTGCGGCGGGGCCGTCGAGCTCAATGTGAAGTATACGGTGGAGGAATGCCAGGAACGGGGCATGACCTTCGCGGTGCCTCTGAAAGTCACTGTGCGTCTCGTCGTGTGGGACAAAGACACCGACACGGAAGGCCGCACGATCCGCGATATCAAGGAGCAGGAAGTCTACTTCGGGGACATCCCGCTCATGACCGAGAACGGCACCTTCATCATCAACGGCACGGAGCGCGTGATCGTGAGCCAGCTGCACCGCTCCCCGGGCGTCTTTTTCGAGTCCAATCCCGGACGCACCTTCATCCTGGCCAAGATCATCCCCTACCGCGGATCCTGGGTTGAGTTCGAATACGATCAGAAGAATGTGCTGTATGTCCGGATCGATCGCAAGCGGAAGTTCCTGGCCACGACTTTTGTGCGGGCTCTCGGATTGAGCGATGACGCCGAAATCCTGCGCACCTTCTACCAGCCTGTCAAGATCCGCTGGGAGGAAAAGAGTCTGTACCGCAGCCCGGGCCGCGACCTCATCGGTTCCAAGGCGACGGAGGAAATCCGGGATGGCGCGGGAAAAACGGTGATCGTCGGCCGCGGCAAAAAGATCACCGCGGGGTTGTATAACCAGATAGTCAAAGGCGGTGTGGCGGAAATCAAAATGGATCTGGACGGGCTCGAGGGGGCGCTGTCCCTGTCCGAAGTGATCAACACCGATACGGGAGAGATCCTGCTGGAGCCCAACTCGGAGGTGACCGCACAGACCATCAATAACTTGAGCGAAGCGGGCATCGAGTCGGTGGAAGTATTCTTCCCTGACAAGGAGGATGCCGGCGTCACCATGTCCCAGACCCTGAAGAAGGATCACATCAAGTCGCCGCCGGACGCTTTGATCGAGATTTATCGCAAACAGCGCCCCGGTGACCCCCCCACGCTGGAAACGGCCACTGCCCTCTTCGAGGGCATGTTCTACGACCCGCGCAAGTATGATTTCTCCAAGGTCGGGCGCTTGAAATTCAACATCAAACTCGGCCTGAACACCCCGCTGGAGCAGCGGACGCTGACCGCGGACGATTTTTACGCTGTGATCCGCTATTCGCTGAAACTCCCGAAAAACATCGGCACGGTGGACGATATCGACCATCTGGGAAACCGGCGCGTGCGCGCGGTCGGCGAACTGCTGGAAAACCAATTCAGGATCGGTCTGGTGCGTATGGAACGGGCCATCAAGGAAAAGATGTCCGTACACCAGGAAATGACCACGGCCATGCCCCACGACCTGATCAATGCCAAGCCGGTCATGGCTTCTATCCGCGAGTTCTTCGGCAGCAGCCAGCTCTCCCAATTCATGGATCAGACCAACCCGCTGTCGGAAATCACCCATAAGAGGCGCCTGTCAGCGCTCGGGCCGGGCGGATTGAGCCGCGAGCGGGCCGGATTTGAAGTGCGCGACGTCCATCCGACTCACTATGGACGCATCTGCCCGATTGAAACGCCTGAAGGGCCCAACATCGGATTGATCTCTTCGCTGAGCTGCTACGCCCGCATCAATGATTATGGCTTCATTGAATCGCCCTACCGCAAGGTGAAGAGCGGCCGGGTGCTCGATTTTGTTCACATTGTTTTCCCGGGCGACACCCACTTCAAAGTAGGCGAGCAGGTGGAACGTGACCTGGTCGAAAAAGAGAACCGCCGCGTTGAAGGAGCCGGCAAGCGGCCGGCGCAGTTTGAACACTTCTCTTTCTATCAAACCGCCTGGGAAGCCGAAGAGTACACGATCGCGCAGGCCAACGTCGAGCTGGATACGGGCGGACAGATCCTGCAGGAGCGGGTAAACGCGCGGATTGCCGGGAACTTTGTCCTGGCCCAACGCGATCAGGTGCAGTACATCGACGTCTCCCCCAAGCAGCTGGTGAGCGTGGCGGCGAGCCTGATCCCGTTCCTGGAGCACGACGATGCCAACCGTGCCCTGATGGGATCGAACATGCAGAGGCAGGCAGTGCCCCTCCTCCGCGCCGAAGCCCCCTACATCGGGACCGGCATGGAGTACATCACAGCCAAGGATTCGGGTGCGGTGGTTATCTGCAAACGGACCGGAATCGTCGACAGCGTGGACGCGACGCGCATCATCGTACGCGTGGAGGGGGAGAGCAAGAACGGCAAGGGCGCCCGTGACGCCGGTGTGGACATTTACAGCCTCACCAAATTCAAACGCTCCAACCAGAACACCTGCATCAACCAGGTTCCGCTCGTCCGTCGAGCCGACCGGGTCGTCCGGGGACAAGTGCTGGCTGATGGACCATGCACCGACAAGGGCGAACTGGCGCTCGGCCGCAATGTGCTTGTGGCATTCATGCCCTGGCGCGGCTACAACTTTGAAGATGCCATCCTGGTCAGCGAAAAGCTGGTCAAGGAGGACAGTTATACGTCCATCCACATCGAGGAGCTCGAAATCGAGGCGCGAGATACCAAGCTTGGGCCGGAGGAAATCACCCGGGATATCCCCAACGTAAGCGATGCCTCACTCCGCGACCTGGATGAAAGCGGGATCATCCGCATCGGAGCCAAGGTTCGACCGGGGGATGTCCTGGTCGGCAAGGTTACACCCAAGGGAGAAACGCAGCTGTCACCGGAAGAGAAGCTGCTGCGCGCCATCTTCGGGGAAAAAGCCGGTGAAGTGCGCGACGCCTCCCTGGTGACGCCGCCGGGGATCGAAGGGACCGTGGTCGACGTCAAGATCTTCTCCCGCAAGGGCGTGCCCAAAGACGAACGCGCCAAGGCGATTGAGTCTGAACAGGTGGAAAAGATGGAGAAAGATCTCAACGACGAGATCCGCATCATCAAGGAGGAGCGCAACAAGCAACTCATCGATCATCTGGCAGGAGAATACCTCCTGGAAGATATCACCAGCCGCTCCGGCGAAGTCCTCCTGCGGGCTAAAACCAAACTCACCCGTTCCATGCTGCTCGGCCTCAGCACGGCGGAGTTGAATAAGATCAAGAACGACTTCAAGGCGGAGAAGGAAGGTAAGATTTACGAGGGCATCAAGCGCCTGGAAGAGAAGACCGACAAACAGATTCAAATTCTCAAGACCCTCCACGAGGAACAGCTTGCCAAGCTGCGCCGGGGCGACGAACTGCCTCCCGGCGTCATCAAGATGGTCAAAGTTTATGTGGCCATGAAGCGCAAGCTTTCCGTCGGCGACAAGATGGCCGGACGCCACGGCAACAAGGGTGTGATCGCACGTATCCTGCCCGAGGAGGATATGCCTTACTTGCCCGACGGATCCCCGGTCGAGATCGTGCTCAATCCGCTCGGCGTGCCGTCCCGTATGAATGTGGGGCAAATCCTGGAGACCCACCTCGGCTGGGCTGCAAGGTCCCTCGGCCTCTATTTTTCCACACCCGTCTTCGACGGTGCCTCCGAATCGGAGATCAAGGAGATGCTCCGGCGCGCTGGCCTGCCCGAAAGCGGCAAGATCGATTTATTTGACGGCATGCTGGGGGAGAGGTTCGATCAGAAGGTTACGGTCGGCTATATTTACATGCTGAAACTCTCGCACCTGGTGGATGACAAAATCCATGCACGCAGCATCGGGCCTTACTCTCTCATCACACAGCAGCCCCTGGGCGGCAAGGCTCAGTTCGGCGGGCAGCGATTCGGGGAGATGGAAGTCTGGGCTCTGGAAGCTTACGGCGCCGCGAATATCCTGCAGGAACTGCTGACTGCCAAGTCCGACGACATCCAGGGGAGGACGAAGATCTACGAAGCGATTGTCAAAGGAGAATCCCACTTTACGCCGGGCATTCCCGAATCGTTCAACGTGCTGATCCGCGAGCTGCAGAGCTTGTGCCTGGATGTGGAACTGATCCAGCGGCAGAAGGCCCGGCGCACGGAAGCCATCTAGCCCGCCTTCCGACATCCGCCTTCCGACCTCAGACCAAAGGCGGGCCGGGAAGGTCGGAGGTCGGAGGTCGGGGGTCGTGAAACGATACCCAGTCAGAGAATGGCGTGGGTATCAAAGAACGAATTGCATGAATCCAACCTCTAAAATTAGGGGGGAGCACCATTGAGAAGTTTTAAGGACGCTATCGAAAAGTCAGATCTGAGCAACGATTTTGACAGTATTCGCATCAGTCTGGCATCGCCGGAGAAAATCCGAGCCTGGTCTCACGGCGAAGTCACCAAGCCGGAGACCATCAATTATCGGACCTTCAAGCCCGAGAGGGACGGCCTCTTCTGCGCGCGGATCTTTGGCCCTGTGACCGATTGGGAATGCCTGTGCGGAAAATACAAGCGCATGAAGTACCGGGGGGTCACCTGCGACAAGTGCGGCGTGGAAGTTACCCTGTCCAAGGTGCGGCGCGAACGGCTGGGTCACATCGAGCTGGCCTCTCCGTGCTCGCACGTCTGGTTTTTCAAGGGGCTGCCGAGCCGCATCGGCCACCTGCTCGACATCAGCCTCCGGGACCTGGAGCGAGTGCTCTACTTCGAGGCCTATGTGGTGATCGACCCGGGCGAGGCCCCGCTCAAGATCAAAGAGCTGCTCACGGAAGAGAAGTACCGTGCCACGATGCAGGAGTTCGCCGGCAGGTTCCGGGCCATGATGGGGGCAGAGGCCATCAAGGAACTCCTCAGGCAGGTGGATGTCGAGGAGCTTGCCGACGAGCTGCGCGCTGCGATGAAGACGGAAACGTCCCAATTGAAACGCATCAAGTATGCAAAGCGGCTGAAGGTAGTCGATGCCTTCCGCAAATCGGGCAACAAGCCCGAGTGGATGATTCTGGACGTCATCCCCGT
>CAYGWQ010000229.1:0-9171 GCA_964353465.1 uncultured Acidobacteriota bacterium | reverse complement strand
GGTGGCGCAAAACCATGCCTTCGTGCAAAGGAGTTGCGAGGAAGTAGTACGGAATGCACGGCCCAGCATAGCCGCAACCAAAACCAAAGGTCACCGCAGAGCCGCGGAGAATAGGAGCCTCGAAGAGGCGGCAGACCATAGCCCCGGCCGTGAGGCCGGGGTATGCAGGCAATCGGCATGAGCGCCGAAGGTGCGGCACATAATACATGTACCGGTCCTTCGGACCTCAATTCCTTGTCGCACGCAACCCCGCCCTCACGGGCGGGGCTATTCTCTGCCGGCGCTTCGCGCCTCCGGGTTCTGCGTTTCGGTGGCGCAAAACCATGCCTTCGTGCAAAGGAGTTGCGAGGAAGTAGTACGGAATACATGGCGCGGCCGGCGATCACAACCAAACTGATTGGTATTGCGCCATACCGGTCGCGCCGTGTATTTCGAGGTTAAGCTTTAGCTGTCGCCGCCAGCGCGGCTTGGAGTCAGAAGGACTTTTAAAGCGCCCCTTGCGGCCAACTCGAATGCACGGGGCGCTTCGGCAAGCGGCAGCCGTGCGGAGATCATGTCGGAAACGCGAATCCTGGCTTCGCGAAGCAGGCGCAGTGCGGGTTCGAAGCGCCCGCAGCGCGAGCCGACCAGAGTGATCTCATTGACGACCACCTGGGCCGTGTCGATGGACACCAGGTCGTGGACCGTGGACTTCAGCACGACCGTGCCGCGCGGCCGCGTCATCCGCACTGCCTGGCCCAGACCTTCGCGTGACCCGGTGGTATCAACCACCCAATCATAAGCGGCAACGGGCAGGCGCTTCCCAGGGCGTTCTGCTCTCACACCGGCTGCCTCCGCAATGCGCAACTTCTCCCGGTGGTGCCCGAACAGGTGGACCTCGGCTCCGTGCAGCTGGAGAACCTGCGCCACCAGCAATCCGAGCTTTCCATCGCCAAGCACAGCCACGGGGGCGCCGCGCGGAATCCGCACCTGGTCAAGTATCTCGCAGGCGGCCGCCAGCGGCTCAGTGAAAACAGCGTGCTCGGTGGCGATCGATTCCGGAACCGGATGGAGGTTGACTTCCGGCAGGACGAAATACTCGGCAAACACGCCGGGCTGACCCTTGATGCCGAGGGCCTTGCGGCCGGGGCAGTGGCGGCCGAGACCTTTCCGGCACCAACTGCAACGGCCGCAGGCAAGGTTGATCTCGCCAACGACGCGCCGGCCCATCAGCCTCGGCGTGCCGGCTGAGATGACCTCACCTACGAACTCATGACCGGGTATGCCGGAAAAGCCGTAATAGCCGCGCAGGAGCTCCAGATCGGTATTGCAGATGCCGGCGCACATCAGGCGGATCAGCGCGAATCCTTGCGGCCGGCGCGGCAGCGGCAGCTGCCGGACGCCAACCCGGCCATTTTCCAGGTGGACTGCAATCATGTTCCTAGGCTTCATTGTCAGGGCCTCTTTTTAACAACAGTGCGGCAAGCAGGGCCGAAGGAACCATGAAGGCAGCCGTCGCATTCAGGCCGGCAAGCGGGATCAACAGCAGGCTGCCGGCAAGCGAGCCCAGACAGCCGCCGATCAGGTCGGCAGCATAGAGTGGAGCCACGACGGTTCTCGGATCGCCCACCCCCGCAAGGCTGGCATAGGCGAATGCGGCGGAAACCAGGAAGCCGGCGGCCAGCAGCCAACCGATAGTTTCCGCCAGGCCTCCGCTGGAAACTGCACTTACCCGGGCGCCTGCCGCCAGGCTGAACAGGACGAATCCTCCGATGAGGAGCGGGCCGCACGCCTGCGGCGTCTCGCGGGCGCGCGCAAGATTCCACCTGTCGATCGCATAAGAGCCGAAGGCGAGGCCGGCCATGAAACTCATGAGCAGCGCCCCGATATTCTGATACAAGACGCCGCTTTTTGCCTGGTAGTGCAGCACGAACAATGTTTCAAGGACCATTCCCATGAAGCCCGCCATCCCGACAAACAGGGTGCGCCGCCAGGAAGGACGCCGACGGGCGAGCAGAAAGAGCATCAACACCATCAAGGCCGCAGCCCACCACGCCGCCGGGTGAGATCGGCTCCAGGATGCGAGCGCGGCAGGATCCCAGAAGGCCAGGTCCGGATAGAATTTCGACAGCCATATCATCAGCGTGTATGAATAGCAGATCGGGCGCACATCGGTGTTTGGCGGTGCTGGCTCCGTCTCGAGCAGGCGTGCTATCCGGGCGAACCTGTCGTTTTCGTAGAGGTAATGGATATAAGGTGCGGAGACCAACCGGGTCTCGATCCTCCGAGCCTCCAGCCGCGACGCGAGCACCGAAGGAGAATTCACCAGGGTCAGACGGGAAGCGGCGAAGAGGTTGCTGGTGCCGGGGAGGACCTGGATATACGGAAGGGCCTGCCGCAGCGCCTGATAAATGCTGCGCGCGCGCGCCTTCTGTTGCGGCGTCCAGAGGTTTTCGGCGGATTTCAACCTGAATGCCAGGATCCCGTCCGGCTTCAATCGTGACGCGCACAGCTGGAAAAACTCCAATGTATAATAGCGGTTGGTCTGTCCGGAGTCAGGCTCGGGCATTCCGATCAGAATCAGGTCATAACTCGCGGGCATGCCAAGATAACGTCTCGGGTCGTCTATGTGAACCCGGACGGGAGAGAAGCGCAGAGACTCCTCCAGGTGCGGGGGGAGAAGCCGCGCGGCCATACCCAGGAGCCGGGCATTGAGTTCCACGTAATCCACCCGATCCGGAGAATGCTTTAGGATTTCCCTCACCGTTCCGCCGATGCCTCCGCCCAGGATCAGGACGTGCGCCGGCCGGGGATGGAGCAGTGCCGCCATCTGGGCAAACTCCTCCGCATCCGTCCCCTCCGTCTCGAATGACAGCGCATCATTCTCATAGACCGCGACCTGTCCGGCACGCCGGGTAATGGTGACACGACCATAGGGGCTGTCCTGGCTGTCCAACAAAAAAGGGTGCGACCATGCCGTCATGGCGTGATCGACTGGGCCGGCAAGCCACAGCATTGCCGGTATCAAGAGGGCCAGGCCGGCCGCCGCGATCCGGGCTCCGCGCCTTGTCGCACCAGGCACAAAAAGTGCTGGGCAGATTCCCAGGCAGGAGCAAAAGACAGCGATGGAGAGATTGCGCGCCCCCAGGCTTAGAAAAAGGGTGGCACACAATCCCCCGGCCAAACCGCCTGCGCTCTCGATCGCATAGGCGGCCGGCAGCGTGTGGCCCCGCGATATATAGGCCTTTGCCGCCCATTGAAATATCAATCCGGACAACACGCCGGCCGGCAATAGGGCTGCCGCCATGGCCAGGATCTGGCCCGTGAAAGGGAGGTAGGCGCCGGGCACGTCCGAAAACAGTACGCGGATGGAACGGATAAATGCCACCTCCGGCAGCAGAAGGAGTGCAAACACCAGGAAAAGTCTCCGCACCCGGACGATTGGCGGGCTTAGGCTGCGCCCGCCGATTGCAGCTCCCAGCGCAGTCCAGAGGAGCCAGATGCCCAGCGCCAGCGTATAGATCAAGTCGACGCCGTAGAATGCCACGCTGAGCTCTCGGAGGAGCACCACCTGCCCGAGAATGGAGATGAGTCCGATAACCAGGAGATAGGTCATGAAGAACGATCAGAACTGGCTTTCGCTGAATACGTCGGCCTGGAATACCCTGAATTGCGCGCCGCTTTTCCAGCTGCCCGGCGGCAATCCGGCTTTTTGACAGAGATTGTCGAGCATCTCCTCCAGGCTCCAACCCTGCTCTGTAGCCACCTGCGGGAGGAAAACAGCGGAGCGGCCGTTTTTTTGGATGACGACGCCGTCGCGGCCGACCACGATGTCGGCGGGCCTGGCGATCGGCTTCATCGGAGACATCACTGAAATCTCGATTTCGAGGCCGGACAGCTCCTGCAGAGACACCGGAGAGAAGCGGGAATCGTATACGCCTGCCTGGACGGCCATCCATGCGGTGGTCAAGCCGAGCGGGAAATTTCCCGCAAGCTGGCCGATGCAGCCGCGCAGTTTGCCGTGCTGCTTGAGAGTGACGAAGGCGCCCTGGTTAAGCCGCAGCCTGGGCGGCAGGTTGCGTGCGAGCGGAATGGTCTCGGTGGCGAGATAACGCTGCAGGCTCTGCCGTGCCATCTTCAGCAACAGCTTTTTGTCTGCGGCCTGCAACGGGGTCGAAGGCAGGGGTTCTGCGGGGGGACTCAGCGCCTTGAGGTCCGGCGAACCCGGTCCTGCAGCCAGGACCACGGATCCATATCCGACCACGCGGGAACGGTCGTCCGCCACCACGTCGCCGCTGTTTGCGTAGCTTACGACGACCCCATGTGTGGCTCCCAGTGCCTTTGCGGCGGCCATGACCGCCAGGATGGGCGCTTCGCCGCAGGCGACGGTGTCCAGATTGCGGATGCCGCGCCCCATCAATGAGCTCACCTTCTCCGTGAATTGTGCAGGATCGAGCCTGGCGATGGCTTCTAGCGCCTGCCGATCGACGGTTCTGGCATCCTCATAACCGGGGAAATGGGAAAGGTCGGAACTGGCGACGATCAGGGCCCGCTTGTCCTTTAAGACCCTGGCCAAAGCGCCGCCGAAGCGCGCACACATTGCCGGGTCGGGCATGCCGATGACCACGGGCACGATCCTGGCTGCCGGAAACAGGGTCTGGAGGAAAGGTACCTGAACCTCGACCGAATGCTCACTTGCCTGGGCTTCCGGGATTGCCCTGCAATCGCTGTCTTCGGCCAGGAGCGCTCCTGCAACGGCTTCGTCGATCGGCGCATCGCCGAGCGGTGTGCGATAAGCACCGCGCGGGTACACTGAGATCCCACTGAGGCCCGCGCTTGTGTGATTGGTTCCCACAATCACGATGACGTCATACTCCCGTCCCTTGACCTTGCAATAGGCATCTGCGGCAATCTGCCCCGAGTAGAGGTAGCCGGCGTGAGGTACAACCAGCGCCACCGGTTTGTCGATCGGATCCGGAAGAGCATCCTCGAAGAACAGCCGCAATGCGAGTTTCAGGCGGGCGGCATCAGAAGGGTAGAATTGCCCGGCCACCGCTGCGGGCCGGATATTGGACACTTTCTGCTCTCCTGTGCCGGTGGTGATGCAGCAGGCAAGCAGAAAAGGCAGCAGGAAGGACTGAATTCGTATGGTTTTCATGTTGGTGTCTCCCGCCTGATCTCGGGAAGGCCCGGGTCCGCTTCAGGCCCAGACGCCGGCAATTGCCCGCCCGCAGTATTTACAGTGCCCGTTCTTGAGATTCACTTCCAGGACAAAAAATCCATTCCTCCGTATCACGATCTTATTGCAGCCGGGGCAATAGGTGTGATTACCGGGATGGTCCGGAATGTTGCCGACGAAGGGGTAATGAATTCCCTTGCTGAGCGCGAGGCTGCGAGCGTGTTCGAGAGTCCGTACCGGCGTCTGCGGGAGGTTCAGAAGTTGGTAGTCGGGATGAAAGGCCGTGAAATGAACCGGCACGTCGGGCCCGAGTTCGCCCATCACCCAGTCCACCAGGCCGCGCAACATCTTGTCCGAGTCATTCAATGTCGGCACAACCAGGTTGACGATCTCGAGGTGAATACGGCTTCTGGCAATCTGCCGGATGCTCCTGAGCACCGGGCTAAGCTCCGCTCCGCAAACGCTGCGGTAGAAATATGGGTCGAAGCCTTTGAGATCGATCTTGATCGCATCGAGGACCCGGCACATTTCGGCCAGCGGCTCGGGATTCATATAACCGCAACTGATCATCACGCTGCGCAGCTTCTGTTTGCGAGCCAGACTCGCGATATCCACCAGGTACTCCGTGAACACCGTCGGTTCGTTGTAGGTGAACGCGATGATCGGTGCGGAGCGCCCGACCGCAGCGTCCACGATCTCTGCCGGCCGGGTGTTCGGAGCGGGATAGTCCTCGGGGCTGGCCTGGGAAATCTGCCAATTCTGGCAAAACTTGCAGCGGAGCGGGCAACCGGATGTTGCTAGAGAGAAAGCTCCGGATCCCGGCAGAAAATGGTAGAAAGGCTTCTTTTCGATCGGATCGAGCTGGGTAGTAATCGGCCGGCCGTAAACCAGGCTGTACAATTCTCCATTTACGTTCATCCGTGCGCGGCATTTGCCTCGTTCGCCGGCCAGGATGGTACAAGATTGCGCACACAGAAGGCATCGGACAGCCGGATTTTTATCGCTGGCGTGATGTTTCCGGTTGGAGAGATCGTCCGCAGGATTGTGGCACTTGAGGCAATCCACGCCCGGTGTGGCAGTCGATATCCAGTAACGGGCCTTGGGAGCATTGCGAATCAGCTCTTCGATCTGGGCTAATGCAGGATCGGGGTCCTCATCAAGAACGGGCCATCGCCAGGAGCCGGCCGGCAGGACTAAGCCTGCGGCTGCGAGCGAACCGAATCTTGTTGCGGCAATAAGTAGCTGGCGCCGGGAGATCATGGCGTCGTCCCCCGCTGGTAAAAATAGCCTGATTGCGTCCGGGAGTCAATGTAAGTAGAAAGCGTAGAAATAATCCTTTCCCTATCTTTAGCCTATTGAATATCTGTGTATTTTCCTAGACGTTAAGGTATGATCCCGACCATTCGGCATCCGGCAGGGAGCCTGTGCCGCTGGTCGGATCCCGATTGTGTCGGCGGCGTCAATCCTGTCCAACGCTCGGCTGGGCTGTATGACTCGGACCTAGACCTCGGAAAGGCAGGTTTCTGTTTGTTGCAGCGCCTGAATCAGTATCTTCTGCTATGGGGCATCCCGGGATTATTTGCCATCGCCTTTTTTGATTCGGCTGCGGTGCCGATGATGGGGGGGCCCGATGCGGTCGTTCTGCTGCTCGCCTGGCAGCGGCCGATGCAAAGCCTGCTGATTATTGGGGCGGCCGCCGTCGGCTCGACGCTCGGTTGCGTGGTTCTTTACCGGGTGGGTCGCGCCGGGGGCGAGATGGCGCTGACGCGCTTCAGCCCTGAAAAACGAGCCTGGGTAAAGGAGAAACTGGACCGCAATGCTTTCATGGCTGTGGCCGCCGGCGTTGCGGCGCCGCCACCGTTCCCGACCAAGCTGATCATTCTGGCCGCCGGCGCGTTTCGGGTGCGCCAGACGAGCTTTGCCAATGGCGTTTTCGTCGGGCGCCTGGTGCGCTATTCCGTTCTGGCGTATCTGGGAGCCCGCTTCGGTGATGAGGCCGCCGATGTTTTCAAGGAGCACTATCCTGCTCTCGGGCTGATGCTGGTTGCGGCGGTGATTCTTCTCGTGCTCTGGCGTCATTTCCGGGGCAGGGAAAAGGCAGCGAATTCGCCGAAGTAAAATCGATCACTTCCTCGCAATTCCCTTGCCGCCTGGCAAGAAATCTTCACCACAAAGGCGCGAAGACGCCAAGACTCAAAGGAAACGAACTGGATGGCCTCAAGGTTCGCGGCTTTGCGCCTTCGCGTCTTTGCGGTGTGATTCTTTGGCTGCGGCTATGCTGTGCCGTGAGAATTCGCTGCCGCCGCGGCGCCTGGAATCCCTCGAGACGCCCGTTTTGAAACAGGACGGCACGCACTGCGGAATCACGGGTACGGAGTTCCGGTAATCGTCTTTACCAGAGCCCAAAAATTCTCCATGGGAGTGTCGAGCTGAACGTTATGCGTCGGCCCCAGGATCAGACCGCCGTTTTTGCCGACCGTCCGCAGACGCTCCAGCACCTCCGCTGAAACATCCGCCGGAGTGCCGTAAGGCAGCGTGTGCTGAATGTCGATGGTTCCCCAGAAACAGAGCCGGCTGCCATATTCCCTCTTCAACTTTTCCGGATCCATGCTTTGGGGCTGGACAGGATTCAGCACGTCAATCCCGATCTCGATCAGATCGGGAATGATGGGATACACGCAACCGTCGGTGTGGTAGGCGATCTTCAGCCCGGCACTCCTCTGTTTCAGAGAGGCAATGAACGAGGCCAGGCGGGGTTTGAGAAATCTCCGCCAGAGGGCGGGAGACATCAACATCCTGTGCTGCGTGCCGACATCGTCCCCGGTCCAGATCATGTCCACGCCGAGATCCACCAGTTTTTGGGCGGCAGCCAGGTGATAGCGGAAGGGGATGTCGAGGATTCTCCCGGCAAGCTCGGGATTGAGCACGAAGTCCGTCAGCAGCCGATCGTATCCGCGCAGGGCCCACGCTGTCTCAAAGATCGTGCAGACCGTCATTCCGACGATCCAGTAATCCTGTTTGAAGTTGCGGACCAGTTTCTCAGCCTCGGTGTACAACTCGGGCCGGTTGGGATCAGGAGGGCGATATGCTTCGATCGCAGAATCTTCGGCCAGCGGGTGGGAGATCATCTCGGTATAGGAACCTGTGCCAAAGCGAGTCTGGTACTTGATATCCCGCCATCGCACACCCCACTCGTCTGTGCGGGATGACATGCTGTCGCCGGGCGGGTCCTTTGCGTAGCTGGATTTGATCCGCCCTATCGGAGCCAGGAGCATGTCCTCGCCCAATGCGCGTTCCAGTGCCCAGCTGTTATCGCTGTCCTGCGGATTCTGACCGGGTTGCAGGGCCGGTCCCAATTCGGCCTTCAGGCGCGCGGCAAACTCCGGGGTGAAGCTGATCTGCATCGGGCAGCGGTCGGGGATTTCACGGTGTAATGCAGCCCGAACGCGGTCGCGATTCTTCATCTCGCCCGCCAATGTAGGGCCAAAGGGGCAAAGGAGTCAAGGAACAGAGGGCGGCGGGCTCAGATCCCGGCATGAATGGCGCTTAGATAGTTTCCGTCGCGAAACTCCAAAGAGATCCGTCCTGGTCCTGGACTTAGGCCTGGACTTGGACCTGGACGTCAATGCGGCAAGAGCGGAAGGGGATCTGCTAAGTGGCACGATTACGATCGTTTATCTCGACGCGGATTGTCCAAGTCCACGTCGAGGTCCAGGTCCAGGTCCAAGCCGCCGTATCGGTGCTTCGATAAAATAATGAGTTACGCGACCTAGATAGCCTCTGTTGTGAAATTCGCTTTTGTGACCAAATCGTCCGTCAACCAGACTAATCAAGTGCGGGCGGGCTTTAGCCCGTGCCCGGTGTGCCTGAATGAGGGATCGGTGCTTCTATCCACACATCGCCTTAATAACAAATGAATTACGCTCATGAAATCGACCGCATCGTGGTTATTATCCTTAATGCGCGGGCTAAAGCCCTTAAGCGCTAAGATAAGTTCCAATACTTGGACCTCG
>CAYGWQ010000228.1:4239-9195 GCA_964353465.1 uncultured Acidobacteriota bacterium | reverse complement strand
GGTCTTGCAATTATATCTACACCAGCACAAATGCGTACAAGGTGCAGGCCGGTGCAGCGATCACGTTTCATTCGCCATTCGCCGTTCGTCACTCTTCATTCGTCATTCATCATTTCTCTAGTGCGCTCCGGAGGGCTGCGAGCAGCAGCAGGACGATGTTCTCGTTGCTGTTCGTTCCCATCAGGCCGACGCGCCAGATCTTGCCCTTCAAAACACCGAAGCCGCTGCCGATTTCGATGTTGTGCTGCTGAAGCAAGCGGCTGCGCACGGCCGCATCATCCACTCCCGGGGGAATTCTGACCGTGTTCAGGGACCAGAGCCGGTGTTCCGGTGCAACCAGCATTTCCATCCCCAAGGACTCCACTCCGGCGACGAAGGCCCGGCTATTACGCTCATGCCGCTGCCAACGGTTTTCCAATCCTTCCTCCAGGATGATCATCAACGCTTCCCGCAAGGCGTAGTTCATCAGTGCCGGTGCCGTGTGGTGATACACACGTTCCGAGTTCCAATACTTGTCAAGGATCTGCACGTCCAGGTACCAGGTCCGGGGCGGCCTCTTGCGGGAGCGGATCTTCTCGAGCGCGCGTTCAGAGAAGGTGACCGGGGCGACTCCCGGAGGGGCTCCGATCCCCTTCTGGCTGCAGGAATAGCTGGCGTCGATGCCGTTGCGATCGATACCCACCGGGTGGGCGCCAAGAGAGGTCACCGCATCGACCACCAGAATAGCGTCGCGCACATCCCGCAGCGATTTCAGTTCCTCGATCGGATTGCGCATGCCGGTGGACGTCTCAGCGTGCACCATCGTTATGATGCGCGCGCTTGACTTCCTGAATGCCTCCCGAACCCGCTGCATGTCGAACGGGCGCCCCCATTCGGCCTCGACGCGCAAGACTCTGGCGCCCCAGCGTTCCGCCAGCTCGGCCATGCGCTGGCCGAAGAAACCGTTGACGCAAACGACGACCTCCTCATCTTCTTCGATGAGGTTCGCCAGACAGGCTTCCATCCCGGCCCCGCCGGTCCCCGATATCGAAAAAGTGACCCGGTTGCTGGTTTCATATACGGTGCGCAGCAACTGCTGGATTTCGTCCATGCAGGAAAAATACACAGGATCCATGTGGCCGAGGAGCGGAGCCAGCATTGCCTGCAGGACACGTGGTTCAACATTGCTCGGACCCGGGCCGAGCAGAATCCTCTGTGGTGGATGGAATGATTTCGGCATAGTCGGTTCGCCTCCGTAGCGATCATAGCACAACCTTCCGACCTCCGACTCCCGTCTTCCGACCTCCGACTCCTGTCTTCCGACCTCCGACTCCTGTCTTCTGACTCCTGTTTTCTGTCTTCTGACTCCTGTTCCCTTTTCCCAAAGCCATTCCGGTTTCGCGGCTCAAAAATCGTTCTCGATATCCTTGGGAGCGACGTGCCGGCCAGCTTTACGCGCAGAGTGATGCTTCTTTTCCTCGAGGCGCCGCTCACGGCTGGCCGGCTTGGGCTGCGTTGCCACCCGCTTCTTCGGCTTGATCAGTGCCTGCGCGATCCAATCATGAACTTTGCGTCGCGCGTCCGCCAGATTGCGTTGCTGGTCTCGTGTCCGCTGGCTGGTGACCAGGAGCCTGCCGTCGCTGTCGAGCCGCTTGGCCACAAGACGGAGCAGCCGCTGGCGGCTCTCGGTTCCCATTCCCTGGATGCGGTCGAGGGCAACGTGAAGCTCTACCTTGGATGCGACCTTGTTGATGTTCTGGCCTCCGGGGCCGGATGCACGCACGGCCCTCATTTCCAGCGCGTCGCCCGGCACCAGCACCCCGCCTTCGACGAATATCGGATCAGGCATATCCCTCCCGGCCAAAAAATCGATAAATTATGCAGAATTAAGGCTAATGCCGCGACAGGTATCGGTCGATAACCAGGATGTCCCACCGAAGCGCTGATCCCCCCTTGCGGTTCCGACGTTTTCAAGGCTCGGGGTTTGCCGGCCTGGAATTGTCGATTCCGGAAGGACGCATGTCATTGAATATCAGTTCCGACAATACAAATGCAACATCCATGCAGAGCATGGCACGTACACCCGGCGCCGCCGGCATCCGTCTTTCGAAGCGTCCGGCCCCGGATCATCTACCCGATGCGGCAGACGCCATTCCCAAGGCTGGGAGCCCCGCAGAACAACCGGAGAGGCCGCCCCTGCACACACATCCTGCGGCTTCCACCGATGACTCGCTCCGTCGCCTGCCTGAGTCCAGCGAAGCGGGGAGGCAAAGGTTGCGCGCGAAAAAAGCGACGACAGAGCAGGTGCCCGATTCACCGCCGAGAATGCGCTGTCCCTATGATCCGCCGCCTGCCAGGCAGCGGGACCTCGATGTTCTGGTCTGAAGGAAGAGGCTAGAGAAAATCAAACACCGAGGAGGCCTTCGATCCGCGGAGCAGCGCGTGAAGGCGGAGTGCATCCATGTCAGTCAGCAGCGCGAGAAAGTTGCACACGCCGCGGGCAGCTTCCAACGGGCTTTTGCCCATGGCTTCCTCGATGATAGGCCGGAAATATCGCGGAAAGAGCACATAGCTCTTTTTTTCCACCACCTCCCCGAGCAGCAGATAGAACAGGTCATGCAGGATTTCTTTTCCCTTCGTTGTCATGACGGCAACCCGTGGGTCGGTGATCACAGCCTCCCAAATAACCGCCTTGCACAAGGCGGATAAAATCCTGGCTTCATCGGGAACAATCAGAGTCCAGGCATAGTCAGAGCGGTGCGTACCCGGGCGGGGCCTGATGGAGACAACGGTGATCAGCTCATTGAGAATATTCCGGAGTGCCTGCTTGATATACGCTCTCTCATCACCGCTCTCCGGCGGGCGAATGCGCTTCTTGAGAGCGCGCAGCCGCATGCGGATCTCGCTGCGGGTGAGCGGCGGGACCGACTCACTCTCCCGGGTTTCTTCATAGTGTTGGGCGACCCGCTCCGCGAACCTGGCGTCCGTGAGGTCCCCGGGCCGGAGGAACTGTGCTTGCAGCGCGTCCTCGATATCGTGAATCGAGTAGGCGCAATCGTCGGCCCAATCCATGATCTGGCAGGCGATCGAAGTCTGCGGCTTCTCCCCTTTTTCCGCTTGCCGTGCGTTCAGAAGGTTGCCTGCCTTACGCAGCGCCCAGCGGGCAGTATCTGCATCGGAGGGAAAGATGAACTTTTCAGTGCCGGTGTCCTGCGCGTACGGGTACTTCATGACCCCCGCCAGGGTCGCGCGGGTCAGGTTCAAGCCCGGATAGGAAGGGGATTTCGGCTCTGCGGCGACCAGGACGTGGAAAGTCTGCGCATTGCCCTCGAAGCGCAATGCGCCCTGGCCGCGCCGGCGCCCGCGCCGGCTGACATCCCTCATGCAAGCGTCCAGCGATCTCTCACCCGCGTGCCCGAATGGCGGATGTCCGAGATCATGCGCCAAGGCGACCGCCTCGGCCAGCTCCGGAGCCAGGCAGCGCGCCAGCAGCGGTTTCTCGGCCAACAAGTTGTTTGCAATGGCCCGGGCGAGCTGGGAGGCTTCAATGCTGTGGGTCAAACGCGTCCGGTAGAAATCAGCCTGGCCGATGCCAAAGACTTGAGTCTTTCCCTGCAGCCTGCGAAATGCCGAGCTGTGCAAAATCCGGTCTCGATCGCGCTCAGTCGGATGCCGGTGGTCTTTGGGTGAAGGGGGAGGCTCCGGATGCTCCCGTTCAATCAGGAAACTGTCCATAACTCCTTCCGACCTATGACTTCCGACCTCCGACTTCCAACCTTCCTGACTGGCGGGCAAACTCTTGAAGTGCCGACAAATTCTTAGTCTGAGGTCGGAAGGCGGAAGTCGGAGGTCGGAATATCATAGGTTCCAAATCCTAGTCAGTTCGCTCTTAAGATACTGGAATGCCTCCTGGGGATCATCCGAACGATGGATGCGGGTTAGATCCTCGGGTGAAATGGTTCCCCAGCGCACCATGGCATCCATTTTCAAAACCTCATCCCAATACTCCGAACCATAGACCAAGACCGGCATAGGCTTCCGGCTCTTCTCATTCTGAATCAGTGTGAGCACTTCGAACATTTCGTCCAGCGTTCCAAATCCTCCCGGGAAAATAACCAGCGCCTTGGCCAGATAGACGAACCAGAACTTTCTCATGAAAAAGTAGTGGAACTCAAAGGCTAGTTCCTGCGGCACATACGGGTTGACTCGTTGTTCGTTGGGAAGGCTGATGGAAAAGCCGATCGACTGTTCCCCGAGCTCGCTGGCGCCCCGATTTGCTGCCTCCATAATTCCAGGCCCCCCGCCGGAACAGATCATGAGCCGTTTCAGTCCGCCGTCCAGGGTCCGCGCCCACTGAACCAGGAGCCGCGCCAGGACAGCCGCATCCTCGTAATAACGCGACAATCTGACCTGGCTTTCTGCGCGCAGGATCTCGGCCTTCATGGACGGGCTGGGCTCGGGCGCCGATTTGAGCTGCTCGCGGAGCAGCGCCAGGCGGCTTTGAGATTCTGCCATCGGCCGCGCGCGGGCAGAACCGAAAAACACTACGGTGTCTTCTACCTGCTGCCACTTCAGACGGCTTGCCGGTTCCAGATATTCACTGAGGATCCGGATCAGCCGCGCCTCTTTGCTTTTGAGAAAACGGAGGTTCTTGTAAGCCTTCGGCGGCCGATGATCCCTGGCGGTTTTTGTCTTGTGATCCATTATGCTCTCCCGGCAATCCTTCGAGTCAATCAGAAGCGTAAGGATAGCAGAAGTCAGGAGTCAAAACTCAGGAGACAGGAGACAGAAGTCAGGAGTCAGAATTCCAAATATAATTGCGCTTTATTCCCATCTCCAGGATGGTCCCCTGGTACCTGTTCCGCGAACAACCTGGCCGGCAATGTAGGATGCTGATCCGACAGTTGGTTTTTTCTTCTGTTTCCTGTCTCCTGTCTCCTGTCTCCTGTCTCCTGTCTCCTGTCTCCTGTCTCCTGT
>CAYGWQ010000228.1:0-4139 GCA_964353465.1 uncultured Acidobacteriota bacterium | reverse complement strand
CTCCTGTCTCCTGTCTCCTGTCTCCTGTCTCCTGTCTCCTGTCTCCTGTCTCCTGGCGGCTTATCGCAATTGTTGTCGGGTCCCTATTGTCAAGACTATATTACAACGTGATGATTGACCGGGCCGCATCCCTTGCCCAGGCCGGGATTAGACTGGATGGCCAGGGTAATGAACTTCTTCGCGTTTTCGATCGCCTGCGGCAACGCCAGCCCTTGAGCCAATCCCGCTGTGATGGCAGCCGAATACGTGCACCCGGTCCCGTGGGTATGCCTGGTTTCTACCCGCGGGGATGAAAAGTGCCGGATGCCGTCTTGCCAGTAAAGCACATCGACAGCCTCTCCGGCCAGGTGTCCTCCTTTGATCAGCACAGCTGCCGCACCCAGTGCGGCGATGCGGCGTGCCGCCTCCTCCATGTCACCGAGATCGCGCACGGGCATGCCGGCGAGCACACCCGCCTCGTGGAGATTTGGCGTGACCAGGGCCGCATGAGGGATCAGCTGGTTGGCAAGGGTCGCGCGCGCTCTTTCGGTAATCAGAGGAAGCCCGTGTTTGCTGATCATGACCGGGTCCACCACCAGGGGAAAGGTGAATCCGGCCGCCCGGCGGGCCACGGCTATAATGATGCTCTCGTCACCGAGCGCCCCTGTTTTTGCAGCATGCGGCGCGATGTCTTCAAGAACCGCATCGAGCTGGGCTCCTACAAGCTCGGCGGACAGCAGTTCCACTGCCTGGACGTTCTGCGTGTTCTGGACCGTCACAAGGGTCAGGACGCTCATGGCATACACACCCAGCTGGTGGAACGTCTTGATGTCCGCCTGGATCCCGGCGCCGCCCGAGGGGTCGGAACCGGCGATGGTCAGTGCAACGGGAATCATGGTTTTACTATATCAAACCGCCAAGACCTCAAAGACCACAAAGAATTTAAATAATTCTCTTCGAGGTCTTTGGAGTCTTTGTGGTTTGAGTTTTTGGTTTATAATCGGACATGCTCAATAACGAAGATCTGCTCACACGGCTTATTGATAGACTCCGATTACCTGCTGAGACCACGCGGCGCGGTTTTTTCCGGTCGACACTTGGCATCGCCGGCTTCTCGGCCCTCGCCTGGTCCGGACGGTCCCCAACTGCGCCCCTCATGATTCTGGAAAATGCCGAGGGCGTCCTGGTGACGGATACCACGAGATGTGTGGGATGCAGGCGCTGCGAGCTGGCATGCACCGAATACAACGATGGCCGGGCCCAGCCTGCGCTGGCCCGCATCAAGGTCGCGCGCAACTACCATTATGGCCCGCGCAGCCTTAGGGATGGCTTCAGCCGGTCCCGGGGAGAGTTTGGAAACTTCCGCATCTTGCAGGATACCTGCCTTCAGTGTCCTCACCCTGTGCCTTGCTCGATCGCCTGCCCGTATGATGCGATCATCGCAGACCAGAAGACCAAGGCACGACGGGTGGATCCGGATAAGTGCCGGGGCTGCCGGCTCTGCTTGCGCGCTTGTCCCTGGGAAATGATGAGCTTTGACGGGGAAGCAAAAAAGGCCACCAAGTGCTTCCTGTGCGGAGGCAAACCCGAATGTGTGGAAGCCTGCCCATCCTTGGCGCTCCGATACGTTCCCTGGCGCGACCTTACCCATGATTTCCCCATCCGGCAACCCATGCTCGCGGCCCTCTCAGATACCAAGGCGGCTGAGTGCCGTGGATGCCATTGAAAAGAGTGACGAGTGACGAGTGACGAGTGACGAGGGGTGAGGGATGAGTCGTGCGGCGTGAGAGGTCAGGGATATGAGGAGAGACAGCTCAGGGATTTTCAGCTCCGCTGATGCACCGGCACACAGTTTTGCTCATCACTCATGACTCATGACTCAACAGGGAGGAAGGTCCGAATTGGCGAAATACGGCGGATGGACTGGAAAGACCTTGCGGATTGACCTGTCGACGGGAGCGATCCGCGTCGAAGACACCATTGCCAGGTACAAGGACTTTTTGGGTGGAACCGGCGTCGGATACAAGGTTTTATGGGATGAGGTGCCGGCGCGCACCAAGGGCTTTGACAAGGACAACAAGATTATCCTGGGTGTGGGTCCGCTGACCGGAACCGGAGCACCCAGCGGCGGGCGCACATCCATTACTACGATTTTCCCGATTGTCTATCCGGATGAATTGGTGGCGACTGGACACATGGGCGGCGGCTGGGGCGCTGAGCTCAAATACGCAGGGTGGGACAACGTCATCATTGAAGGACAGTCGCAGAAGCCGGTCTACATCGCCATTGTCGATGACAAAGTCGAGATCCGCGATGCCGCCCACCTCTGGGGCAACGGCATCTACCACACCACCCATTCGATCTGCCAGGAGATGGGTGCGGAAACGCAAGTTGCCGCCATCGGCCAGGCAGGGGAAAACCTGGTGCGTCTGGCAGTAGTGATGAACAGTTTCTCTCACTCGGCGGGAGGGGTCGGCGGCGTCTTTGGTTCGAAGCGTCTCAAGGCGATCGCCGTACGAGGCGCCGGCGCGGTGAGGATTGCGGCCGGCAAGAAGGAATGGAAGGAGCTGGTTTACTACATCCTGTCCATCATGGGTGCGAACAACCAGCACGTTGTGCCGAGCACGCCTCAGCCATGGGCGGAGTTCTCCTCGCCGGGGAGCCGATGGACGGCGCGCAAAGGCCTGTACTGGGGAGCCGCCAATCCGCCGGTCGAGACCGGCGAGTGCCGTCCGGAAGACCTCAACCGGATGGGCTACCGCACGGCCAAGGCTACCTTCGATCTCGGGCCGAATGCCGAGAAGTACACAGTCAGAATGGGCGGCTGCGTCTCCTGTCCGATACGCTGCCACTCGCATCTCGATGTGCCCTCGGTTGAAGAGAAGTATGGCGTCAGCCGTTACGCCGCCAGCACCTGCGTCGGCTGGGGCGGGCGCAGGTTCTTCCGATCATTTCCGGACGGGACCCGCGGCCACGCCAGCATTGAAGCCGCGGTGGTGGGCAAACATCTCGCCGACGACCTGGGCGTCTGGACCCACTATAGCCAGCTGCAGCGCGATTTCCAATATGCGCACCAACATGGATTGATCAAGGCCAACCTGCCCGACCGCGAATACCGGTCGATTCCCTGGGAAAAGTATGAACAGGGCGATCCCGGCGATTTGCGCGAGATCTATACGCGCATCGCCTTTAAGCAAGGGGAACTGGGCATCGCTCTGGGCGAGGGATCCGGGCGGCTGGCAGAACGATGGAAATTTCCGCAGGAGTACTATAAGGATCCGACCGCCAATTGGTGGAAAATGGGGCACCCGAAGCATCACTCGTCCGAAGAGGCGGGACAGACCGGGGTTCTCATTAACATGATGTACAACCGGGAATGCCAATGCCACTCTCACTCCAACTTTCTCCGCAATGGCCTTCCGGTCAGGATTCAGAAGGAACTTGCCGCCGGGCTCTGGGGAGCCGGGGCTGTGGATGAGGACAACAATATCACCCCCATGAACATCGATAAGGCCAGATTCGCCATCTGGTCGGTCCTGCGCAAGGAACTGCACGATTCCCTCACCTTGTGCAATTGGATGTACCCCATGGTGGCTTCTCCGATCAAGTCGCGCCGTTACGAAGGCGACAACGGCATCGAAGCCCGGCTCTACTCGCTGGTGACCGGAGACAAGAAGGACGCCGCGGAACTCGATCAGGTTGCGGAGCGCATATTCAACCTGCACCGAGTGCTCACCATGCGTGACATGGCAACGACGGATATGAGGTTGAAGCACGATACGGCGCCCGACTGGGCGTTCGATTACCCGACGGATCAAAAACCGTTCACCCCGGGCCACTACAAAATGGACAGGCAGGACATCGAGCTCGCCAAGGACCTGTTTTACGATGTGCTGGGTTGGGACCGAAAGACCGGCGCCCCAACCCGCAAGTCCCTCGAAAAACTTGGGCTCAAGGACGTCGCCGATCGCCTGGCACGGCTCAGGCTCCTGCCCGCGTAACCGAGGCTCGGAGTGCGGTGGCTTGCCCTGTACCTTGTACGCATTTTTTGCTGGAGTAGATATAATTGCAAGACCGGTGCCGGCCCTTTGGGCCTCGTTGCCACCCTCTGCTCAGCCCCGCGCTGACGCGCGGGGCTATTCCCTGCCGGCGCTTCGCGC
>CAYGWQ010000227.1:0-9195 GCA_964353465.1 uncultured Acidobacteriota bacterium | reverse complement strand
GAATCTTCCGACAACCAGACCAATCATGTGCGGGCGGGCTTCAGCCCGTGCCCGGTGTGCCTGAATGAGGGATCGGGGCTTCTGTCCACGCATCGCCTTAATAACAAATGAATTACGCTCATAAAATCCACCGGTCGAGGATGTTTTCATTTATGCGCGGGCTAAAGCGCGCCCCCACGTTCGACTTCAATCCAGCCGGAGCTATGGGTCAAATAACGAGTTTCGCGACAGAAACTAGCCAGTTTCTGTCGCGAGATTCGGCTGCAGAATGCGCCAACCGAGCCCCGGAGGGGTGGAAAGATAGTAGCCGGGGGCGCGAGCCCCCGGATAGGATATTGTATTTATGGAGCCCCGGCAGGGGCGAAAGGCTTCAGTCCGCAACATTATTCTGTCGCCCTTCCAGGGCTCCGCGCTGCTTTCCGGCCTGACCCTGGGCTCGCGCCCGGGGCTATTATCTTGCCGCCCCTATGGGGCTGTACTGGAGGATTGAGCGAGTTTCGCGACAGAAACCAGACCGCTCCCTTGAAGCTGCTATTTTTGCACCAGAGGATAGAGGTCCTTGGGAATATTTTTATACGGGATCGCAGAGAGGTCTGCCGGGCCGAGTCCGGGCGCATCGACCTCGAAAATGGCGCCGGCCAGTCCGTTCTCGTAATAGCCGCGCCTGAAATGCACGCGCGACTTGAGAACGATGATGTCGAGATCGGCGAGCTTGATCCCAAGCGCGGGGAAAATTCCCGTGCCGGTGGCTTCATGCAAAAGCGGGGTCAGGATCACCCGGTTATTGTCGCCGAAGCGGAGGACGACCACGTGCTCGAAACGTTCGTATTTTCCCAGGAAGTCGACTTTCCCGCTTATTTTGACCGGGTTTCCGGAGAACGGATCAGCATAGCCTCCAACGCTCACGGCGAGGGTGTCGCCCACTTTGGCGGTCGAGGCAATTTCCATGACCGCTTTCTCGTCGGCGAGCGTGGTTATGCAGAAATTGCTTGCGCCCTGGCGTATGAGTTCTTCCAGGATATGGGTTGCATTGCCGGTCCGGTCACTGTGGTCGGCAATCACGACAGGCTTTTTGCCCTTCCGGGCGGCGTCAATCGCGAGCGCCACGCCTTCTTTGGTTTTGGGGAGCTTCTTGCCCGCAAACTGCTCGCGGATCCTCCAGATATAGCCCGTCATGTCGTCTGCAATCTCATCTGCCAGCTTCTGGTCGTCATTCGTAACAACCATGACCGTCGCCCCGACATCGGGGACGTCGGCGTAGGCAAATCCGAAGGCGACCGAGACATATGCGTCCCTGGTGCGCTCCTCCCATTTGCGCGCTCGTTCCATAATGTCCATGGCAGGTGACATGTCCGTTCCCTGGAACACGCTGGGGGTGATAATTCCCGGCTTGCGTGTGGCCATCACCGGCTTATAGGTGCCGCGGATTGTACGAATCAGGATGCGCGCGGCGCGCTCTCCCTGCAAAGCCACGTCGTAGTGCGGATAGCGCTTGATGATGAAGACTGCGTTCGCGGCATCGGAAAGCTCCTTGTCCTCGTTCGCATGCAGGTCGAGGGTGACGAAGATCGGCATCCGCCCCACAGCCTGGCGCAGGCGGCGCACGATTTCGGCTTCGGGCCTGGGAATGCCGGTTACCGCCATGGCTCCATGAAGGGCAAGGTAGATGCCGTCGAGCCGCCCGGCCTGCTTCAGATCTTCGACCATTCCGAGAGTATATTTGTCGAATGCCTCTCTTGTGATCCAGCTTCCCGATGATCCGCCTTTGGCATCGCGTGGCGAATAGATGCCGACTAGTTGCACATCATTGTATTCGCGGGCTGCGTCCACGAAACCCCTGATGTACCCTCCGATCCGGAGCACTTCGTCACCCCGCACGGGAGGCCCGTAGTACTCCCACTCGGCAATTCCAGTCGGTGCCGGGCAGAAGGTGCAGGTCTCATGGGAAAAGGTAGCGACGGCGATCCTTATGGGGGCCGTTGCTGCCGGCGCCGGCGTTTGCGCGTGTGCGACCAGTCCCACACTCAGTCCGATCACAGGTATCAGTAACGCTATCCAGAATGCTCTCATGTCATTTCTCCTCTGGCCCGTGGCTCTGGGTTCGCTGTGGCGGGCAAAGCGAAATACTAATCGGTTGATAATTATGTGGACGTCCAACGCTCTCTTGAGCCTTAGAGTCTTCGAGGCTTAGAGGTGGACTCTTTAACCTCCAAGGCTCGAAGGCTCGAAGAATCTCTAAATATACGTGTCTACTTACCTATGAACTGGTTAGTAAGTCCTAAACCTGGAGCATATAACCGTCAGATCCCATTCTCTCCTTTTTCTGGAATCTGTGACGCTGGGCACAAAAATGAAACTCACGCAAGAGTATGTCATCTATTATGTCAGTTTCAAGGAGGAGACCTATGCGACGACTCGGTGGCTATTTATTCACCATGGTTCTGCTGCTCGCATTCTTCGGATGCAGCAAGGCAGACACGAATCAAGCTCAAAATCAGCCCGCTGCAGCCCAACAACCGGCTGCGCAAGCGCCTCAACAGCCTGCCGCGCCGCAGACTGCGGCACAGGCTCAGCCTCCGGCAGCTGCGCCCCAGCCGGAAGCGGCTCCGGCGCGCGTGGCAGGCACGAAGCCGGCACCGCCTCGTTCGGCGAGCCAGCCTGCGGCGCCTCCTGCTGGGGCCCAAACCCCGGTAACGCCTGCCGGTAGTGGCACCGAGACGAAGCCGGCCGTTCCCGCAGCAGCCGCGACCAAGCAAGTTAGCGAAGCAACGCCAGTGCCGGTTACGACACCGCCCCCCCCGCCGCCTCCCCCGCCTCCTCCACCATTCCTGATTGCTTCAGGCACGCGTCTGGAAATCCGGCTGATCGATCCGATCAGTGCGGCGGATAACAAGACAGGAGACACCTTCAGGGCGACTTTGGACCAAGACCTGGAAGTGGATGGCACGGTCGTAGCCCCGCGCGGCAGCATGGTAAAGGGGAAGCTGGTCGAAGTGAAGCAGTCGGGACGTGTCGAGGGGCGCGCCGCCATGTCGATAACCTTGACCGGGATTGACGTCGGAAAATCATCCTATCCAATCCAGACGAACACGCTCGCTTTTGAGGCTGAAAAATCCATGAAGGACGATGCTACGAAGATCGGCATCGGTGCCGGCATAGGCGCCGTTATCGGCGCAATTGCCGGAGGAGGGAAGGGCGTAGCGATTGGCGCTGCCATTGGCGGAGGTGCCGGCACGGCGACCGTTCTCGTAACCAAGGGCAAGGACGTGAAGTTCGGGGCGGAAGAGCGTTTTAGCTTTGTCCTGCGCAGCAATCTGGAAATCAAGCGCTGAATGTGACATGAAACCCACGAAATTCGGGGCGCCTTCGAGAGGGCGGAGCGAATTTCTCGACTGAAACTGGTTAGTTTCTGTCGAGAAACTAGGCTGCAGAATGTGCCGGCCCGGCCCCGGAGGAGTGGAAAAATACCAGCCGGGGGCGCAAGCCCCCATATAGGATGTTGCATATAGGAAGCCCTTGTAGGGGTGAAAGATCTTTGTCCGCAACATTTTTCTGTCGCCCCTACAGGGCTCCCCGCTGCTTTCCGATCCCACCCCGGGCTTGCGCCCGGGGCTATTCTCTTGCCGCCCCCGGGGGGCTGGGCTCCTCCGGTGCACGTTGGTTTTCGTCGCGGATCTGCCCTGATAATGGTTCTATATCTGCTATTTGGACGAAACCGGCTTCCCCTCCGCGGTTTCGATCACGATATCCCGCCAGTTAAGCCAGTCCGCCACCGTGTTCTTTCCCGCATCGTTGTGGCATTTCAGTACCAAATCTGCCTGCTCATTTGCGTAAGGCCCGAGATCGAAGATCACTTCCTTCCAGACCAGATTCCTCCGCTTGAGATCCGGGAGCAGATACTCGCCATAGATCGCGATCTCCTTTCCCTGTATGCGCAAAACGGCTTCGGCCCAACCGCCATCCCCCTCATTGAACATCCACGAGACATCGAACCGCAAACGAGAGCCGCTCGGAATTGCATCGAGAGGGATCTCGACCGTAGAGCCTCCTATCTGCGTGACGATTTCCTTTCCCGGGGACGGGAAAAAGACCGGAGTGCCCGACGGCGTATCGAAGTGCTCATAGGTGGGATAGAACTCCCTGCGGTCGACGATAGCTCGCAGACTATCCAGGGTTCGAATCACGCGTCGCGCACTGTCCCTGCGCCTCCCCTTGTAGTACGCGGTTACATCACTGAAGCGGCCGCTGAGATATTGAAGCAGCCACAGATCGGTGCGTTGTTCATAGCCCTCCGGCAGCTGCGCCCCTTCATCTGCGCACAAAACCCGGACGAATTGCCGGTACAGCTTTCTGCCGGCGGCCGGTTCTTTCTTCAGGAGCGGGGCCACTTCGCCTTCGAATGTGGGAAGCAGGAACAAAGTCATGCTGCCCGTGGATTTCATAAATTCCGTTACATCGTAAATGTGGTAATCGAGATACTGGAGAACAATGATATCGGAGCGGCCGGCAAAGTCGGCCGGGAGTGAATCGCCCTTGTGGGCGAACTTCGCCTCCACCCGGCTGCCAGGGTAATACAGTTGGAACAACTGCCCCCGGTCAAGGGGAGGGGCCGAGATCAGGCTGGAAATGCCCTCGTCGAATGCCGGCAGAAAGAACAGCGTGGCCTGAGGGGGAAGGGTGGGATGGAGTTCCCGTACGTTACGCAGGCAGGTCTCCAGCACCTCGGATTGAAAGGCGGCATCCGAAGAAATCACGTAACTTCGCGTTTGCACAAGAGACGAAAACAGGATGGGAATTGCAAGAAGTCCGGGAATGACGAGACCGGCAAGCCCCTGAGGTCTCGCGGACATCCGCGCCCGCAAGCTCTCCGCCAGACCGCCAAACACGAAAGCCAGACCGAGCAGTGGGAGATACAGGTACCACTTGCCCAGCCGGCTTGACAAAAGCAATGAAGGGACGTTCAGGCCTGCAAACCAGGCAATCCCCGACCACTCCACGACCGACAGCCGGAAACGACGCTTCATGAGGTCACTGCACCAAATCAGCAAAAGCAGGCCCATCAACCCAAAAGCAAGCGCACGATTTCTCGCGGCATTGGGAATGCTCAGCGCATCCGGGAGATTGAAAGCCCAGTAGAGGTATTTCAATTTGGCAAGCGGATTCGCCCACGGATTGATACTGTAAGCAGCATTGGCACTTGTCGTATAGAGATCTCCGCTCTGATACCAGTAAAGGAACAAACCGGCAAAAGCGATCGCGAGGATCAGGTAAAGGCATGTCAGCGGAAGGGTCTTTTTGAATGATTGGAGAATATTCCTCCGCGTGAGCGGTTCCTCCGATGCGCGCAGTCCGGCCAGGCTCAAAGAGATCCAAATGGCCAGAGGGAAAGTGGTTGCTGCCTCTTTGGTCAGCAGCGAAAGCCCGAAAACAAGCAGGGAAACGGCAATCAACAGCTTTGACTTTCGCCGGTTTCCTTCCACAGCCAGCAGCAAGGCGAGCAGGAGAAGAAACGCCAGCATGAAGTCCGAAAGGTATGTGATGTCGTAGGTAATCCATCCCGCCACGGAATGAAGTCCCCAGAACGCAGTGGCGGCGAGAACCGCTGCAGAGCCGGCGAAAACCCTTTTTGCCAGCCAGCAAAAGAGGACCGTGTTCGCCAGGTGGAAAAGAAGCGGGATCCAATGGTAGGGGCGGGGGTCCAGCCCCAGCCACGGCTTGAGGAGCGCGATCAGGCCCAGGTTAAGCGGACGATAGTTCTTTTCCGGTGAGGGCGCCAGCAGGTATTGCCAGAACTGTTGCCATGTTTGCGGCGCATTGATTATGAAAAAGAGGCTGTCATGCGTAAAAAACTTCCGGAAGGCACCGGAAAAAACCCAGATCTCGATCAGCAAGAGCAATGCCAGGACCGCCTTTTCCTTTGTTTGCAGGCTCCACGACTGGGGTAAGCGCTCTGTGGACCGTGCCATCGTTCCGTCAGACTGATTATTCACGAGATACCATGCCTCTTAGCTGTCCAGCCCTTTAGGGGTGCAGCTTTTCTGAAAATGTGTTAATCCTTGTACCTGTGGATGCAGCATATGTTAAAAAATGACAAAAATAAGCAACCATTTTCAGTGTGGGGGTTGAAACCATGGATTCGGGGCAGTACTCCATATCTGCCTTTTTCCCTGCCTATAATGACGTGGGTTCGATAGGCAAGATCATCCACACGATGGCCTGGCTGCTCCCGAAGCTGACGAAGGACTATGAAATCGTGGTGGTGGATGACGGGTCGCAGGACGGGACCGGGGACCTGCTGCGTATGCTCGCGCATGAGTATCCGTTCCTCAAGATCATCCATCATGGTGTGAATCGAGGGTATGGCGCCGCGCTCATCACCGGTTTCGCGAATTGTTCCAAGGACCTGGTTTTCTATACCGATGGTGATGGCCAGTATGATGTCGAGGAATTGCCGCTTCTCCTGCAGGCTCTAACCGACGAAGCGGACCTGGTTAACGGCTATAAGATTTCCAGGTCCGACCCGAAGCACCGTATCATTGCCGGCCGCATCTACCAGCTTCTGATGCGGCTCCTGTTCCGGCTGAATGTCCGGGATGTGGACTGCGACTTCCGGCTTTTCCGTCGCAGCCTCCTTAGAGATACGCAGCTCACTTGCGACAGCGGAGTGATCTGTGTGGAGCTGATGAAGAGGTTTCAAGCCCGGGGTTGCCGGATCGTCGAGGTGCCGGTGCATCATTACCACCGTTATCACGGCAGCAGCCAGTTCTTCAGGTTCAGGCATCTGCGCAGGGTTTTTGTCCAGCTGTTTGTCGCCTGGTGGAAGCTCGTCCTGAGACGCGAGCGCAAGCTCACTTCCTCCATGCCGCGCACGGAAGTCGAAATGCGCAAACTGGGTGCTCCCCGTTGACACGCTCGCGGCATGCCGTCTGCAATCCGGCAAATCCGGCCGGGCTTCATCACCTCCTGGCCTGAGGCCTTATGCTGGTTCCCTTTCTCGACCTCAAGAGAGAGTCCGAGTGCTACCGTGGAGAAATCGAGCGAGCTATCGGGCGGGTGCTGAAAAGCGGCTGGTACATCCTCGGCCCGGAGCTGGAGGCGCTGGAGAGAGAATTTGCTGCTTACCTGAAAGTCCCTTTTGCAGCCGGAGTCGGTTCCGGGACGGATGCGCTCGCATTGGTCTTGGAGGCTATGGAGAGCACTCATCCCGGGAAGAACGAAGAGGTGATCACCACGGCGCTCTCTGCCGCGTTCACAGCGCTGGCGATCTGCCGGGCCGGAGCCGTCCCTCGCTTCGTGGACATCGATCCGGTCACGCTTCAGATCGATCCCCGCCTGATCGAGTCGTTGATTGGCGAGAGAACCCGGGCCATACTGCCTGTCCATTTGTTCGGACATGCTTGTGATATCCAAAGGATCGGAGAACTGGCGCGGAAACATCATCTGGCGGTTGTAGAGGACGCCTGCCAGGCTCATGGATCCAGGTGGGAAGGAGAATGGCTGGGTGCCATGAGTCGCGCCGCTGCCTTCAGCTTTTACCCGACCAAGAACCTGGGCGCCCTTGGGGATGCGGGAATGGTGGTCACTCACGATGAGGAGTTGCAGTTGCGGGTCAAAAAACTCCGGCATGGGGGGCAAGGCAAGACCTATCACCACGAACTGCTGGGATGCAATTCGCGGCTCGACGAGATTCAGGCGGCTGTCCTCAGATTCAAGTTGGAACGACTGGAAGATCGCAACGCCGTGCGCCGGGAGTTGGCCGCGCGTTACGATGAAGCATTCGCAGAGCTGGACCTCGTTCTCCTGCCCGTAGACCGGGCATTGCTGCCGAACCGTCACCTCTATCCCGTTCGATCTTCACGTCGGGAAGAGTTGCGCCGCTACTTGAAGGAACACGGCATTGAGACACTGGTGCACTACCCGACGCCGATGCCTTTTCAGCCCGCACTGAAGCAGTTCGTTCTTCCCGGGCAGCAATTCCCGGTTGCTGAAAAAGCTGCGCGAGAGATCTTTTCACTCCCGCTCTATCCGGAGCTTACCGAGCAGGAGTTTCAGTACACGGTTGATACCGTGCGCCGGTTTTATGCATCCTAAGTTCTGTCGCGAAACTCGTTATTCGACCCATAACACCGGCTGTATTGAAGTCAAATGTGGGGGCGGGCTTTAGCCCGCGCATCAATGATAACAACCACGCTACGGTTGATTTCATGAGCGTAATTCATTTGTTTATGAGGCGAGGTGTGCATTGAGGCATCGATCTCTCATTCATGTAAACCGGGCACGGGCTAAAGCCTCCCCGCACATGATTAGCCTGGTTGACGGAAGATTCGGTTCGAATAGGGGGTTCGCGACAGAAACATCCCGGGTTCACGCCGCAATGGGACCGGCCGGCATGCGGACTGCATGCCGGCTCCAAACGCCATGCCACCATGGTTGCGCGGGTGTTTCAGCGGAGGTCAGAGCTGGGGTATGAAGGAAAACGAATACCTCCACATGTTTGAGGAGGAAGAACACCATTGGTGGTACGCAGGGATGCGGGCTGTCATTTACTCCCTGGTGCCGCCGGCCTCGCTTCCGGAGCATCCCCGCCTGCTGGATGCCGGCTGCGGCACAGGTTACGCCATGGGATGGTTCCGGGCGCATTATGGCGCCATGGTTACCGGCATTGACTATTATCCGCAGGGCCTGGCTTTTTGCCGGCGGCGTGGAGAGCGGGACCTGGTGCAAGCTGATGCGGCCCGGCTGCCTTTCGCGACAAACACCTTCGATATGGTGACCTCCTTCGATGTCATCTCCCAAGTGGAGGAAGACAGCTCCCGAGCTCTGGCGTTGAGCGAATTTCAGCGTGTGCTCAAGCCGGGAGGGAGATTGCTGATGCGGGTTCCCGCCTATGAGTGGCTCAGGAGCAGCCACGACGCCGATGTTATGACCTATCGCCGCTACGGCGAGCGGGAGTTGCGCGCCGCCCTGATCTGTGCCGGGTTCCACCCCCTGCGCCTGACTTTTGCGAATACGATCCTGTTTCCTGCTGCGGTGTGCTGGAGAATGTTGAAAAAGGCCGGGCTGGCTCCGGCGGGATCGGATGTTCGTCCGGGCACCCGCGGAGCGAAATGGATGAACAATGCCCTGCTTGCGATCCTGAAGACGGAGGCGGCGTTTCTGCGCAGGGGTAGCTTCAGATTCCGGTTCGGTCTTTCG
>CAYGWQ010000226.1:0-9240 GCA_964353465.1 uncultured Acidobacteriota bacterium | reverse complement strand
GTGAATAGGCCCGACCGTCAGGTCGGGATAGGCGGATAGAATAGAGCTGAGCACCAAAGGTGCGGCACACGACCGAGAGCAAACAGATGGGAAGGGCTTTATTTGCAATGCTTGCAGCGTGCCGCGCCTTCGGCGCTCATGGTTAACAACCGTCTAATCCCGGCCTAACGGCCGGGCCTATGCACTGGCGGCCCTTTGGGCCTCAAAAGGCGGACCGATAGGCTAATGTCGAGTTTTGAGACAGTCTCGCCGGACGGGATCCGGGATATATCGATCATCAATCTAATTCTCCGTCAAGGCGTCTACTGCTAACCCTAATCTGATGCCTCGCGGCAGGAGCTGAGTTCTCCGTAAAGATGATACGTGTTCTCCCTCACAGCCTCGACGACTTGCGTTTCGCTGATGTCCTTGATCGCTGCGATCCATTTGATCGAGAGAATCGCGTTCGCCGGTTCGTTCCGCTCCTGCGCAGACGGCCCCAGAACCGGACTGTCGGTTTCCACAAGCAGGCACGAGAGCGGCAGCCGCCGGACGAGCTTCTGCTTCTGTTCCGAACGTGCTATGGATGGCGGGATGGAGAAGAAATAACCTGCTTCCACTGCCGGCAGCGCGGCCGAACTGCGTCCATCGAAAGCGTGCAGCTGAACACGGGCGGCGCCGCGTTCGAGCAGCAGAGCCACTGCATGCCGTCCTGCCGAACGGGAATGCACATTGAGCGGCAGGTTCAGCTCCTTGGCCAGTTCAATAAAGCCGGTGAAAATCTCGCGCTGCAGGGCCTTCTGCGATTCTTCCTGTACCGCCCAATAGTCGAGCCCAACCTCGCCGATCGCAAACAGACGGTCTCGATGATGGCGGATGAACCGGTGCATCTCATCGGCCTGTTCGAGACTGAGCAACGTCGGATAGAGCCCTGCGGCCGGGCGGATCATCGGGTGAGCTGCAGCCAGCTCCAGGTTTTTCCCCGCATCCGCAAGATTCTCGCCGACCGCAATGACCGCCGCGATGCCGGCCGCCCGAGCGCGGGCCAGCACATCCGTGCGGTCCGGGTCGAACACCGGGTCGCACAGGTGGACGTGCGTGTCCACAAGCTCGCTACCGCAGGACTTCAAGGTCTACTCCCTCCTATCGCCCGCTGCCGGGCGGCCTCATATAAGAATACCGCGCTTGCCGAAGCCACATTGAGCGAGTCCGTCTGGTTGTGCATTGGAATCGCAGCGCGCACAGTCGCCAGGCCGGACACTTCCGGCGACACACCATTGTCTTCGTTGCCGAGCACGATGCAGACACTGCCGGCCAAGGAGGCATCATAAATCGTCGTGGCGCCGTGCGGATCGGCGACGACGATTTCCGTACCGCATCGGAGTTTCAGCCGGCCCAGGACATTCGCCAGATATGGCACATGAATAACAGGCATCTGAAACACGGCGCCCATCGAGCTGCGCACGGCCCGGCGCAGGTAGGGGCTGCACGAAGTCTCACCGACGAGGATCGCCTGCACGCCAAAGGCTGCGCTGCTACGCACAATCACACCCACGTTCTCCGAAATTCTCAGCCCGTCGAGAGCCACAAGGAGGTGCACCGTTGGAATAGCGTCGATTGAACCCTCGGCCGGGACTTTGGCGACGGCCATGATTCCCTGGTGAATGTTGAATCCGACGATCCCGCGCAGAAGCTCCTCGTCGGCCAGAAACGCGGTTAAGTCTTCCCTCCCCTCGAGATGTCCGGCGGAAGCGAGCCGCGCAAGCCAGTCGGGCGTCAGCAACAGCGAGACCACCTCCAGGCCGGATGCGAGGAGCCGGCGTACGACTTTTTCTCCCTCGGCGACGAAGATGCCCTGCTGCATGTGTGCGATGGGTCGCTTCAGCGTCCGGTAGGGCGCGAGCTCTGGCAGCTCGAGGGAAGAGAGGTGCTGGATCCTTGCGGAGTTGCTCATTTCAGGTCCTGAACGCCATGGGCGCATCAGGATTTCCCATTCACATCGATCTGTCAAGCCTTTCCACAAGCCTATACCGGGCGGCCGGTTGGCAGCAAGCAGCGCGCCGCCGAATCAGAGGCGCGAATCGGTCGAAGCGGCCCTCGGTATTTTCATACCCTTGGTCAAAGCCCTTCCCAATTTGATATACTGCGGCTTGCTGGAGCCATCCAGCAAGCGCACTGCCGCTGTCACGAAGTCGGAAGTTCTTGTGCGCCCATAGCTCAGATGGATAGAGCATCTGCCTTCTAAGCAGAGGGTCGCAGGTTCGAGTCCTGCTGGGCGTACCACCTCCGGAACTACCCACTTCCCGGGTTTCGCGAATTTCAGATGGCTTTGGAGCTGTGCCGCGGTAAGGGCCTTGTTCCCGATGAACTGTATGCTCTTGAGTCTCCGGTACTCGTCTTGTGGCTGGGCACAAACGGAGCCGAGGAAGGCACCGAGAAAAACCAGCAGCAGAGTGAGGATGAAAAAGCCGGCGCTTCTTCGCATGGCTCACTTCCTCGTGGGGATGACTGTGTCAAATTTTAACATACCTCCAGGCAAGCCCGATGCCCGATGCTGCGATTTCTGCGATGCAGACATCGGGATAAACGGCGGCGGCAAGATCCCCAGAGCCGGAAAGTGCAGGTATGGACGAGCGAAGTGAAGCCCGGAATTACAGGTGGTAGAAGAGGCGTAATCCGGGGATATCCGCAAAATCCCGGAGGTTCAGAGTCCACAGATCCGCATCTTTTGAGATGGCCAACGCAGCGATAGCGATATCGATTTCGCGGCCCCGGGGTCGCGACATAGCGCCATACAGCCGTGATGCCACTATTGCTTCAGGGGCGCCAAAAGGAATGGCCTTTCCTGAGGGTAACAGCGCTTCCTGCGCCTCAAGTTCCGCTTCCAGGCGCGGCCCCCGAAGCCATTCATAAAGTACCAGCGACGGGAGAAGCAGGCGTTCCCCCTTGTCGATCACCATCCGCAGTATCGGAGCGGATCGCTTCGGTCCAGTGAGCGCTTCGATCAGCACCGAAGTATCCAGGACTATCAAAGGCTATGTCTCCCTACGCTCTTACGGCCACCGCTCCGGCGAGCTCTTCGTATCTCCTCCAGTTCCCTTTTCACCTCTTCCTGCGGACGGCTGGGAATCAAGGGTACGAGCCGGTCGAAATCAGCCAGCATACGCCGCCGTTCGGATTCACTCAGTTTTCCGATGCGGGCGTGATAGTCCTGAATGGCTTCGCGCACCACTTCGCTCTTTGGGATCCCAAGGCGCTGGGCCGCATCCCGGAGGCGGGCGATGGTTGCATGATCCAGCGTAAAGGTGACCTTCGTGTTGCTTGCCATATCGATACCATACTACCATATCTTTCTTACAAACCCGAGGAAGTATGATGGAAGGCCGGGTGATGCGATTCAGACAGTCGCGTCTGCTGCCGGGAGCGAGGCCGTCGGATGGTAATAGCTAACCGCGAAGACCGCCAAGACCTCAAAGAAACAGGAACTCCAATCGGACGCGCTTTTAGTAGCATCGACTTTGTTTCGGATCCGGCCGTGGAGCGATCTGCCTGTTTTACTTCTTCAGCAGCTCGACGAAACCGGCTCTTTCGAGCACCAGCATGAAGTTCTCCACATCCTTGAGAGGGATGGGATCATATTCTGCTGAAACACCGTTGCGGATGTCGAGAATCGACCGGCGTCCGTCAATGAAGTTGGGCACCTCGTATTCGCTTCGCTGCAGGTTGTAAGCCGGCAGATCCTTGAGGTCCTTCAGAGCCGCCCGGAAGGCCATCGAGTCGAAATAGCCCTGCATGCGGGACGTCCTCACCGGTACAATCCGGCTCAGACGGATCTCGTCCGGAGTGAGGGCCAACTTTTGATATTTCTGACCGGCGCCGGGCGCACGGCTCTCATAGACCCTTTCCATATCGGCAGCGGCGACCTTCATCAGGCTGTCCATCGTCTGGACACGCGCCTTGAGCAGGCCGTCGAGCGCTGCATCATCCCGAATGAAGAATCTGATCGAAGCCAGCGCGTCCTTTTCGCGCATGAAGGCCTGCGTGACGACATTTACCGCCTCTTTGGCCGTTTCCGACAGGGTATTCGCTTCTGAGTTGAGCACCATCCGCTCGGCCCGCAGCTTGTCTTTGCCGGCGCGGGCCAGACCGCGATTGGCGGTCTCCGCCATCATGACTTGCGTTTCGCGCGGCCCGGCCGAGCCGAGGAAGATCGCCGCGGCCGAGGTGAGGTGATGAAGGCCACGCGCTTTAGCTGGGTGGCATCTGCCTTGTCGATCGTGTCGCCGCTGGTGTGATACCACATGTCCGGCCAGGCGATAAGCATGAGCGAGGGAACCTTCACGCCGCCGTCCAGGAAAACGATGTGGTCGCTGCCACCGGTGAATTCGCTGATGTAGTGATAGAAGGGTTGCCTGGATCCGTTGGGCGAAACCACGGGGATCTCGGCAGAGCCATATTCGTCGGATTCCTTCTGGGTCTTCCCCAGCCATTCGAACAGCGCCTCGAGCACATCATTGAGATAGGTCGGCGATGACCAGAGCGATCGCTCCATGTTGAAAAAAGAGCGGTTTTTGACAATGTCCTCACCCACCATGTCGAGGTTGATGTTGGCGAAGAAGCGCCTGGCAACGTCCGGGTATTTCTGGATATAGGCCAGGGTGCCCGAAATTTCCGGGATGAAGAGGAATCGTATGGAGCGCTTGAGCGGCGCGATCTTGCCGTCATTCACAAGCTTCTGAATCGTCCGCGCCGTCTCCAGGATCGCGGCGCAGCCGCTAATGTTGTCGTTCGCGCCCTGCTTGGTGAGGCCCTCATATAAGTGGGCAGTGAAGACGAGCTCTTCGTTGGGGTATTCCTTCCCCGGGATCAGGGCGGACACCATTTCTTCCTTGTAGGGTACCATCTGCGTCTTGACGATGGCGCGCATCTCCACTTTGGCGTCCCGTTCGCAGAGATCGCGAAGCTCATCGAATTGCCTTCTCGAAACCGCAAAACCAAAAGCCTTCTCGTCCTCGCCGGTGCGAATGGAGCTCCAGCCGATTTCATCGACGTCGTAATCGGCGTGGCTGCCTCCCCAGCCGATGAGGCCGGCCGCGCCGAATTTGTCCACGGCAAGCGCTTTCGCCCCGCCCGGCGAGCCGTTGACCAGCACGATCTTGCCTCTGACATCCTTGCCGGCGTAGAGCGGCTCGCGGTTGCCGTAGCCGACATAGACGAGCTCGGCCGTGACGTCTGTGGAGCCGCTGCCCGAACAGAGTGCAGCCGGCACTTTTTTGAGGTCGGCGATTTTCCTTTTCTCCGGCGAGAGCAGCCACAATTCGGCCGATTCCGCATCCCAGGTGGTTTTGGAACGTGTGGGCAGCTCAATGATTTCGGCATCAGCGATCCCGTATTCTTGAAGTCTATTCAGGATATAGGATGTCTCATGATAGCCGTTGAGGTACTCCTCAGCGCGTCGGTTGCGGTTAACTCCCGCAAGGGCGATCATGTGATGCATCGCCTCATCGCCTGATGCCTCGTTGGCAATGTCGAGGATGAGGTTGAGCGGCAGAATGGTTTCGAGATAGCGCTGGCGTCCTGTCTGGGCAAAGTTCAACGACGAAACGGCCAGCGTCAGAATCAGGGCTGCAGCAAGGGTTGCATTCCTCTTTTTCAAGGGAGCCTCCTCTCAGCACAGATAGCTGCAATCATTCTATCGTTTTGCCATCCAAATCAAACACCGCAATTCTCCAATCACGAGTTGCCCCAGTTATCCCTTTGCCATTGTGACCTCCACCCAGGGACAGATGCCCTTTCCCTGACCGTCGCCAAACCGCGAAAATCTTCAAGGCCCTGAAAAATCAGTTGTTTTTTGAAGCAGTTGCTTTGAGGTCTTCGGGGTTTTTGTGGTTTGGTTTATTTGCTAAAATTAGGGCTGCGAGCAGGACAGGGAAAATGTTATGATTTTGCCTGCCGGTGCCCGGCTCAGGGCCACATGCCGGGTGCGGCTTGAGTGCATTGACAATAATGATTCTGGTGAGCGTAGCTCAGTTGGTAGAGCTCTGGATTGTGGCTCCAGCGGCCGGGGGTTCGAATCCCCTCGCTCACCCCATCTTTCGCACCCGTAGCTCAGTTGGATAGAGCGTCGGACTTCGAATCCGCAGGCCGCCCGTTCGAGTCGGGCCGGGTGCGCCACTAAAATCAACAACTTAGAGAAGTAGACCTAATCCGAGCATTGGCTGTTAACGGCAGGGTAACGGCAGAAAGGTCTCCGGGAAACGGATAGGTATCGAGAGGGGGTATCTCCGGCGCCGGCCGCGCGCTCGGGATGCCGTCAGGCGCGTGCGGCCGGTAGGGAGATTACCTATACTTAAGACGGCCCAGGAGGCAGTTTCGCGTGACATCCGCAAGGGGGGCAAAGCGAATCGGGGAATCAGATCATTGCGGCTTGCGCTCACAGGCGTCTGCGTCTTGCGTCTGCGCCCTCTGGCGACTGCGCGTTACATCTGATTCCCCGATGTGACTGTAGCACTTCCCCGCCATACTGCAACACCCCTTTGCGCCGTCCGTGCGGTATGTTTTGCGGTATTTCTACGGTATGTTCAAGGGATCCCCCTCGGGAGGCCGGCCCAGGAAGAGGATTGACCCGGGCCGGCCGGAGACGGAGGCGCCCGAGGAAGCACCCCATCTCCCGAATGCTACTGAGACGCTATAACGGAGCGCACGAATGCCTTGCTGAGCACGGGCATCGCGTCGAGTTCAAACCTGCCGATGAAACCGGTCTGGTTCGCCTCGGCGCATAGCTCCACGAGGCGCTGGATTTGCAACTGAAGAGGGACCGCCACGAAGTAGTAGGCGAAGTTCCCGATGATGGCTACCGGCAGCCCTGCCGTGAAAACATGCACCGCGAAGGAAGAGATGAAGTACGGATGCCCCAGGAGTGTCGTCGGCGACTCGTTCAGTCCGGGCGTCAAGACGAACGCCCCATCGGCCACATACCGCAGTTTGCGGACCCGGGTCATGAATTCCTGACTCACGATCCACACCGCATTTTTCTTGTACGGGGCGTCCAGTGCGGCATCAACGTCGATCAGGCCCTCGGCGGGATCGGCCAAGATGGATGTGAACGCCTCGACAAAGCGGTTCCGGTGGCGTCTATCCGCTTGTTTGGTTGGAGCAGTATCAAATGGTGACCAGGGCGTGACCGCTTCCGCGCCGATAGAGCGCGGGACCAGGGGTAATGGCAGACGCCACTCTTGCCAAATACCTTCCCTATTAGCCGGCCTGATCGGGAAATTCATCTCCGGCGGCGTGATATTGATGCAGACGCTTCACGGGCCATTCAACGTTGGATTCGGCGACAACTTGCGGTACAGGATGCTGCCCGAGGGGTGGGGGGTAGGTGCGAGCCTTGGAGGGGGCCGGGATCCATTCCAGGGTCCCAACCCACATTTGTACAAGGCCAAGAAAAACCGCCCGTATCCGGAAACCAGATCTTTCTTTGCAGCTCGTCCAAAGTTGGACGGCTTTTTCCGGTTGTTCGAGAGTGTGTGCTGAAACTCGGAAGGAGGAGGGCAGCCCCCCACCGGGTTCGTGTGAGGACTACCACCCAGGGGGTTGAAAAGCGCATTCCTTGTCCCAACACTTGCAGGGCAAGTATAAAATCGTCTGATTCCGAGATGGCGCGGAGAGGCGTCTGCCTTCGTCAAGGAGCAGCTCGGGCATTCCAGCATTAAGATCACCGTGGACGCGTATGGGCATCTAGTGCCGGGATCAAATCGACAGGCGGTGAATCGATTGCCTAGTCTCCGCCCCACCGACCGAGGTGATTTGCCAGCCGCTCACCCGAGATCCCGTTCTGACCGGTAGGCTCATTTGGGTGGCGAGAATCCCCCCGACTCATCGAAGAACGGTGCACGCTCGTATCCAAAGGCTTGCCATACTCTATCCAACATCCGTTTGGCTGCGGAATCCGGATTGCCAAGGCTCGGAACTTGGCTCTCAGGAAGACATAAATGTTTGTCAGGCCAGAGCCGTGGGCCGTAGTATGCCGATGGCGGTCGGTCTGAACCAGGGTAGCGAGGAAGTCCTAGTCCCTCAGCGTTGAGAAGACACCAGGAGAGAATAAGCGGGTCTACGATTCCTATCATCCCTGCTACCGCACGAAAATAGCGGTACATTCTTACCGTGTATTCTACGAGGGCAAGTTCATTGGGAATCATCACACTGCCCCCACCGACGCTTTTGCTTTCATATAGAGCTTGATCTGTTGCCATGTCTTCCGTGAACTCGGAGTAGCCATTGCGAAATATTTCAAGCCGTAGGTAGCCATGGAACTCCAGCTTGAGACCGTCGAGTGTGGGTTCGGCCTGCATATCTGGTGGCCATCGGATGACATACCCGTTTGCGCGCATTCCTGGAGGATTCTTTATCAATGCACGCAGGTCAGCACGATCCATCTCGAATCTATCAACGCTCACGCTGAGGGGGGTGACAGCTACCCACAAGATCGGATTCTCAGGCTTGCTGGCAGCGAGGCTCATTACTCGCTGGCGTCGTCCCTCAATAAAACGCAGGGTACTCTGAGTTAGGTTCTCCACGCTGCTACATGCTTCTCGCAGTTCGTCCACGGACATTCTCATCTTTTGTTGACCGTGGCGAATCCAAAACCGATCTTCCTGCTGGAAGGTCACCATGTGCGGCTTGCGCGTGCTAGCAGGCACAAATACTGCAAGAATCGATCGGCCACATCTCAGAGGAATGGAACGAGCATCCAGTCCATGAACTCTCTCGTGAATCCCGCTTAGGCAGGAGCTCATTATCCGCTCGGCTGCGACTTGAGACTCTTCAATCCCAACCAGATCCACAGCTATGTTGTTCTCTTCCCTGACTCCTATCAGAAGGTGTCCTCCTCTGGCGTTCGCCATTGCCGAAACATCACGAAGCATCTCCCGCTTCTCGGGGTCGGAGCTGCCGTACATTTCCAGTTTGTAGTCCAGCGTTTGCCGCTCCTCGACACCTTGCTGCACCAGAGCCATCAAATCCGATTCGTCAACAGCTGACAAAGGCTTTTGAATCATCATGGCGATCGTCTCCGGATTGGATTGTCGCGGGATTGTCTCATCTCCCCTCAGAATCTGCAACCCAGCCGCAACCAATGATCAAAGGGTGTGTGATGCGAAGCGTGCCTGCAAATCGCTGAAATACGGAGAGATACTTGGTGGGCCGGCGGGGATCGAACCCGCGACCTCCTGACTGCCAGTTTCCAGTCAAGTATTGAGC
>CAYGWQ010000225.1:0-9285 GCA_964353465.1 uncultured Acidobacteriota bacterium | reverse complement strand
TGCGCCTGCGGGAGCGCCCGGTGCAGCTCCGCGGGCGGCGCCGCCCGATCCCCCGCCTCTCGCCGCGCTACGTGCGGTCACAAAATCCTGGTACTCCTTGTCGCCCACGGTGAACGGGCGATAGGCCGCGGTGCCCAGCCAAAGATCCCAATCCAGCGTGGCAGGAACCGGCGTCGGGGGCGGAGTCTTAGTCATTCCCTGGGGCCAGCTCGGCCGGCCCCTAAAGGCGTGAACTTCCCGGACCTCGCCGATTTCTCCCGACCAGAAGATTTCGCAAGCCACCCGCGTGGCTTCGTGCGAGTAGCCCTGGTTGCCCATCTGAGTGGCGACCTTGTACTTTTTCGCAGCCTCAGCCAGGAGACGTGCCTCCGTAGCGATGCGGGTGAGGGGCTTCTCGACATACACACCCTTGCCCCGCTGCATGCAATAGATGGCGGCTGCTGTATGATTGTGGTCCGGGATGCCGATGACCACGGCGTCGATGTTCTTCCCCTCTTTGTCCAGCATCTGCCGGTAGTCTTTGTACTTGGTGGCCTTATCGTACCTCTGGAATCCCGGCTCACCGCGCACCCAATCGACGTCGGCCAGTGCCACGATGTTTTCCGTCTCGCACGAGCGCAGGTCGTTGAAAGCCTGGGCGCCCGCGCCGATGCCGGCGATATTCAATTTTTCGTTGGGCGATTGATAGCCCAGGAATTTGAGCGAAGGTACCCTGCCGAATCCTCCCGCCGGTATGGCCCCGGCCAGGAGCGCGCCATAGAAAAAATGCCGTCTAGTAATTCTGTTATCAGACATAAGTGAATGCTCCTTAAATAGTTTCTGTCGCGAAATTAGCTCCGCCCTCTAGCCCAGCCCCGTAAGGGCGGCAAGATAATAGCCCCGGGCTTGCGCCCGGGGTTAGGCCAGAAAGCAGCGCGAGCCCTGGAAGGGCGACAGAATAATGTTATGAACAAAGGCCTTTCGCCCCTGCCGGGGCTCCATAAATACAATATCCTATCCGGGGGCTTGCGCCCCCGGCTATTATCTTTCCGCCCCTCCGGGGCTCGGACGGCACATTCTGCAAGCCAATTACGCAACAGAAACTTAATTACCGCACGGATCGCCAGGGTTTTCTATTCCTGCCGTCTTTGCGGTACTGTTTTCTGCATCAGAACTGCAAGCGCAGCGACAACGAGATCTGCCGCGGCGCACGAGATGCGTTGTGCGCTCCGAAATTAGAGTTGGTTTGCCGCCCGGTAGCATCGAAGCTTGCTGCCCGGCTTTTGCCCGAGCTTTGCTGGATCGTGTGTATTACCTTTCTGCCTATTAGTCCCGGCTTGGAGACCTCGGGAAAAATAGCGGAATAATGGGGGCGCCCCGCTGCAGAGCGCCCCGCTGTTGGAGCGATGGTTAGAAGCTCAGCCTCAATGCTATCTGGACCGTCCTCGGGTCATTTTGTTGGCCTATGGTGGCAATCTGGCCAAACTGGCTTGAGGTTGCACCATTGGTCGGATTGTTGATTCTAGGCGTGTTGGTAAAGTTGAACGCTTCCGCCCGTATCTCCAGCTTGGCGCTTTCCCTTAATTTGAACGCCTTGAACAGAGAGAGGTTTATCAGCATCGGATACGGAGCTCGCCATTCGTTGAACTGCGGCTCCGGAGTAGTCAGAAGAGTGTAAGGTTTCCTGATGATCCAGGCGACGGGTTCAGTGGTGCTCGTGCAATTCTGCCTCAAACCCGTGTTGTCGTTATAGGTACAGGTGTTGAACTGGTGCAGCTGTGTGGGGTTGGAGATCCTCGGGTCCAGCCCCGTGGAGCTGGCGCCGCCGACGCTCAGCAGCCCGCCGGTCTGCCAGGAGGCGGTTCCGGCTATCATCCATCCGCCCAAAAACGACTGGAGCAGCGGCCCAGAATTCTTGAAAAACGGCAGTGCGTAGGTGCCGCTCAGGTTAAGAGCCTGAGGCGGGGAACCGCCGATCCTCGTGATGAACTGCCCGAAGTCATCCATGCCTCCGTTCAGGTAGCTGTTAAAGGTGGTATCCCACGCCCATGTGCCGGTGAATAGAGCCGACAGGCCCTTCGAGAACCGCTTTTCCAGGCGAACTTGGAATGAGTCATACCGGCTCGAGCCGATGGTGCGGCCGTTCTGGGTGATCCCCGTGTACTGCGGATAGGACCTGAGCGACTGCTCCAGCGTCATCGTGGCGCCGTTGAGCGTAGTTCCCGGCAACAGCCCCGCGTACGGATTCGTCACGGTCGTAGTCAATTTGGATCCATTGACCATGTACTGTTGATAGGTGACGTTGTTTATTGCCTTCGACGTGCTGAGAGCGCGGGAGCGGCTGCCGATGTAAGAAAGATCGACGACCGTCCGGAAGGGCAATTCGTACTGGAAACCCGCCGAGAAGCTGTGGACGTACGGAATTGCGCGATTATTCCAGTAGTATGAGATACCCTGACCCACACTCGTCAACAGGCCCTGGGAACTGCCCAGGGGCAGGTTGATGCCGGTTGGAAATGGATTCGACAGCATGCCGCAACCAGCGCCGACGCAACCGGGCGAGTTCAGGAGCGGCACGATGCCGGCGCCGCCTTCCGAGGTAGCAGGCTGTGTTGTCCGGCTGAAGCCGTCGGTCGGGGGGGTGTCGCCGGATCCCGACATATACGAGAGGCCCCAGCCGCCGCGCACCACCAGCTTCGATGCGACCTTGTAAGCGATGCCGATACGCGGCTGCCAGTTGTTCAGATCGCGCTTGAAAGCAAACCGATCATTCTGATCCGCGAACAGGAGTCCGCCCTTGATCGTTGTGGTGCCTAGCGTGGAGGTCGTCGAGTCATCGAAACCTATGATCTGACGGTCAAATCGGTCGGTCATGGGAGACTCATAGTCCCAACGCAGGCCCAGGTTCAGGGTCAGCTTATTCGTGAGGCGCCAATCGTCCTGAACGAAAAAGGAATAGTAGCGTTGCCCGCGAGCCGGCTGGTTGGCGTAGGCACTGCTTACCGAGCTCGGATAGCCCAGCAGGAACGACGCGAAACCGTCCCCCGACGCCGAACTCGACACCAGCGGGTTCGCTCGGGTAAAGGCGTCGCTGAACTGCAGATTGCCGGAAGCGTATTGGGGCCTCAGGTTGTTAAGCATGAGGCGCAACTCAGCCCCGAACTTCAGCGAGTGGCTCGACATTACCTTGCTTAGCGTCTCCCCGATAGACCAGGTGTGGCTGAAGTTATCGAGTGTATCCCTCGAGTGGCCAATGGACGACTTGCCTCCTATGCCGATAGTGGGGAAGGTTTTGCTCTGAACCTGGGAAGTGAAAGACGCCGGGAAGCCAATTGTCGCCGGGTCGAATCCCATGGCGTAGGTTTTGATCCCCAAATTATGCAGGTTCCAGGCAATACGGGCCGTGGAAACGAAAGTCGGGGATAGCGTCGAGGTGAGATTGACAGTCGCTCCGTAGTTGGTGCGCCAGTGTGAGTATGTCGGCGCGGCCTCCGGCTTCCCAATCGCTATGAAGGCGGCCCGGCCGCCACCCAGGCCACCGTCCTCGTCCCGGTCTGAGTGCATGAAGCTGACAAACAGTTTGTTGGCATTGTTCACGATTTGATCGAATCGGATCGTATGCGCGTAATATGCGTCCGTGGTCGCGTTGGGAGCAACAACCAGGTTGGCTGTTCCTCTGGCGACAACCTGGGTGGGCTTGGGAAAATACTCGAGAATCTTCTTGGCTATCGGGTTGATGCGGTTCTCGGGGATTTTACTCCCGGGGAACTCCTGGCGCGAATAAACGCCGGGCGAGGTCTGAACAGTCGTCAGCGGGTCGTAGATCTTGATAGCGGTTCCACTGGTCCCGGAAACGAATGTCTGGGAGAAATCGCCGGTTCGCTCCAGGTCAGTGGGCATGGTCATGCTGCTCACCCGCGGAATGCTGCTGCGAATAGCCTCATAACTATACATGAAGTGCGTCCGGTCCTGGCCGTTGTAAATCCCCGGAATGCGGAGCGGGCCATCGATCTGGGCGCCCGGCTGATTCCAGCGGAACTGGGAAAGGGGCGTTCCGACAGCATTGGCCGCAATCTCATTGGCATTCAGTACATTGTTCCGCAAGTACCAATACACCGAGCCGTGATACGCGTTCGTGCCGCTCTTGAGATTTAGGCTGATCACCCCGCCGCCGGTTCGGCCGAATTCGGAATCATACAGATTGGACTGCACCTTGAACTCGGATACCGCGTCGGGCGGCGGCACGAAGGTGATGTAAGTTCCTGAGCCGGTATCCGTGTTGTTCGTGTTGGGGGCGCCGTCGATCAGATATTCAGTTTGGCGATTTACGCCGCCGTTGATAGAGAAATTATCCATCCCTCCGTTGTCAAAGGGGCGGGCCCCGCTGCTCGTCCTGCCTGGCGTAAAATTGACGCCGGCCGCATACTGAGCGAGCGTGAACGGATTGCGTCCCATCATAGGAAGATTGGATATCGCCTCCCTGCCGATGACGGTTCCTACGGACGCCGAGCTGGTATCTATCAGGGGAGCCTCCGCGCTGACCGTAATTGTTTCCGTGGGCGTTCCCAGTTCCAGCCTGACATCCAGTTGTTTGCGATCGCCGACCCGAAGCTCGACGCTGCCCTGAACCATGGATTTGAAACCGGGGGCAGAGACCGTCACCGAGTACTGCCCGGGATTAATGGGCGGAACCGAATACAAACCCCGCTCGCTGGTCGCCACCGTGTTTACCACGTTGGTCGCCAGGTTCTTGACCTCGACTCTGGCGCCGGGCACTGCTTTGCCCTGAGGGTCGGTCACAGTTCCTGCAAGGATTGCTCTTGATTCTTGCCCCTGAATGATCCCAGCTGACAGACAGAATCCGAGCATCAGTCCGACAAATAGTACCTTGGACTTCATCTAGATCCTCCTCATCGGGGGACATTTGCTGGGATCACTCGGCCAGGTCGATAATCTTCAGCACTCGGCCCCGAAAAAAGTAGTTACAGGTTGGCATTGATCGCCGTTGTTGAGATAGCCTTACCAAAGGGTGCAGGCGCAGGCATAAGACATTCGCTCAGTCTATCTGCATTTTGCATTGCGAATTTGCGAAGGATTGCAGCACAAGACTGAAAGGACTTTCCTGGCAATAATATACAGGCAATATGCAGGATCGGTGCGAGGTTTATTAACACAGCTTAATATCCTCGGCATTTCACATTGCAAAACATGGAACATCTAAGAACCCGGCGTCAAAGGGGTGCAGTAGCGGCAGTCGACCACCGGAAGTCCGCAGGAATGAGCTATTCCTGCAACACGCTTGACTGCTGTGCCGTTTCCGGCGCAGGAGGGCTCTGGGACAGACGGCCGCTGTAACCGCTGATAACGGACGTCAGCACCAACAACAGGAAGCCCGCAACTAGCACCGACCGCGTGCGGCGGCTGGTGCCTTTCCATTCACCAAGCAAAACGCCTATCAGCGTGCCGAAGAGGATCTGGCAAGCCATCAACAAGGCCCATCCGACATAGGCTATCTGGCCCATGGCGGGCTCGCCGGTCTTAAAACAAACGAACTGCATACACCAGATGGCGCCCGCCAGGCCGGCGAAGATGAGATTGCCCGCAAGAGGGGTTTTTGCCTTGAAGTAATCTCCCGCGGTCTTGTTCTTGAAATTAAGGTAAAGACACCACAAGCCGTTGATCGTAAATCCGCCGAGCAAAACCACCACCAGGACGGGCATGCCACTCCAGGTTGCAGAAGTGACGGGCGCCACGGTCTCGGCCAGCTTCTGAATGTTGGGGCCGCCCACCAGGCCGAATGCCATCGCGGAACTCATCAGACCGGAGAAAATCGCTGCCAGCACGCCTTTCTTAAAATCGAATTCGGCGACCGCTTCTCTCTTTTGCGCCTCGGGAAGCTCCTTGGCCTTTGACATGCCGGCCATGCCGATCAGCACGATCCCGGCAAGCGAAACGATAACTCCGATGAACGAGACCATGCCTGCGCCCGGCTGGAAGAGCTGGGCAAACTCGCCCTTGAGCAGCTTCGGCACCAGGGTGCCCGATGCGGAAGTTATGCCGCATCCGATAGCCAGCCCGAGCCCGACGCCAAGATAACGGATCATCAAACCCCACGTCAGGCCGCCGACGCCCCAGGCTGCGCCGCACAGGTAGCAATAGAGTATTTCCTTGCGGGGAGCGCTGCTCAACACGGTAAGAACGTTCGAAGACACGATAGCGGTGAGTGCCCACGGAACGATAACGAGACCGAAAACGGCATATATGAACCAATAGCTCTCCCACGCCCAGTTTCTAACTCTCTTGAAGGGCAGGTAGAACACGGCACCCGCCAGGCCGCCCAAAGCAAAAATGAGCACGCCCATGCCGGGATTGGTTGTTGTCTGAGCCAATTCGTTCACCTTGCCTCCTTTCGCTTTGCTGACGCGGAATTTGGTTTCCTTTTGCCGGAGATGCTTCCACGAGAAGAACTAAAGCACTCCACAGTTGCCAAGTTTAGCTCGTTTCTGTCGGGCAATTCGCTCTGCCCTTTGGCCCCAGCCCCGTAGGGGCGGAAAGAGAATAGCCCCGGGCGCAAGCCCGGGGTTAGGCCCGAAATCGGCGCGCAGCCCTGGAGGGGCGGCAGAAAGAGGTTGCGGACAAAGATCCCTCGCCCCTACCAGGGCTCCATAAATGCAACGTCCTATCCCGGGGGCTTGCGCCCCCGGCTATTATCTTTTCGCCCCTGGGGCTCGGCTGGCACACTCTGCAACCGAGTTTCGCGACAGAAACCAGTTACGATCGGCGACAGCGGCATACTGCGAACTGGACCGAGCCGCGGAGATGCTTTATTTGCGCCTGGATACTACATTGACTTCGTACCTCTTTACTTCGGCCATCCAATCCATGCCAATGGGAACATTCTGCTGAGCGCAGTAGAAGTCCCACACTGCCGCATAGGGCATAGTCTTCAGTTCTTCCATCAACGCCAGGCGGGATGTGTAGTCTCCGGCGTCCTCGAGTTTCTTAAGGGTCTCGACCGGTTCCAGCATTGCTATGCAGAGCGCGCGCAGCATGTTCCGCATGCCGATCACCCACGCGGCCACCCGGTTTATGCTCGCGTCGAAATAGTCCAGCCCGATGTGCGTGCGCCGGAGGTAATCGCCGCGCACCAGTTCCTGGGCAATGGCTAGAAGATCGTCATTGAGCACGATGACGTGATCGCTGTCCCAACGAACGCCGCGGCTCACATGGAGCAGGATTTCATCAAGGAAAGTGAGAACGGACGAAATCTTGTCGGCGAGATTTTCGGTAGGGTGGTAGTGGCCCGCATCGAGACAAGCCAGTTTATGGTTCTTCGCCGCGTAGGCCAGGTAGAATTCGTGCGACCCAACGGTATAACTTTCCACGCCGATGCCGAACAGCTTGCCCTCGATGGCGTCGAGATTGTGTTTCGGGTTGAGTGGTTCTGCGAATATCTCGTCGAGCGATTCCCTGAGGCGTTCGCGCGGACCCCGCCTGTCGGCCGGGGTGTCTTTCATGCCGTCCGGGATCCAGACATTCGTCACGGTCGGCGAACCGAGCGCCTTGCCTATCGCGGCACCGATCTTTCTGCAGGCGATGCAGTGCTCGATCCAAAATTTGCGGATGGCCTTGTCCTTGTGCGCCAGCGTGAAGCCCTCGTCGGCCTTGGGGTGGGCAAAACAGGTCGGATTGAAGTCCATTCCGATGCCCAGCGACTTGGCCCAGTCGATCCAACTCTTGAAGTGGGCAGGCTCGATCTCATTACGTTCGACCTTTTTCCCGGGCGGACGTTCCACATAAAAGGCGTGCAGATTGAGACGATGTTTTCCGGGGATGAGTGACAGCGCCTTTTCGACATCGGCGCGCAGCTCGGCAGGAGTTCGGGCTTTTCCGGGATAGTTGCCGGTAACCGTCAGGCCGCCGCCCAAGTCCGATCCCATGTTCTCGAAGCCACCCACGTCATCTCCCTGCCAGCAGTGCATCGAGACCGGCACCTGCGGCAACTTCTTCAAAACCTGGTCCGCATTCACACCCAAATCGGCGTAGCGGGCTTTGGCTTCCTGATAGGATTTTTCAATAGCCATCATTCTCAATTCGCATTCCTCCTCTTCATGCAACGGTCTTTGAACGGTTCACCACACATTCTACATAAGCGGGAAACTAAGCCGGCGGGATCACTCTAGATCCATTTTCTTTACCTATCCAATGGCTTTTAGCGCCGCGGATCTCGTTTTACAATGCAAGATATCGATCGGTAAGGCAACGATCCCAAACATTTGATTTTACGCCAAATAGAGATCCGCAATGTTCTGTCTCTCAGGACTGTTACAGCCGCACTCGACTTGATATATTTCGCATTGTAGAATATGTTTGCAGGCCGAGGAAAACAATTTTCCTTGACATTTCCAGGGGTCCCATGGGAAAGATTCGCGCTTGTGCGTCACAATGAGGGAAAAATGCGATGAAAGATAATCTCCACAGAATAATGTCGGAAAGTCGTGGATCGGCCGGACATGCACGCCTGGTGTTATCCCTGGTGCTCGTCCTGCTCGGGGGAATCGTTGCAGGCCTTTTCCTGACCCCGGCAGCAACGGCGCAGACTCCAGTGCAAGACAAGCAGAAGCTGGAGCCCCTCCCCATTGTGCTGCCTCAGCCCATGTTTGAAGGTACGCCGCAAAACCTGCGTGTGCCTAATCTGGAAAAGCCGCGCTGGAAGGCCCGGGAGCCGTTCCTTGCTCCGGCGGGGGTAAGGAATGTCGCCCGGCGCAAGAAGGTGATCAGCAGCGACATGGAACCGATCGTCGGCGAACTGGCCATGCTCACCGATGGCGACAAGTCGGGAGAAGAGGGCAGTTACATCGCCCTGGGGCCGGGAAAACAGCACGTAACCGTGGATCTAGGTGCCGTGCACGAGATCTACGCCGTGCTCTTCTGGCATTTCCACAAAACCCCGCGGGTGGTTTTCGACGTCGTGGTGCAGATCGCCGACGACCAGGATTTCACCCGGAATGTCCGCACCCTGTTCAACAATGATCACGACAACACATCCGGGTTTGGGCCGGGCAAGGACATGAACTACGTCGAAACCTCGGAAGGCCGGCTGGTCGACGCCAAGGGAGGGCTGGCGCGTTATGTCCAGCTGTACAGCAATGGCAACAACGCCGACGAAACGAACTACTACATCGAAATCGAGGTTTTCGGCCGCCCCGCAGCCAAGTGATCAGCAGGAGTTACCCCGGGTCCCGGTCGCCAGTATCTGTCGCGAAACTCCCTTTTCGGACCGAATCTTCCGCCAACCAGACCAAT
>CAYGWQ010000224.1:0-9411 GCA_964353465.1 uncultured Acidobacteriota bacterium | reverse complement strand
GTGGCAACCCGACGCGAACTGGTTCTCGGGAGTGCCTGGAAGGATCCTGAGGGGAGCCCGCGCTCTAAAGGTACGGACCGTTGGGCATCCGTTCCGGACGGTGAATATCTGGAAGCGGTCGAGGTAACCTACGCGGCTCTCGAGAGGGCACTGGAAGCGGAGACTCTGGCACGCCGCCTCGAACAGGCCTTCCAGAAGGAAGCAGATTTTCTCGAGCGCAAGGCCGTAAACATGCTTCAAGACCTCGGAGACGCCATGCAGGCGGAAAAGTACCGGCATAAGGGCGAGCTTCTGAAGCTGGTGCTGCACTCGATCCGGACCGGCGATGAATCCGTGACCGTAGCCGATTATGAATCAGGAAAGCCGGTGGTCATATCACTGGACCCCCGACAGTCGGCGGCCGAAAACCTGGCCGCCTATTTCAAGCGCTATCAAAAGGAACTCCGCGGGGCCGACGCCCTGCGCGGGCAACTGCAGAACGTGAGAACAGCCCAGGATGAGCTGGCAGGGCTGTCCCGCCGCCTGGATGGCATGCTCAAACCCGCAGGACATGATCTCGAGGCCCTTCGGGGACTGTCGGCGGAGCCGCGCGTGCGCAAGCTGCTTTCCCGCTATTATCCTGAGCGCAAGCGGAGTGCCGTGCGGGCGCCGCATCCATCGATACGCAGAAAGGAAATACCCGGCCGTCTCTATCCCAAACGATACCGTACCGAGCAAGGGCTCGAGATTTGGGTGGGGCGCAACGAGGCGGGGAACGATTATCTGACCACGCGGCTGGCACGAGGCAACGATCTTTTTTTCCATTTGGAAGGCTACCCGGGCAGCCATGTCATTTTGCGCACGGAGGGAAAGTGCGATCCTCCCCCGCAATCCATCTTGGACGCCTGCGAGCTGGCAGTCCATTTTTCACAACTGAAGGGTGCCCGTCGGGCAGACGTTCATGTCGCCCCGGTCAAGGCAGTCAAGAAGCTGAAGGGCGCAAAGCCCGGTCTGGTGCAGGTCACTCGAGGGAAAACCATTCACCTGCGGCGTGATCCGAAGCGGCTGGAGAGCATTCTGGCCTCGCGGCTCGATGAGTGATTCGCGCCGTCGGCCCAGGCTAGTCTCTGTCGTGAAATGGCGTCCGAGCCCTCGCGGCAAAGCCCCGGAGGGGCCGAAAGATAATGGCCGGGGGCGCAAGCCCCCGGATAGGATATTGCATTATATCAGCCCCGGCAGGGGCGAAAGATCTTGGTCCGCAGACTTTTTCTATCGCCCCTCCAGGGCTCCGCGCAGTTTTCCGATCCAACCCCGGGCTTGCGCCCGGGGCTATTCTCTTGCCGCCCCTACGGGGCTGGGCAAAAGGACGGAGCGAATTTCGCGACAGAAACAAGCTAGCGTGCACCGTTTTTGGAGACCATCCGTTTTTTTGCGGTAAAGAGCAGGCATTCCATGCCGGAGGCCTCGTACACCTCCAACGAGGGACTCTTCCGGGACTTGAAACCGTGGGCACGGCAGCCATAAGGAAAGCGGGCATCCCAGGTGATATGGTAATGCTCGCAGTTGTGGCACGCGATCGGTTTGCCTTGAGTGCTCGGATGGCGCATCGTGATGTTTCAAACCTCCGGCGTACGTATCGGCATTTGGCAGGGAGTGCTTTGCATTACGCTCCCTGTTCAGCCTCCTTCCGGCTGTGCTTTTTCGCGCGAGCCAGCGCGAGTTCTACGATTTTGCCGAGCGTCTGTGAAAAAGACAGGCCGGCTATTTCGGCGGATTGCATGAAGGACACTCCTTCCGTGAGATCCGGATTCGGGTTGACTTCGAGCACGAAAGGAGTGTTGGATTTGGTCAGACGCACATCCACTCGGGCATAATCGCGGGAAGAGGTCGCCTGATATGCCTGGAGAGCCTGTTCCCGGACCTTCGTTTCAACTCTCTTGGGGAGTTGGGCGGGGCAGAAGGCGTGAACCCGGTGATACGCCAGATCGAGCGGATTCCATTTCACGTCGTAGGTGATGATCGCAGGATGATCTTCCGGCAGGGAAGAAAAGTCAAACTCGATGATCGGCAGCACCTGGGGTGGATCGTTCCCCAGGACGGAAACATGCAGCTCCTTCCCATCGATGAACTCTTCGACCAGGATGGGGGGATTGAATGATTCGAAGACGTGCTTGACGCGGCTGGCAAGCTGCTCATAGTCGTACACGACCGACCCGGCCTCCACACCGAGGCTGGCATCTTCACGCGCCGGTTTGACGATCAGCGGATAGCGGAGTCCGTGACGGCGCGGGATCTTGGGTGTGCGCAGCAGGCGATAGTCCGGCGTTGCGATGCCTCGCTTCAGCAGAACCTGCTTTGTAAGCGCCTTGCGCTGGCAGAGTTCGAGTGAAAAGAGCCCCGCACCCGTATACGGGATCTCGTGCAGGTCATAAAATCCCGCGACGGCAGATTCGAGCCGGGTATCGGCGCGAAACATTTCCACCAGGTTGAAGATCACATCAGGGGCATCCACCGTGCAGAGCCGCAGAAGCCGGGACAGATCGTCTTCGAGGTTCAGGAGGGTTGTCGCATACCCTTCTTTATTCAGAGCATTGACAATCGCATGGTATTCTTCCTGAATGGTAGCCACGTCGAGCGGATAGACCGGCGTAAAATCGAGCGTGGCGGGATCGATGGCGCGCAGCTGCTCATACTGATCCTCGCCGGTATTGTTGTAAACGACGGTAACGGATGTCTGCTTGCGTTGGGCCATGAGAAGGTCAGCTCACAAATCCAGCAGGAATACGCTGGAGTGTGTTCAGGGATCTCCTGTAAAAGAACGCGATCAACGATAATGCTTCGCCGCGCAAGAAGATTTAATCAGAATTTGAGATTTTTGAAAAGCTGGAAACTTTCCGGGAGCTGAGGTATGGGATTTTCTCCGCAACCGAATCGATGGCAGTGCGGCCCATTCGCGCTCAAGCATGCTCTGGTCATGCTGGGGATTCTTGCCGACGAAAAGGCAATCTCAAGGCTGGCGGGAGCCAACAAACTGTCGGGCGCTAATGAGGTGCAACTGGCGCGTGCGGCGCGCAAGTACGACTGCAGTCTGGCTCTGGTGCGCGAGGAGGACGCACAGGCCGCCCGGAGGGGCCTGGTCGAGCACCTGCGCCAGGGGCTTCCCTGTTTGCTTTGCATCAGCGAATGGAGCCATTGGATTGCGGTCGTGAAGGAGGAAAAAGGAAATTTCATTCTGCTCGACAGCTATGACGAGGCGGTGCTGATCATTCTCACCTGGAAGCAGCTCAAGAGTCGTTGGGTGTATCACCTGGATGAGGACGGCAGCACCAGGACGCTCTATGACCTCCATCCCGTCATTCCCCTCTTCCGCGTGCAGACACGCGCCCGGGTTTCTTTGGCGCGCGCCCGGTTTTTACGGCGTCCCGAGAACCGGGACTTCGCCAGGCAGTGGGATAAGTATGTGGAAGACCTGCTGGCGATCTGCCGGCCCCGCACGCCTCTTAGTTCCAACGTCATTTCGCTGGGGGAGTTTCTCCGCCGCTACGGGGAGATGGTTCTGGATCAGGTGGCATTCTGGCACGGGTGGATTGAGCGGCGCCGGGCGGCGAAAGTGCTCGAGAACCTCCACTTCGTGGCCGATACCTACGGGCTGGTCATTCACGAAGAAGATGAAAAGAGGGCGCTCGCCGGTATCACCTCACTCCTCACACTCTGGGCCGGCGGCAGATACGGCGTGACGCCGGTGTATCAGGAGGGAACCAGAAAACCGCCGAAGTGAACCGGCAATCGCCGACCATCCGACGGCCGTCGGACGGGCCTCACTCCAGTCTTGCATGCATCAACCAGCCGGTGATTGTCGCGAAATTCGGCTGCAGAATGTGCTGGCCGAGCCCCGGAGGGGTGGAAAGATAATAGCCGGGGGCGCAAGCCCCCGGATAGGATATTGCATTGAATGAGCCCCGGCAGGGGCGAAAGACATTCGTTGGCACCATTATTCTGTCGCCCTTCCAGGGCTCTGCGTCTCGTTCCGCTCAAACCCCGGGTTTGCACCCGGGGCTATTATCTTTCCGCCCCTCCAGGGCTTGCGCGCTAACCGAGTGGGTCTCACGACAGAAACCAGATGGTCCCGCCCGGAAATCATGCCGGGCGGGACCTGAACGATATAGGATCAGCCAAGCGGTTCAGGCGGGGGCGCTGCGGCCGGCGCTTTGCCGGCGCGCCGCATCCAGGCGAAAAGCCGTGCGGGATGCCACTCCCGCAGATCATCGAAGTAGGAATAAACCACAGGTGTGACCAGCAAGGTCAGAAGCAGGCAGAGTATCTGTCCGCCGATGATGGTCACAGCCATCGAAGCGCGGGAACCGGCGCCGGCGCCCCTGCCGAAGGCAATCGGCAGCATGCCCGCGATGATCGAGATGGTCGTCATCAGGATCGGGCGGAGCCGGACATGGTTGGCGACCAGGATCGCTTCATGGCGCTCCATCCCCTGGGCACGCAGCGTGTTGGTGTAGTCGACCTGCAGGATCGAATTCTTCTTCACGATGCCGAACAACATCATCAGGCCGATTGCGCTGTACACATTGACCGTCATGCCGAACGCCATGAGCGCAAGCAGTCCGGCGGGCAGGCTGAGCGGGAGCGCCGTCATGATGCTCAACGGGTGGATGAAGCTGTTGAACTGCGAGGCGAGCACCATGTAGATGAAAGCGATGGCCAGCACGACGGCGATGACGAAGTCACTGGAAGCCTCGGCGAGCGTTCTGGCGCTGCCGCCGAAGACCGCCTGGTATCCCGGCTTGAGCCGGAGCTCCTCCACCTTTGCCTGTGTGGCCTCAATCGCCTGCTGGAGCGGAATTCTGTCAAGGTTGGCGCTGACCGAGATCTGCCGTTGCCGGTTGTAGCGATCGATGGAGGCAGGCCCTTTCTCCAATGTCAGCCGGGCGACGTCGCTCACTTTGACCGTTCCCAGGGCGGAAGGGATGAGGAGTTCGCCCATGCGCTTGGGATCATTGCGGAACTGCTCATCGAGCCGGAGCTTGACCGAGAATTGATCGTCACCCTCCTTGTACTTGGAAACCTCGTTGCCGCCGACGAGCAGGCCCAGGCTGGATGCCAGGGAGTCGATCGCCACCCCCAGATCGGCGGCGCGCGCCCGATCGACATTCACGCGCAACTCCTGCTGGGTTGGTTCGAAGTTGGTGTCAATATCCACCAGGCCGGGGATCGCTCTCAATCTCGCCATCAGGTCGGTGACGTAGATTTGGAGCTGCTCGATGTCCGGTCCCTGAATCAACACGTTGACCCGGTTGGATCCACCGCCGCCGCCTCGGCCGCCGGTGGTCGAGGCGCCCGAGAGATCCGTGCCTCCGGAGACGCTGACCCGCGCTCCCTTATACTTGCGGAGCATCGCGCGCGCCCGGCGCATCATCTCCTGCTGCGAGACATTTTCGCGGCCCTGATAGGGCGTCCCGGTGATCCATGACTTGACCCGGGCGCTCCATCTCGACAGGGACGAGATGTTGCGGCTTTCAAGCGCGCTCAACGCAACGTAATAATTGGCGCTGCCGGGACTGACGTTGGCCATGATCATCTGCACTTCGGGCCCCAGATTCCGAATGTCGGCCTCCATCGGATCCACGAATTCCTTCGTGCGCTGGTAACTGGTTCCTCGCGGCAGCCTCACGTTTACGCTGAACTCGCTCTGATCATCATCCGGGACCAGCTCTTTGCCGACTCTGGGAAAGAGGTACACGGCCGAGGCCGTAACGGCGAGCGCGATCGCCACCATGACGATGCGGTGGCCCATAGCCCACCGGAGCAGGTGCCCGTATCCGCGGTCCAGGGCTGCGTAGAAGCCGCGTGACTTGGAACTCTTAGCGTGCCGGCCCACATCCCGGGGGCGCATCCATGTGGCGCAGAGCGCCGGCGTCAGGGTAAAGGAGATGAACATGGAAAGCAGGATCGCGCTTGCGGAAACGATGCCGAAACTGAAGAAGTATCGCCCCACCTGCCCGGTCATGTACGCGACCGGCAGGAAGATCACGACGAGCGAAAGGGTGGTGGCCATCACCGCCATGCCTATTTCAGCTGTGGCTTTCGAGGCCGCCTCGCGCGGCGTGGCGCCGCGCTCCTCCACATGGCGGAAGATGTTTTCGAGCACAACTATCGCGTCATCGATCACGATTCCCGTGGCGAGTGACAGCGCCAGCATGGTCATGTTGTTCAGGGTGAATCCGAACGCCCGCATGGCCGTGAAAGTGCCGATGATGGACGCCGGAATCGCCACGGCGGCGATGAGCGTGGTACGGATGTTGCGAATGAAGAGGAACACCACCAGGCTGGCCAGCAAACCGCCCAGGATGAGGTGATGCTGAATGTCCTCGACGGACCGCCGGATAAAGCGTGATTGATCGCGGATCGGTACGACCCGGAAGTCGGCGGGGAGGGACGGCTTGATGGCTTCGAGCTTCGCCAGGACCCGATCGACAACTTCAACCGTGTTCGTGCCCGATTGCTTCCGGATCATGAGCGTAACACACGGATTCCCGTCCAGAGTCGCGAGGCTCCGTATTTCCGGGACCGTGTCCACGACCCGCCCGATATCGGAGAACCGGATCACAGATCCGTTGCGGTACGCCAAGATGATTCGGTTGAAATCATCCACGTTCCGGATCCGCCCCATGGTGCGCATCGCGATCTCGGAAGGACCCGCGACGAAGCTGCCCCCGGGGATTTCGACGTTTTGCCTGGAGACAGCCGAACGCACCTGTTCCACGGTCAATCCATAGGCGTTCAGCCGGTCGGCATTGAGCAGCAACTGGATTTCCCGGCGCCGCTCGCCCATGAACGTGACCTCGCCGACGTCCTGAACTGTCTCAAGCGCCTCCTTGAGCTTTTTGTTGGTGATTTCCGAGATCTCTTTCTGGGAGCGCTGGCCGGAGACAACGAGCGTCAGGATCGGCGCCGAATCCGGGTCCATTTTCTGAATCGTCGGCGGCAGCGTGTCGCGGGGGAACTGGTTTACCACCGTCGCCACCTTGTCGCGCACATCCTGCGTCGCGGCCTCGATATCCCTTTCCAGGACGAAAGTGATCATGACGCGAGAGGAGCCCTGGTCGGAGTTGGCGCGCAGCTCGTCGATGCCGTTGATCGTGTTGACAACCTCTTCCACCGGCTTGGTCAGCTGATTCTCAATTTCTTCCGCGCTGGCGCCGGAGAGCCGGGTGTTAACCGTGACCATCGGGTAATCGGTCTTGGGCATCAGATCCAGACCGAGGTTGCGGTAGGAAAACAGGCCGAGCACTACGATGGCGATCGTCATCATGAACGCAAATACAGGTCGCCGAATGCTTACATCTGCAAGCTTCATGACCGCCCTCCTCTCTTACCGGCTCCCCGCCTGCCGCCGCGCTCCCCGTCCGGAGACGCGGGAGAACCTGCCTCCGAACCAGGAGCGGCGCCTTTCTTGCCGACAGCGATGGTGACGCCATCGGCAAGTTCGCTCAAATTGGTGGTTGCCAACATCTCGTCTCCCTTGAGCCCCGTCACGATCTCCACGAGGGTGTCAGAGCGGGCTCCCAGCGTGACGGGCTGCTTGGTTACTTTGTTCTGGTTCACTACGAATACCGAAGAGTCACCCGCCAGTGTGGAAATGGCTGCGTCGGGCACCGCCAGCACGTTTTCATCCGCACGGGTGAGTATGTTGCCCTTGGCAAAGAAACCGGGTTTCAGGCGCCGATCGCTGTTGTCCACGAGTATCTCGACCGGAAAAGTCCGGGTAGCCTGGTCAACCGCAGGGCTGACATAGGCGAGCCTGCCGTGGAACACCTCATCCGGCACCGACTCCACTCTAAATTCCGCCGCGAGCCCGGGCCGCATCTGCGCTGCGTACTTTTCCTGGATGGCCGTCTTCAGCTTCAATGGATTCATCTGGACAATCGTGACCACCGGCGTGTTTTCACGGATGAACTCGCCCGGCTGCACCAGCCGCTCGCTGACGGAACCGCCGATCGGGGATCGAATGATCGCATCGTTCAACTTCTTCTGGGCGAGCTCAACCGCAGCGCGCCGCTGTTGCAGCGTGGCTTTGAGGCTGCGCACCTGTTCTATGGCAGACTGATAAGCCGCATCGGTGACCTTGAGCCTGGTCTGGGTCGTGTCATAGTCCGCCTGTGTGAGCAATCCCTGGCGCATGAGCTGCGAGGCGCGTGTCGCCTGCGCGCGTGCGTCGTCCCGATTGGCGACGGCGGTGCGAATGGTCGAAATCTCGGCGTCCGGCGGCGGTTCAGTGCGTTCCGAGCCATCCATGCCGAGTTGCGCCTCCGTTTGGTGCAACAGGCTCTCTGACTGGCGGAGCGCCAGCTCGAGTTCTTGCGGTTCCAGCTTGACCAGTACCTGCCCGGGCTTGATCTCGTGCCCCAGTTCCACCAGCACTTCCCGGACTACGCCGCCGACTTCGCTGCTCACCTTGGCTTGGTCGGGCGAGACCAGGGTCCCCGCGAGCTCCACCTGGCGCTGCACCGTGATGCGCTGGACGGAGGTAATCTCGATGTGCACAGCATTTGCGCCTTTGGCTGCCGTGCGTGTTTGTGATTCGCCGCCGCCGCAAGCTGTCATAACCGGCATTAGTGGGGCTAGCGCCGCAATCACAAGCCAGATCAGGCGCTGGCTCGCCGTTGTCCGTGGTCTTTCTGTCATGTTTCTATATCTCTGGAAAGCCGTCTGCGCACGGGCAGCATGCCGGGGCAAAAGACGACACGAAATAGTACGCTGTAATGCGTGGTTTGTATCAGGGAAAGATGGATAAACGCGTCCGTCCCATATCGTGGAGAATCCGTGCCCTTGAAACGCTCTGTCAATCTGTTACTCCGCCACCCGAACAGGGCCTTTTGTCGTTCGCCATTCGGGTTTTGTAACCCAATTAAATACTATAAGTTGGCCTTCGCAATCAAGTATTCTCTCAATTGCGCCTCCAGTCGGGCGCAAGATTCAAAGAGAAAGATCATTCCAACTCCCATTTATTCAAACATTTCGTGTATTTCGTGTATTTCGTGGTTTAATTGGGCAGCTGTTCAGGCTTGTGTCTGCCCGATGGTTGCCGTAAGATGATGTTGCAGTACGAAACCTAGCGGGCCTCGGGCCCTGTGCAATATAGCCCTCGAACCATGTCAGGTCCGGAAGGAAGCAGCATTAAGAGGTCAGTTATATGTGCCGCAGGTTCCCCGGGGCCCGACCCTTTTCTCTATGCAATATCAAGTCCTCGCCAGAAAATGGCGCCCTCAGAATTTTCATGAACTAGTAGGGCAGCAGCATGTCTCCCGTACTCTGCTGAACGCCCTTCAGTCTGGGAGAATTGCACATGCATTTCTTTTCTCGGGCCCTCGTGGAAGTGGAAAAACCACGACTGCGCGCATCCTTGCCAAGGCATTGAAC
>CAYGWQ010000223.1:0-9439 GCA_964353465.1 uncultured Acidobacteriota bacterium | reverse complement strand
GCGCCGTGCCGAGCACCATGGCGCCGACGGCCACTGGATTCAGGGTTCCGTAGCGACCGCGAGCGTCATACAGCTCCTCCTGTGCATAATCCGCCCGGCGCAACGCCATGTCTCCGAGGAACACGCCGCACCAGGCGGCGATGGGTACGCCCAGGGTGATCAGGAAACCCTGGAAGGGACCGATGAAATTCTCTGCGACCCAGACCACGATGACCGTCCCGATCATCATGAGGATCCCGTCAATGAAGGCCGCCTGCCAGCGCCGGACGCGCACGCCCAGGGTAAGCAACGCCAATCCCGAGGAGTAGATGTCCAGCACGGCGCCGCCCACGATCCCACCGACAACCACCAGAGAAAATGGAATGAGGTACCAGGTGGGAAGCAGGCTGGTCAGCGCCCCGATAGGATCCGCGCCTATCGCCTTGCTGAAACCGGCCTCCGATCCGGCCAGGAGCAGGCCATACACTACCAGGATCACCGGCGCCGCGCTCGCACCGAGGGTAGTCCAGGCAACCACTCCCGAACCGGAGCATGAGCGGGGCAGATAGCGGGAGTAGTCCGAGGCGCTGTTTACCCACCCGAGCCCGAATCCGGTGACGGCAAAAACGAATGCGCCGATACACGACTGCAGCGAGCCCCCCGGCATCGATGAGATCGCAGACCATTGAATATGGCTCATGGTCAGCAGGATGTAGCCTGCCGTGAGGACAGCCAGCGCCACGGTGAGCGCCGCTTGCATGCGCATGATCAGGTCGAAGCCTATCACCCCGGCCAGCATGATCACCGCAGCGACCACAACGAACGCCGCGATCTTCACGCTTGTGCCGCCGCCCCATCCCAACCGGCCGAAGACCGTCGCCGCAGCCAGCGTGGCCAGAGAGACCAGTACAGTCTCCCAACCCACCAGCAACAGCCACGATACGAAGGCGGGCAACGCGTTGCCCTTGACTCCGAATGCCGCTCTGGATAGCACCATGGTCGGCGCCGACCCGTGCTTGCCGGCCAGCGAGACGAAGCCCACCAGGAGGAAAGACAACACGGTTCCGATTACGCCGGCGATGATCGCCTGCCGGAAGGAGATTCCGAAGCCGAGCAGGAAGGCGCCATAGGAGATGCCCAACACCGCAATGTTTGCCGCACACCACGGCCAGAACAAGTCACGCGGACGCCCCTTGCGCTCGGACTCGCTGATGACATTGATGCCGTTCTGTTCGACCGAAAAGCCCGAACGGTAGCCGGCCGCGCGGTCAGCCGCCATGTTCCATCTCCGCACTCAGGATCACATCAGCAACAACCATACCGATCAGGATCTGACGCAACTTCATAGCTTCCCTCCTGGGTATTGTTCATCGTGTGTTGGACATATTCTGCGTCTGCAAGATACTGGATTTTGAGGCTCGGCACAATTCTCAGCTTTAAGAGTAGCGGGCTCTAGCCGCAGCAAGCTCCGGCCGGCAGCCTGGGCAGGCATCTGACATACAGCACGGAATTACCCCTACCCCGGCCGGCGAGACTGTCTCAAAAATCCGGCACACCGATGCAATGCGACGATAAAGGTGCGATTAAGCCGCAGAGCGGCGCAAGACAATAGCCGGGGGCGTAAGCCCCCGGAAGAGGCAACAGCAAGACAAAGCCCTGAAGGGGCGACAGAAAATATGGAAACGCCATCATTTCTGTCGCCCCTTCAGGGCTCCTGCAGGTTGCGCGCCGGGACCGGGGGCAGCGCCGCTTCGCGGCTCGCCCCCGGCTACTCTCTCGGCGTCCCTCCAGGACGCCCGAGTTTTGAGACGGTCTTGGCCGCCGGGGCCTACTGCAGATTCTGAATATTGCAGATACGACTCCGTTTCATTTCGTGATAAATAATGGCCATGGGCTACTACTCATGGTTACAATCCGGCTCTGCAAAATTATATGTCGCCATCCGGATAGCGGCGAGCACGCTCGGGCAGGACATCCGCTACGCTTTTCGGGGCTTTGCACAAAATCCCGGGTTCGCCGCGGCCGCTGTCGTGTCCCTCGCCATCGGCATGGGCGCCAACACATCCATATTCAGCGTTACGAACGCCTTGTTGCTCAATCCGCTCCCCTACAAAGACGCAGACCGGCTGACGATTCTCTGGAATCGCTCCCCCGGCTTGAACATTACGGAAGACTGGTTTTCGACCGCGCAGTACTTCGACATCAAGACCGGGCACAGCGGTTTTGAGCATCTCGCAATCGCGATCGGCGGCAATATCAATCTGACGGGAGGCGGCGAGCCAGAGCGTATCGGATACATCCGGGTCTCCGCCAATCTCCTGCCGATGCTCGGCATGGGGGCGATGTCCGGCCGCCTTTTCGTGCCGGAAGAGGACGCTCCGGGCCGTCCGGCGACCGCCGTGCTGAGTTACGGCATGTGGGCGCGCCGCTACGGCTCCGACCCTAAGATCATCGGCAAACCGATCACGCTGAACAGCCAGCCGTTCCAGGTGATCGGCATCATGCCGAGGTCATTCTCGCTGCCGCGGGAAGTCCTGCCTACGCTCGGCGGCGCCGAACAGGCAGACGTTCTGCTGCCGCTGCCCCTCCCTCCGACGGCGCCCACGATTCGCACCCGCGAAGACTATAACATCATGGGCAAGCTCAAGCCCGGAGTGTCGGTCTGCCAGGCTCAGGCCGAGATGGACACGATCACGGCGCATTTGCGCCGGGATTATCCGGATATTTATCCCCCGAACGGGGGCCTGACATTCAGCATCGTGCCGCTCCTGGAACAGGTTGTGGGCGACGTCCGCCGGCCTCTCCACATCCTGCTGGGCGCGGTGGGGTTCGTTCTGCTCGTGGCCTGCGCCAACATCGCCAACCTGCTGCTGGCCCGCGCCCTGGCGCGCAAGAAGGAGATCGCGGTGCGCGCAGCATTCGGAGCCAGCCGGGCCCGCATCGTTCTTCAACTGCTTACGGAAAGCATCGTGCTGGCGCTCTGCGGAGGAGCTTTGGGCATTCTGCTCTCGGCTTGGAGTCTGGGCGGCATACATGTTTTGGGGCCCAAGAGCATTCCGCGGATTCAAGACATCGCCATCGACGGACGCGTCCTGCAGTTCACGCTGGTGATTTCCCTGTTCACGGGAATCCTCTTCGGTCTGGTGCCGGCCTTGCGCGTTTCCCGCATCGATCTGAGCGCGACCCTCAATGAGGCAGGCCGGGGCTCGACCGGAATCAACGCCCTGTGGGGACGGGGCAACCATGTGCGCCGGCTGCTTGTCATTGCCGAGCTGGCTCTCTCGGTGGTGCTGCTCATAGGAGCCGGCCTGCTCATTCGCAGTTTCTCAAACCTGCAGAGCGTGCATCCCGGTTTTAATCCGAAGAATATTCTGAGCTTCGGGATGACCCTGAGCGGCCGGAAGTATGTCGATGCACAGGTAGCCCTGGCAACGTATCGCCGGCTGTGGGAGAGCCTGGAACGGCTCCCCGGCGTTGTCGCTGCGGGTGGCGTTTCGATGCTGCCGCTGACACAGATGTTTGCCTGGACGCCCATCACGATCGAGAGACGCACCCCGCTGGCCGGTGAAAAATTTATCAACGCGGATGAGCGCATCGTCAGCGGGCGCTATTTTCAGGCGATGGGAATTCCGCTTCAACAGGGCCGGTTTTTCAACGAACAGGATACGGCCGCGAATCCCAGGGTCGCGATCATCGACGAAAACATGGCGCGTCAGTTCTGGCCCAATCAGGACGCGATCGGCAAGCGTTTCCATCTGGTGCAATCCGATATCCTCTGGCACACCATCGTCGGGGTGGTAGGCCGTGTGAAACACGATGCACTTGACTCCGATCCGCGCATCGTCTTTTACCTGCCGCAAACCCAATTTCCCGCAAGAACCATGACCGTCGTGTTGAAGAGCAGCTCGGATCCGGCTCCCCTTTCTTCTGCTGTCAAGAATGAGGTCCGCGAGCTCGACCCCGAGCTCCCGATCTATAACATGCGCACGATGGAACAGTTTGTCGACCAGTCCCTCGCCCGGCGCCGGTTCTCGATGCTCCTTCTCGGCATCTTTGCCGGCCTCGCGCTGGCGCTGGCCGCCGTCGGCATTTACGGAGTCATGGCGTATCTGGTAAGCCAGGGCACGCGGGAAATCGGCATACGCATTGCCTTGGGCGCGTCACAAAACGGCATCCTGGGCCTCATTGTGCGTCAGGGAATCATCCTCGCGGTTGCCGGCGTGGCCATCGGGCTGATTGGAGCCCTGACGCTCACGCACCTCATGGCGGGCCTGCTGTTCGGCGTTACGCCGACCGATCCCTCAACCTTTGCCGTGATCCCGGTAGTGCTGATCCTGGTTGCTCTGCTTGCCAGCTACATCCCGGCCCGGCGTGCGGCTCGGGTTGATCCCATGGTATCCCTGCGGTGCGAATAGCCGGGTTAGAGAATGGGAACTTTTTTCCGGTCCTGGCCGTGGTGTATTCCAGGCTTCATCGAGTCCCTCGCATCGGCCCACCGCAATAGGTAGTAATTAGCGACCCCGATGATTGCCATGGCCACCATGAATGCCGGGTAGGCGATCCGCCAGTTTTGCGGTCCCGTCATCATGCTCCATTCAGACATGCCGCCGATTCCTGCCAGCATCGTCAGGGGCATGAACACCGTCGTGATCATGGTCAGCCGCCTCACGACCCTATTGGTCCTGTTTGCCACCATTGCCATCTGGTTGTTGATCATGGATAAATGGATCTCCATGATCGTGGCGATCAGTTCCCTGCAGATTTCGATGACCTCGAAAAACTTTGCGAGATGGTCATAGATATCACGGAAATTGTAGATCGCTTTCTCACTGATGAAAGGCGAATCCCGGCGACAGAGCTTGACGAGAATCTCCCTTTCATAGACCAGGCTCTTGCGCAAAGCCAGCAGATTGCGGCGCAGGCGCATGAGTCTGGCGGGTTTGAAATCGCTGTGCCTCTGCAGAATCTCCTCCTCGGCAGTATCCAACTGGTCCTGCAGTGCCTCAATGGCGGCAAATTTCTCGTCGACGATGTCGTCAAGGATGACTTCCAGCAGAAAGTCGGCCCCCGCACGGGCCTGATCGAGATCACGCCGCACCGTTGCTGCGAGTCGATCCGCCAACTTGTCTTCCGAGCGGCCGTGTGAATGAACACTGACCAAAAACTTGTTCCCGAGAAAGAAGTTGACCTCTTCGACTAGGGCGGCGGCACCGGCGTGACGGTAGCGGTTGAACAGGATGAAGGTATGGCTGGGAAACTCCTCCATCTTGGGCACCTGGTCTTCATCCACACAGTCCTCAATGGCGAGAGGGTGAAGTCCCAGGGGCTCAACAAGCACACTGAGTTCTTCGCGGGTGGGATCCTGGAAGTCCAGCCAGATAAATCCTTCGCCCTGCCGGATGCGCAGCGCTTCTGAGAGAGTTTCTAGCTGCTCGAGCCCTTTCCCGGGCACGATGCTGTACAGTCGAACGGATCCCATGGTTTGCCGCCTTTCCAAATATGCATATCCCGCACAGCATAAACCTACCGAATGGACTGTGGTCCATAAAAATTGCGCGCCTCATATGGCGGCGCTCTATTATCGTACGGCCCCATCCTCCGGTCGACAGCTATGATGCGGCAGTGCTGCTCCAGGTTGATTTGGGATCGACTGAATCTCCAACCGCCTTTCGGCCTAAGTTTCGTGGATTATCCGGACAAAAACCCTCATAATGACTATTAGTCGCGAAATTTGCTCCGCCCTTTAGGCAAACCCCGGAGGGGCGGAAAGAGAATAGCCCCGGGCGCAAGCCCGGGGTCGGATCGAAAAGCAGCGAGGAGCCCTGGAGGGGCGACAGAAAAAGGTTGTGGACAAAGACCTTTCGCCCCTGCCGGGGCTCCTTACATGCAACATCCTAGCCGGGGGCTTGCGCCCCCGGCTATTATCTCTTGGCCCCTCCGGGGCTGCACCGCAAGAGCTCAAACGGCGTTTCGCGACACAAACCAATTAAGCTCAGTAATCTTGGGTGTTGTAAGAGGCCAAACCATGGAGGTGCGCCGGCGGAACTCGCACCCCTCTGACCGAGATAAGGATCAAGCATATGACCGATTTCAGCCGCAGAGAGTTCGTTCAGATTGGAGCCACCGGCACGGCCGCCCTGCTCCTGGGCAGCACAACCCCTGCAGACTCCGCACTCCCTATGCCTGAGCGGCCGTTCGGCCGCACGGGCCATAACGTCCGGCTTTTCAGCCTCGGCGGGCAGGCCACCCTGGAAAAGCCGGCCACCCACGACGAGTCCATCGCGATCATCAACCGGGCGATTGATCTGGGAGTGAACTATATCGACACCGCGAGATACGGGAGCGGCATCAGTCAAACCTATATCGGTGAGGTGATGAAGACGAGGCGCAAGGAGGTATTCCTGGCGACCAAGACCCGGGACCGCACCCGCGACGGTTCCCTGAAACTCCTGGATGAAAGCCTTCGCCTCCTCCAGACCGATCACCTCGACCTCTGGCAGCTGCACAATATTTCTGAGATCAAAGAACTCGACCAGATTTTTGGCAAGGACGGCGCCATCGAGGCAATGAAAAAGGCCCGGGATGAAAAGATCGTGCGTTTCCTGGGCATCACCGGCCACTTCGATCCGGATGTGTTGATCGAAGGACTGAACCGTTTCGAGTTTCACACGATCCTCATGGCTCTTAATCCCTCGGATCCTCACATCCTGCCTTTCCAGAACAAGCTCCTGCCCATGGCCGTCCAGAAGAAAATGGGAATTATCGCCATGAAGATACCGGCTCGCGGCCGGCTGTTCCGTCCGGGCGGGATTACGTCGATGAAGGATGCCATGACCTACGTCCTGTCCAAACCCGTCAGCACCGTGATCGTCGGCTGCGATAACGTGAAGCAGGTCGAAGAAAACGTGCAAATAGCCAGAGACTTCAAGCCCTTGTCTGCGGGAAAAATGGCCGAGCTGGAAAAACTGACCGCCAGCTATGCTTCGGAGGCCTCGTTTTTCAAACGCGGGGCCGCTGGTTTCGGCTCAGGCGGCGGTCACGAGTAAACACTGCCTCAGGGGCAGCGCTCGCCGGGCGCGCAATCCGAAGGGATCACTCCGAAAGGTGTGCAGTGCTGCAAAGAATTCGATCAGCCATAAATGCCCACGGCGTGCCCGGGTTTCTGTTCGCGATCGGCAGGCGACTCCTATCGCCCAGGAGCCGTGTTTTTTCCGAACTGGCGGTTCTGGCGGCAAACGGGACAGGACTTGAAATCGGCGGTCCCAGCAGCATCTTCGCCCGCGGCGGTTTGCTGCCTGTCTATCCACTGGTCCGGAATCTCGACAACTGCAATTTCGGTGCCAGCCGGCTGTGGGATGAGAATCTCAGGGAAGGGCGCACCTTTGTCTTCAACAGGAGGCGCCCACCCGGCATGCAGTTTTTCCTCGAGGCTACGGAGCTTGTCGGCATCAATTCCGGAAGCTACAATTTTGTTCTGTCTTCTCATACTCTGGAACATATCGCGAATCCGATCCAGGCCTTGCGTGAATGGTTGAGGATCTTGAAACCCGACGGCACGCTTGTGCTCGTAATCCCTCATCGAGACGGCTCGTTCGACCACAGGCGTCCGGTGACTACGCTAGCCCATTTGCTGGAAGATTTTGCCAATCAGGTTACCGAGGAAGACTTGACCCATTTGCCGGAGGTTCTGCAACTCCACGATCTCACCCGCGATCCCGGTGCCGGCACCAGAGAGGAATTTGAACGACGCTGCAGGGTAAACGCCAGGCACCGATCCATGCACCACCATGTGTTTGACACCCGGCTCGCCATTGAGCTGATCACGCATGCAGACTTCCGGATCAGGCAGGTGGAAGCTCTGCGCCCATACCACATCGTCATCGCTGCAAATAAATCGTTCGAGGATGCGCAGCCGGCAAACCGGGCATTCTTTCTGCAATCGGCGCCGCATTTTGCGACAAGCCCATTCCCCTCTGATCGGTTAAATAGTCTCTGTCGTGAAACGGCGTTTCGCGACAGATCGAGGATCCCGGATGATATTCATTCTCCAGGTGGGCTTTGATTTCGGCTTCGTTGAACCAGATGGGCCGGAGTTGATGGTCCGCAAACAGGCCGATCTGATCGCTGCTGTGTTTGGATGAGCTCCGAGTAGTCTGCCCATAATCCGTGCCGTCGTCGGGGCGTTCCGCGATTCTTGCATTCCACATGTACAGAATGTTTCCCGCAGCATCCGCATAGGTGAAATTCGAGGTCGGCACCATGTTTCGGTCCATGACTCGAAGAAACTCCTTCAGGCTGCGCGTCCTGCTGAGCATGTAGAATCCTTCATAGTAGCGGAACGCGTCCAGCAGGGAGGAGTTCACCGCAAATGCCCTGTCCGCGGTTCTGTAAAGGATCTTGCCGAGATGGGAGTCCCAGTACGTCCTCGTCTCCGTCCGGATCCCGCCGGCAGTGTCCCGCACTTCCACGGCGATATCTTTTTTAATCAGCGGCCGCGACTTGCCGTTGAAGAGATAGTGGTCGGGCTTTACGGGGTCGAGCGGCAATGCCAAAACATCCAAGGTATCCGGGGCATTGTTGGTGGTGACCCAGCCCAGATGTTCGTTGAATCCGGCGCGCAGCACAGGGATGCCGGCCAGAGTCGAACCGAAAAAGTTTATTTTGCCGGGGACCGTAACATGGGCTTCCCAGTATAGCGAAGACCAGTTGAGATGGGGATTGCCCAGCAGAATGGGGCTGCCGGATGCGGTGCGTGATCCGGACAAGGCGAAGGCGTTTGAGCCGGGTGGTTCGACTGCCGTCGACTGCTCCGGTAGATCATCGAGAGGAATCGCGAACCGGGCCGGGCCGGAACTCTCTGTCCCCTGGCCGGAAGATGGGTATTTGCGCTGCAATGCACGGATGGTTGCCTGCGAGAATGCAGCCCGGATCGCTCCCGCGCGCCGGCTGGCCATGACATCGACGCCGTTGAATACCGGAATCCAGGGCGGCAACTCATCGCGGTGCTGCTGGACATAGAGATTCAGGCCGGCGGCATAGGCGTTCACGACCTTTCGGTACAGCCCGCTGACCCGGTTTAAGTCCCGCTCCGATTCGCGGCGATTGTCATACAGCCGGAGCACAAGGTCGCTTTCGACACCGGTCCCGAACACTCTCCCCTCCTCGCCACGGGCGCTCACCAGTGCCCGCGCGATCGTCAGACAGTGATCTTCAGCCTGCGCATATCCAAAGCCGAAGGCAGCCGCCTCTTCGGTCTCAGCCCAAATGTGCGGGATTCCAAAGAGGTCCCGCCGGATCGTGACCTTGTCCGCCAGGGACGCTGCATCCGGCGTCGCCGGAGTCGAAAGGCACGGGAACGTGACTTGAATCGTGGTCAGGAGCAGGGCAGTTGCGAGCGTGCGCCATATTGTCTTCATAAGCAGTTTTGTAGACCACGAAATACACGAAATACACGAAATAA
>CAYGWQ010000222.1:0-9439 GCA_964353465.1 uncultured Acidobacteriota bacterium | reverse complement strand
GGCCCCAGCGCCAGGCGTCGAGCAGGAAGCAGCCCAGGCCGGCGCTCGTCGGGCTTTTGAAGTCAACAAATTTTGCCGCAATGGTCTGCGCGGCCCATTTCATGGTCGGTTCGTTCAGCCGGGCAGCAGCCGCCTCGAAGAACACCAGAAAATGCTGCCAATTCGATCCCCAGTGGGAATCGCCGAAATCGGGCACGATGGCCGCCGGCGACATCAGGTTGAGAAAGTATTGGGTGTAGTAGTAGACCTCGGGTGTTTTGAAGAGATCGCCCGTGCGGCCGAGGGCATCGGCATAGCCCAGCAGCGCGTAAAGCCAGACGCCGTGATAGAGGGTCGCGTCCTCGATCTGCCAGTTGCCCCAGTTGTCGTCGCCAAGCGCCCGGCGCTGCATCTCATAGGCGGCCGTGCGCGGATGGTTTTTCATGGCCCGCACGGCCCACGCCAGCGATTCGGCACGCAGCATGGTCCGGTTCATGGTGCCCCACTCCGAGGTCTGGAGCAGATAGTCCATGCTGTGTGCGACGAGCGATTCCACAGCTGCGGCTTCGGCGGGGGAGAGCTTCCCCAAGCGGTGAAGCGTTTCGTAGACTCTCACGAACCGCATCACGACAAAAAAGTCCGGCAGTGCCGGCACGCCGTTTGAATAGTCCGGGCGCTTTTTCGCCGCCCAGTCAGGAAACTGCGAACGGTAGTTGCCATAGGTGACCAGCACGCTCTTCGCGCGCTCGGCATGGACAGCATTGCCTTCTTTTTCGAAAAGATAGGCGTAAATGAGAGCCATGTCGATCAGGCCTCCGGGAGCCCGGTAGCCGAAGGGGCTTTCGGGATCGAATGTCTCGCGCCAGCGCTTGAGGATCTCCTCCCGGTGATCCCAGGTATAGTCGGCGGATGCGCGGGCATACTGGAGATAGCGATCGCGCGGGATGGCCGGCGCAGCCGGAGGTTGCGCCTGGGTGCCGGCGCCGGGAGACATGGCGGACGACAGAGGCCGGAGCCATGACCCCGAAACGGTGAAAATCGCAAGCAATACCAGCATCATGCCGGTTCTCAAGTGGATTCGCATTGTCGTCTACTCCTCTCATGCGGTGTCACGGACCTGTCAGCGCGGGTCCGGTGAATTCCGTGAGACCTGCGGCCGGATTTCGTCAAGCTCCCGCCATGCGCGGAAAACCTCGAAGACATTCTCGGGCTTCGCCCCGGGGCCGAATTCACACTGGGCAATCACGCCGCCATTGGCGTATAGGCTCGCACGCGCCTGGCCGACGGCTCGGCGTACCTCCTCCACGGATCCGAAGGCAAGCAGTTCCTGCCGGTCCATCTCCCCCCAGAAGGTGATCCGCCCGCGGAAGCGCCGCCCGAGTTCCGCCGCCCCCATGCACTTGATCTGGCTGTTGAGTGCGTTCACGCCGACCTCGATGAGGTCGGCGATAATGTCGGTGATATAACCGTCCGAGTGCATGAAGACGTACTTGCCGTACCGGCGCGCGATCTCGTTGTATTCCCTGTACAACGGTTTGAATATGCGGCGCCAGAGGTCCGGCGCAACCATCATGCGATGCTGTGTGCCCCAGTCGTCCATCAGCACGATAGCGTCGACATCGGTGCGGGCCCAGGCCTCGACCTCCTTCAGGTAATGGGCATGGATCCGGCCCAACAGATCGCCCAGTTCCGGCGGCTGTTCCGCCAAGTCGATCATGGCCTGCTCCATGGTCCGGATAAAGGTCAGACGCTCGAATGGCCGCACCAGAGTACCGGCGAGGATGAAGCGGTCCGTGCTGCGGCAGAAGGCATTGACGGCTTCGCGGTCCACCGCCAGCGGGGCATCCGGAGTCCGGAACCGGGAGAGATCGTCCCAGTTGCGGACGAGCGGTTCCCGGACAATGCCGATCACCCCGCCGTGAATGTTGGTGAACCGGCAGCCCCACTCGTCGATATAGATGCCTTTCTCATAGCGGCTGCCAATGACCGGCAGCGGCGTGCGATAGAGGGCCGGCGCCGCCACCAGGTCGTCGGGAAACTCCGCGCGTAGTTTCGCCACCTCGGCGGGGTAGTGTTCTTCAGCCCAGGGCAGGATCCATGCCTGCCGCGGTACCGACGGCGGTGAGGCGAACTCGAGTGTGCGCTGCACCAGCTCGCGCGCGTTCATGGCGTTCCACCCGGGAAATGGCGGAAGTCTTCGAGGCATACGGTGTCGCCTGCGATCGCCCACGGTGCCCCGGCCTCGCTGGGAAGCCGGCCCTCTCGGTAGCAGCGCAGGAGTGTCTCCCCAAGCCCCCTGACGAACCTGCGCTCGGGCGCCGATTCGGTTTCTACCAGTGCTGCCGGGAAGCAGGAAATCTCCGCCACGGACTCATGCATGCCGTTGAGGCACAGCGTTTGCGACAGGGCCGCCTCGGGGCCGCAGACGATCGTGCCTTCACCATGCACCCGGTCGATGGCGGCCGCCAGCTTGAAGAACTGGGGGGTATCATCCGGCGATCCATAGGACTTGAGCTTTCCCCTTCGGTCTATGGCTATGATTTCGCCCCCCTCTTCGCCGCACGAGATGACCGCATCCTCGAACACGAAGCGAAAGCGCGGAGGGATGGCACGTTCCGATGCGTGAGACGCGTAGAAGAGCAACTCTGTGCCGCTTTGCGTGCTCGCACGGCACGCGGCCGTGTCGCAGCTCTCGATCGGGTAGGCCCGGTACATTTCAGCCTGCACCGTTAGGGGTCGTGCGCTCAGGTGCATCTCAGGTCCCAGGATGAAGAAAAGATTGTGGAGGAAGTGTGCCATCGCATTGTTCGCCGGGCTGTCGAGCACCCAGCAGCCGGTAGTCGGGTCCCGGAGAGTGCCGGCCCAGTCGTTGCGAGCGTAGTAGCTCATGTCTCGAGGCCAGCAGCAGAGGGTCGAGAGCCGTTTCGGGGGGCCGAAGATGCCGGCAAGGATGTCGCGCTTGAGGGCAAGGATCGCGGAAGAGTACGACCACTGGTAACCAATCATCACCCAGAGGCCGGAGCGGTCCCGTGCCTGAATGAGTTCCTGCGCTTCCTGGATCGTCGCCCCCAGCGGCTTGTCGCAGAGCACGGTGGACCCGTGCGCCAGCGCAACGAGGCTCTGTGGCACGTGCCAGTGAATGGGAGACGAGATGACGGCCAAATCGGCGCGGTGCCCTTCGCCGTAGAATGCCTCCACAGATGCGTGGACCGGCACGCCGAGGTGGCTTACGACGGGCCATAGCATGGATTGCTCCGCCCTCGGGTCCACAACACCGGCCAAGCGGCAGCCCGCGGGCTGCATCTCTTCGAGCAGGGTTTTCAGATAGTGGAATCCATAGCCGCCGATCGCAACCATCAGAACGGATACAGGCTCCGAGCCATCTCCAGACATTGTCCCACTGTGACGATAGCAGTTTGCTTCCATGGGCGGCCGCAGAATACCATCGCTCGGGACGGAAATCACCCGGAATTGTCCCGTCAAGAGGGCGGGGAAAGCGGCCTAGTCGGAGCGGTCCGGTTCTTCGGCGCTCCGGCATACAGTACGGAACTCGCGAATACCCCCAGGATCGCCGTGGCAAGGAAAGTGACGGTGGCCCCCGAGTTTTTCATCAGAATACCCCCCAGGAAGGGAAAGATTGCCGAAGCGATGCCGCGGGCGGTGTTGGCAAGTCCGATATAACGCAGCCGGTGTTCCACGGGCGTCAGTCGCAGCAGCAAATCGGTACCGGCCACGGCGTCGAACCCGATGAACATACCGTTCAGTATAAAGGTGCCGGCGAACGATTGCGGAGAAAGAGCGAAACATGCGTTGAAGGCGGCGAGCGCAAAGCAGAGATAGCCGGCAACAAGCACGAACCAGTTGCTCCTTCTGCGCATAAGCCAGACCGCCGTGAGGGCGGCGATCGCAGAACTCATGTTGAAAATGAGGCTGCATTGGCCGATGTAGTAGTCCCGGGCCGCGGACGCGGCTCCGCCATAAAATCGGTCCAGGGATACGCTGGTATACAGCGCGGTGCTCATGGCATGGGCCGACGAGAGGAGAAACGCGAGGACCAGGAACCGGAACGCGGCATCTTTCCGGAATATGTCAGCCATCTCACCCAGGAAATCCCGGATGCCGTATGGCGGATTGGTGACCGGGTATCGCGCTTCCTTCAGGTAACAGAGGGCAAGATGCGATCCCCACCAGAAAAGCGCGCCGACCAGGAACACCAACGCGTAGTTCATCGGGAAATCCGAGGATCCGAGCACGGTCATCACCATGACCCCGCCGATGATGAAGGCCATCTGGCTGGCAAAGATCCGGATGCCGAGAAATCTGCTCCTGCGGCTGTCCTCCACCCAACGCCCGACCAGGTCGATCCAGAGCGGGGAGCTGAGGCCCCAGGCACCCACCATGATGCCGAAAATTATGAAAAAAAGCGGGAGGAGCCATCCTGATAATTGTCCGGAAAAAAATGCCAGCAGAAAAAGGGGCGTGGCCGCCATGCGGAAGCCCATGCTCCACTTCAAAAAGATTCCGGTTTTTTGCCGACGGGAATCGTAAAGCCAACACGCAAGGAGCTGCGTGCCCTGCAGGCCCAGCGCAAAGAGGGCGACAACGCCGTTGATCACGAGCGGATTCTTGCTGAAATGCGTGACAAATCCGGGCAGGATCGTGTAGGGAAAGAAGGCGGCATATCCCAAACCGAAAAATATGCCGTCGAGGTACAGCCAAAAGGCATTGTGCCTCGTGTTGTTTCTCAAAGTGTTGAAAAAGCTGTCCATGCCGTATCGATCCTGAGCATCTCTCTCGTTTTCATCCGCGACATAAAAATAGCCTGAGGATGGGAGTAAAAAGAAAGAAAAATCTTCACGGAGTCCGTATGCTGCCCAAACCCGGTCCCAGGCGCGCCCTCCCGAATTTATCTTGCTCCGCAAGCGACAGCGCGATAGAAATGCTATGCGAAGTATCGAAAATCCCGGGCTGCAGCCGGGTTCGCGCCACCGCTGTCGGAGAAAGCGAGTCCGGCAGCGCGGGCTATTCTACAAGGCTGCGTCCCTGGTGTGCGGCAGAAAAGCAGCATTATGGACTGCTTTCTGTTGCGAAACTCGCTCGGCCCTTTAACCCAGCCCCGTAGGGGCGGCAAGAGAATAGCCCCGGGCGCAAGCCCGGGGTTGGATCGGAAGGCAGAGCGGAGCCCTGGAAGGGCGACAGAAAGAGATTGCGGATAAAGATCTTCCGCCCCTACCAGGACTCATTAAATGCAATATCCTATCCGGGAGCTTGCGCCCTCGGCTATGTTCTTTCCGTCCCTCCGGGGCTGGGCTGGCACATTCTGCAACAGAATTTTGCAGCAGAAACCAGGCTAATGATTTGGCCCATGCGTTCACTGTTTATGGTGAGACTGTGAGAACGGCAATGAAGTGTTTCCGTGTAGGCATCGACAATTACGGTCTGTATCCCCTGCACATGGATCCCATGCAAACGATGCACTGGGCGAAGAGTCATGGCGCGGAAGGAGTGCACTTCTCCGGCCTGGATCCTTCGTTCCAGGAAGGCGTCGATGCCGCCTTCCTTCGAGAGCTCGCCGCCTTTGCGCTAGGGAACGGCTTGTATCTGGAATGGGGTGGCGCGCAGCACATTCCTCGGGATGCCGGCTGTGGGCGGGCGAAAGAGCTTTTGTCAGCGAATCGGCTGGTGGCGGAACAGGCGGTAATCCTTGGCACCCGCATCATCCGTTCGTGTTCCGGCGGTCTGATGCGGTGGCATCCTGACAGTCCGATGACGGAGACCTTGTTGCAGGAGACGGCGACGGCCTTGCTTGCTCAGAAACAGATGCTCCTTGATCACAACGTCATTCTGGCCATCGAAACCCATTTTGAATTCACCTCATTCGAACTGGTGCGCTTGTTCGAACAGTGCGAAGCGTTTCCGGGCGAGTGGCTGGGCGTTTGCCTGGATACGATGAATCTCCTCACGATGTTGGAGGACCCTGTTTGTGCGACCCGCCGGCTGCTTCCCTGGATTGTCTCGACTCACATCAAGGATGGTGGCGTTGCCTGGACCCCTGAAGGATTCACGACATTTCCCGTCCCAGCCGGCAGCGGCGTGATTGATTTCCCCGCCATCCTGCGATTATTGAAGTCGCTGGCGTTCGATGCGACTCTGTCGGTGGAAGGGCACGGCGGCAGTTTTCAGTTGCCGATCCATGACTCGAGTTTTTTGAGCAAATTCCCCGACCTGACAGCGGGAGAGCTGGCGCGCTTGATAAGGCTGGCTCAATCCACTGCTGAAAGATCGAGTTCGGGGTGCGGGATCGTTGAACGGGATCGGTGGCCCGATGTGTGCGAATCGCGTCTGGCAGGGGATATCCTCGCCATGAAGGCGATTGCCGCCGCGGTTTCGTAATTGCCGTCAGATCACCGGATGTGCAATTCGCGATCGGTTGGTTACTAAGAAGGCATATGCAAACCTCAGAATATGAAGGACCGTTAATGAAGCTCGAAACTGCGCTGATTCAAGGTACTCAATTCCCGGTGCATTCCCTGAATACCCTTGTGATCGGCAGTGGCGCCGCGGCGCTGAAGGCCGCCCTAAGCCTGTATGAACGAGGACAGCAATCCGTCGCCATCGTGACGGAAAAATGGGGCGGCGGAGCATCGAACAACTCCGGTTCGGACAAGCAGACCTACTACAAGCTCTCCGTGTCGGGCTCCGTTCCGGATGCTCCGGGGGAGATGGCCCGGGACCTTTTCAACGGCGGTTGCATGCACGGCGATATCGCACTGTGCGAGGCGCAACACTCAGCGCAGGCCTTCTTTGAATTGGTGCAGCTGGGCGTTCCGTTTCCGCACGACCGTTACGGCGGCTATCCCGGCTACCGGACCGACCACGATCAGCGCGGGCGGGCTACCTCCGCAGGTCCGCTCACTTCCCATTACATGTTCGAAGCTTTGGCAAAACAGGTTGTCAAACGAAACATTCCGGTCCTCGACCGCCACCAGGTGATTGCCCTTTTTGCGGAGCGGAAGGCGGAAGGTCATCAGGTCGTGGGCGCAGCCGCTCTGGATATCACGTCGCTGGAGTGCGACAACTTTGGTCTGGTGCTTTTTAACGCCGTGAACATCATTCTCGCCACCGGCGGACCGGGGGGGCTGTATGAATGGTCGGTGTATCCCGAAGACCAGATCGGTTCGATCGGCATTGCGCTTCAGATCGGGGCCATTGCCCACAACCTCACCGAATCGCAGTTCGGGCTGGCCTCTCTCAAGCATCGCTGGAATGTCTCCGGTTCGTACCAGCAGGTGCTGCCGCGCTATGTGTCAACGGATGCGGCTGGCAACGACCCGCGCGACTTTCTGACCGAACATTTCCCCGACATGGGGACCATGGTAACGGCGATATTCCGCAAGGGATATCAATGGCCGTTCGACCCGAGAAAAATTGCCGGCCACGGCTCATCACTCATCGACCTGGCGGTCTATAAGGAAACGATCCTGCGGGGGCGGAGGGTGTATTTGGACTTCATGCACAATCCTGCAGGGGGAGGGATATTCGCGGAGTTCGATTGGGTAGCCGTTTCCATGGAAGCGAGAGAATATCTGGAAAAATCGCATGCCATGCAACCAACTCCCATCGAGCGCCTGGCGCATATGAATCCGCAGGCCATCGACCTGTACCGCGCGCACGGGATTGATCTGGCTCGTGACCTGCTTGAAATCGCCGGATGTGCCCAGCACAACAACGGGGGATTGCGAGCGAATGTCTGGTGGGAATCCAATATGCAGCACCTTTTCCCAGTCGGTGAAGTCAACGGAACCCATGGCGTCTACCGTCCCGGCGGGGCAGCGTTGAATGCGGGGCAGGTCGGCGCCCTGCGCGCCGCGATGTACATCGCCGCCAGATACCGGTCGGCCCCTCCCGAGGTCTCACATTTCGTGTCCGGCATCCGGCGGCAACTGGATGCCATACTCGAACAGGCCGAGAAATGGCTGTCCGCTGGAACGCAACCTGGACAAGGCACAACCATGGTGTGCCGTAGCGAGATCCAGCGGCGCATGAGCCGGCATGGCGCGCAAATTAGGACCGCCTCGGAGATCGGGTGCGCGATCAGCGATGCCTGGCATGCCCTCGAGGAAATCGAGGCTCGCGGTCACATCGTGCACCGGGGAGAGTTGCCCGGCGCCTTCAGGACGCGCGAACTCGCGCTCACGCACGCGGTCTATCTCGAGGCCATCGGAGAATATGTGGCTCGAGGCGGAAAAAGCCGGGGTTCCTATCTGGTACGCGACCCCGACGGTGATCAATGCTGCATGACCATCGGCGACGATTGGCGTTATTCCCTTGCCGATCAGGAGGCATTCGTAAGCCGGCACATCCTGGAACTCGCCGTCGATTCCGGCCGCCAGGTCCATAAAAAATGGGTCCCCGTGCGGCCGGTCCCGGTCGTCGACTGCTGGTTTGAGAATGTCTGGAGAGACTATCGTAACGGAACCATTTTTGAAGAGGCCGAGTCGTAAATGATGACCGAAACCGAACGCAATCCTGGCATCGAAGCGAGGCCGGTTGCCGTTGTCACCGGCGCGGCACGCGGCATTGGCCGGGCCATCGCCGTTGAGCTGTCGCGGTCCGGATATGATATTGCGGCTGTTGATATTGCATGGCAGGACCCATCAGAGGCTGAATCTCCGCGAAGCCTGGAATCGGAAGTCGTGGCAAATGGAGCGAGATTACTGCCTCTGACCGGGGATATCGCGCAGCTGGAAGTCCACACGCAACTGCTCGATGCCATCCTGCGTGAAATGGGCAGGATCGATGTGTTGGTGAACAATGCAGGGGTTGCGCCGCTGCAACGCTGCGATGTTCTGGATGTGACCCCGCAGAGTTTTGACCGGGTGCTCGCCGTCAATTTGCGCGGCGCGTTCTTTTTTACTCAGCGCGTCGCCCGCTGGATGGTGGGCGCCCGTGCAGCGGTGCCGGGGCGCCGCCCGTGCATCCTCTTCATCACGTCGGTTTCCGCGGCCGTTTCATCGCCCAGCCGTGCGGAGTACTGCATATCAAAATCCGGCCTGAGCATGTCCGCGCACCTGTACGCCGACCGGCTCGCTGCGGAGGGGATCCCGGTTTTTGAGATTCGTCCGGGGATTATCCTGACCGCAATGACCACGCCGGTGCGTGAAAAATACGATCGCCTGATCGGCGAAGGACTGGTTCCGCAGAAACGTTGGGGGTACCCGGAGGATGTTGCCAAGGCGGTCGCTGCTCTAGTCGGCGGGTCGTTTGACTTTTCCACTGGAGCCGTGATAGAGGTCAGCGGAGGCATGAACATCCGCAGATTGTAGACAGTTTCTGTCGCGAAACTCGTGATCCTGGATGTAGTGCTCGTCGGGATGATGTCACATGTGGGGGCGGGCTTTAGCCCTTAAGGCGGCGGTAATAAATAAAGGTAGCAAGTTGCTTCAGGCATTCGGCCGGA
>CAYGWQ010000221.1:0-9464 GCA_964353465.1 uncultured Acidobacteriota bacterium | reverse complement strand
GGTACTAAAACCTCAACTTATAGGTACTAAAACCTCAACTTATAGGTACTAAATTAACTCCCCAGGTTTAGGGTAATAAGCCTCATTTAAGTAAAGAGTATCTCCAGCTCCGTTATTTTCTACATTCAATAAATAGCCCAGTTTAATAGCTATAGAATAAGCCTCTTGTATAATCTTAGAGGCTCTTTTTCTATTCGCTTTATACATAGTCTCAGGCATTTTAAGAGCTATAGCTATCTCCTCCCAGGTTTTAGATACTTTAAAGAGCTTAGGTTTTCTTTTAACTCCGCTGGTATTGTATCTCCTAATTTGCTCGTATTGCACTCTGAGCCAAAGTAAAAAGTTATAGGTATAACTGGAGGCTCTTTTACCTGTTATTTGCTTTACCTCCTCTCTCCAGAGGTTAGGCACTAATAGAAAATAACTATTAACCTGGTCTAAAAAAGGAGCTGAGGGAGATATTTCATAGTATTGTAAAACTCCTCCCTCTCTGATTGTTTTTATCCTAAATATAGTACCTACCTCCATAACCTCCTCTTTAGCATAATCTCCGCTCTTATCCTTTACTGGTTTACCGTTATCCTTTTTTAACCTTAACCAATAAAAACAAAACTGAGTAGTAGTAAAAAAAGAGATAGCCTCTATAACGTGCTGTTTATCGCTCTGTTTTTGGCTCTTTAAATCATAACCAGATAACTCTATTATTTGAGCCTGGGTTAGTCTTACTACTGGTATCTGGGTAATATCTTTGTAAATTTTACTTAATACATCTTTAGTATCTCCAGTCCTTACTCTCATAACATCCGCTAAATTATTCTCTACTGTTTGCTGTATATGCCCAGAGTAGTTAGTATCTGAAAAAGCCTTTATTATACCCTCATAAACTCTCTCCTGAGCCTGGTTTAAAACTATTCCATAGTTATCTGGTCTATTTGCTAAATTAAGCCCTGTAGCTCTTGAAAAATCCTCTATTTTCTCATCCGAAAAAAGAGAGAGCTGTTTACTATCCCCAAAAAACTGAGATACAGCGTGTAAAGCTATTTTATACTGTTTATCCTCTCCAGTAGGGATAAGAGTAGTAATTTTCTTTTTCATATTCCAGCGTTTATATAATCCTCTATATCTACTTTATAAACCTTTACAGTTAATTTATCATATACTATAAGCCCAGTAACACTACTAAACTCTATCCTGGTAACTGTCTCAGGGATTAGTAATTTTTTCATAGTTTCAGCTATAGATAACCTCTCCTCTACCTCTGTATCTGTTTTTAAAGGAGTATTTTTTTTGTTTCTCTTAAATGTAGGATAGTATAAAAAACTATTTGCTTTAGCCTGGATATTTTCTTTTAGCCTCTCCGCTGTAATATACTCTCCTAAGTTATTTAAAACCTCTATAACCTCCAGCTCCAGGTTTTCTAAGTGTTTTTGGTAGGGCTTTAGAGGGAGGTATTTTTTTAATACAGCTTTAGATTTTTCTAATATCTCTTTAAACTCAGCTATTTCTATATTCAATTTACTTAGAGTATCTCCATACTTTATATCTTTTATCCAGGCTGGGATAACATCTTTTGTTACTAAATTAAACTCAGCTATAGCTTTTTTTACAGAGTTATCCATAGCCTCTATAAAGCCTCTCCGCTCCTCCAGTATTACCTCATAGTTTACAGCCATAAAGTAAAGAGGTATTTTATAACAGTAGCTTTTAATACTCATAGCGTAGGCTGTAAGTAGGTTTTTATACATAATAAAGGCTCTGTTATACTGTAGTATCTTATTATAGTACTCTATCTCCTTTCCTTTTAGGTTTCTTACTATCTGTAATCTTTGCTCCTGGGTTAAAAACACCTCTCCCTCTGTATTTAAACCAGCTACCTCTGTTAAGTAGAGGTTTATTTTCTTTTTATAATCTCCGCTTATTAGTATCTCATTTATTTGCTCCGCTCTCATTTTTGGTAGTTTTTATTACTTTAGTTTGGTTTGTAGGGGAGCTTCTCTCTACCCTCTACTACATTGATAATATATTCTATCTTGTTATCCTCTCCTACAGCTTCTAACTGTTTACGGGCTAACTTAGGGATTAAAAACTCCTGTAGCTGTATAAATATTTTTACTCTCTCCAGAGGCTCTATCTGAGATATATCATTTAGTACTGTTTCTCTAAGCTCCTCAGAGAGTAACTGTAAAAACTCTTTAGCTGTAGCTGTTACTTTATTAGGGCTACCTTTAGGTCTACCTTTACCAGCTCTGTTACTAATTTCAAATTTACTCATTTTTCTACTTCTGTAATGTAATGTTTATGGAAGTTGGATTTTTATAATTAGTGATTATATCCATTCAGCTTCTGTTAGGTAATCTCTGTTAACTCCCTCAAGGTTTGCTCCTCTTAGGTCAGCTCCTCTTAGGTTAGCTTCTCCTAGTAAAGCCCCTCTTAGGTCAGCATTAGAAAAGTTAGCATGTATTAGTTCAGCTCCTCTTAGGTCAGCTCCTCTTAGGTTAGCATTGGAGAAGTTAGCATTATATAGCATAGCTCCTCTTAGGTTAACTCCCTCAAGGTTTGCAAATATTAGGTTAACTCCCTCAAGGTATTCTTCGCTTAGGTCTAATCCGCTTAAATCTACTCCCATTAATTTTACTCCAGTTAAGTTTAGTTGTACATCTTTAGGCTTTACCGCTATGAGCTTAATAATATCCGCTCTTGTTAAATCTGCCATGTTTTAATAGTTTAATTGTTATTTAAAAACTCCTTTAATGAGCTCTCAGTAATTAGGAGAGGTCTACCTATCCTCTGGGCTCTTATTTTTGCCTGTTTAATATAGGCTCTTACAGTCTGGGGAGTAACCTGTAGGATAGAGGCTATCTCCTGGACTGTATAAAATTTAATGTTTTCTATCTGAGTAGGCATATTTTAATATTTACCGTTATTTTAATCCGTTACTTTTTGGGGATAGGCTTTATCTCTCCGCTCTTTTTCTCATATCTGAATATAGCATCCTCCAGGGCTCTATTAACTACCTCTTTTATTAGCTCTCTATCCCAGTAGGCTATAGCTTTTAGTTTCTCCAGTATCTCCTCATTAACTATAAATGTAGCTCTAACCTCATTCTCTTTAGTGCCCTCCTGGGAGCTTTTAGTTATCTCTTTAGTCTGAGTTTTAGGTCTACCTACTTTAGGCTTTAGAGAGCTGTTACCGCTAATTACAGAGCCTAAACTACTCTTTATCTCCAGTCCAGGCTTAAAATTTTTCTTACTCATATTACTATGTTTATTAAGGTTACTAAATAATACTATTATCTTTTAATTATCTCTTTACAGAGGTTACTATAATCCTCCGCTCCTTTACTATTAGGCTGGTATCTAAAAACATCTACTCCCTGGGCTTGTGCCTCAGCTATAGCTATATTCTCTCTTATTTTAGTTTTAAAAACTACCTCTTTAAAGTGCTCTATTACTGTCTCTGTTACATCCCTATGTAATACTTTCCTACTATCCCAGAGAGTAATAATAACTCCTCCTATTTTGAGCCCTGGGTTAAGGTTATTTTTTACCTCCTCTATTATCTCTGTTAATTTGCTTAATCCCTGGAGAGCAAAAAAATGAGGCTGGAGAGTTATATATACCTCCTCTGAGGCTGTAAGGGCATTTATAGTAAGTAATCCCAGAGAGGGAGGGCTATCTATTATAATATAGTCATATTTGCCCAGGAGAGGCTTTAAAAGCTCTTTTAGTATAAACCTATTCTTATATTCATTACTGAGCTCTATATCCGCTCCTAATAGCCCTAAAACAGAGGGGATAATATCCAGCTTTTTAGTTACCTCTATAGGCTTTAGAGGATAATCTCCGCTTATAGCTCCATAGATATTATACTCAGGGTTATTTATCACCAGGCTCATAGTTAAATTACTCTGAGGGTCTATATCTATAAGTAAAACTCTCTTACCCAGCCTGGATAAACCAGCTCCTATATTTAGTACTGAGGTAGTTTTTCCTACTCCTCCTTTATGGTTACTAATAGTTATTATCTTACTCATATTACTATGTTTACTTATGGTTACTAATCTTACCAGTATTACCGTTATAATTTAAAACCTCATAGGAGCCTGTAGGTAGGTCTCTACTCTTTAATATCTCTACATACATCCCAGTAGTAGCTTTACCTAATCTTCTCTCTATCTCATTATTTATAGCTTTAGTTAGTCCAGAGCTATCTGTTTTTTTCTCCACATTCCAGAGCCCTATAAGAGTATTAACTATCCGCTCTATATCTCCAGCCTCTCCTATATTAGTGGGGAGTAATTTAGTTAAATCTGTAACCTCTCTGTTAAACTGAGCTGCTAAACATAGAGGTAAACCTGTTTTTACAGCTATATCTTTTAACTTAATACAGATATATTTAAGCTCCTCCTGTCTGGTATTTATCCGCTCATCTCTTTTTACTTTGCCTGGGGCATTTATTAGCTGAAAATAGTCTATAAATACTCCTCCCAGGTTTTTGTTTTCTTTATGGAGATAAGCTATAGCCTCTATTAGCTCCTGGGAGTTATAATCTATATACTTTACTATAAACCTCCCAGTTTCTATATAGGTCTTAAAAAACTCTGCTTTTTTCTCCTCTAAAATACTTAATTGCTCTTTGCCTATAAAGGGATTTAAGCCTGTTTTAAAGTAGTCTTTTAATAACCTCCTATTACTTTTTTTAGAGCTGTTTAAATCTATATTTACATAGGTATTTAGTAGGTACTGGATAATAGTACTATCTTTCTCCTCATAGGTAAAAAATATAAACTCTTTATCCTTATATCTCTCCGCTACATTCAGTACTAAGTTATTTAAAAAAGCTGTTTTACCGTGATTTGTAGGAGCTGCTATAACTGATATAGCTCCTCCAGGTAATAAAAACTCCTCTCCGTTAATAGTGTACCCTGTATCTAAAGAGCCTGGTAAACTTTCCTCCGCTTCTCTAATTTGTTTCTCTGAGATAGGTAATAATAACTTACTAAACTCTGTTTTTTTATCCTGGAGCTTTACCTCTTTTATACTACTCTCTATAAGTTCTATAGCTGTATCTATCTCTCCGCTCTCCTCCAGTTTATTTACATCTAAAAGCATCTTATTAAATGCCTCTTTTTTTTGCTGTTTATCCCTGGTTACTGATAACCTCTCTATAGTAGCTTTAATAGTCTCAGAGGTTACTCCCAGTTTACTACCTATAGCTATCTGAAAATCCGCTATAAATATATCGCTATCTATAGGCTGGAGTTTAGTACCAGTTGTTACTATCTCATCCAGTAGGTTATGTATATCTCTATAGTTATCCTTACCCTGGTATTTTTTTAAGATACTGTAAAGCCTATAGGTATATCCTCTAACCTCTGGGAGCTCTCCCTCCTTTACATAAACTCTGAGCTTTGCCTCATCTATTAGCTCCAGGGCTTTTATTATCTCCTCTGTAGCATCCCCAGAGCTGGAGATAGTTATCTCTACTCCTCTATCCGTTATAACTTTATCATAGGTTAGAGCCTCTCCTGGGTTAGTTATTACTTTACTTACTCCTGTTACTGGGTTTACTGAGCTTACCTTTATTTTTTCTGTTTTTACTGGGGCTGGGATATTTTTAAAATACTCTCCATAGCCCAGGGATAACAATTTTTTAGTAGCCTCTTTATTATCTCCGTTACATTCTAATAGGGCAAAAACTGAGGATGGGTTATATCCTTTACCAGGCTCAAAAATAGTAGAGCTGCTAAAGATATTTAATACTCTCTTTGTTATATGAAATCCTCCAGAGGTTTTACTGTCAGTATTACCAGGTCTCAGTAGGTTTATATTTTCTCCTCTCTGGTCTACTATCCTCCAGCCGTGGCTCTCTAATAGCCCTAAAACATCTCCTCTCTGGTTATAATCTATCCAGGGAGATAAAGTACTAAGGGAGCTATTATAATTTACTGTAGGGGCTTTTATTACTGTAGGCTCTGGGAGCTGGTCAAAACTCTTAGATATATAAAACAGTATCTCCCTATCCTCTGGAGTTATAGTAGGGATATTAGTAGGCTCTCCCTGGATATATTTGTAGCCTGGGCTGGGAGGAGCTATAATATAACCTCCCTCTCCTCTGGTTTCTACTAAAACCTCTCTATTTTCTTTAACCGCTAACTTTAAATTACCAGCTATCTCTGAGCATCTAAAATAAATATGATAACCTCCGCTCTTTGTTTGGGCTATTACCAGGGAGCTATAAATATCTGGTAGGGTACCCTCTATTAAGCCTCTTAAATCCTCCCAGAGAGAGCCTGTAGTATCGTGCTTAACATCCACATCTATAACCTCTAAATTACCGCTAACAGCTCCGCAAATTATAGCTATACCAGGAGAGTTAAATAGGCTATCTATCTCCTCTGTTTTTATGGTTTCTGTTTGGTATTTTTTCCAGGCTATAGCTGGTAGTTTATCCTCCTTAGTAGGTATTACTGAGAGCCCAGCCTCTAAATACTCCAGGGCTTTAGTTTTAATATTACTCATCTTAGTATTTTTATTTCAGTTATATACTTTAACTCAGCTCCAAAAGAGGAGCTAAATATATGTAAATCAAAAAAGGTATCTATTTTTTGCTCTTTTATAATATCCTGGATAGAGTAAATCTCCTCCCAGGTATCTATGAGCTCTATATTATTTTTCTTACAGAGGTATCTCATCTCAGCTACTTTTATAAGCTCTAAAACTTTACCCTTTAGCTCTGGAGCTCCCTCTATTACTCTTAGTTTAATATCGCTCATATTACCCTGTTTACTTTACTTACTATATCTTTAGCTATATCCTCAAAAAAGCTCATCCGCTTACTGTCATCCTTTATAATTTTAGAGCCTACTGTTATATCCTCCAGGGGAGGGAGCTCTGAGTATCTCCAGTAGAGAGGCTCTCCGCTATTAAATACCTTTACTTTTGTAAACTCTCCGCTCTGGTAGGTTTCTATCCTAATAGTTTTAAGCTCCTCAGCTGAGGCTAAACAGTTTAAAATAGCTTTTATTACTCCAGAGCTGTAAGGAGCTGCTAAACTGTATAACTCTCCGCTCTGGTTTTTTATGTCAATATACCAGTACTTTAAACTCTCTCCTCTAAATTGCCTGGGCTTTATGTAAATATCCTGGATAGTACCCTCTATAGAGTTATAAATCTCCTCTCCCTGGGCTGTTTTTAGTACTATATTACCCTCTCTGAGGTTTAAATACTGTTTTGTAGGTATTTTTTCTAAGCTCATATATTACTGGTTTTTTGTTCTATAATATCCTCTATAGCTCCTATAACATCTATAACCTCCCAGAAAATAGCCTCATAGGCTTCTGGATTGTTTTTAGTTCTATCTGAGAGGTAGTTAATAAAAAGCTCCTTAAAACTCTCTCCGGGGCTGTTATTTTTATTACTCATATTATTGTGTTTACTTAGGTTATGAAATAAAGGTTAATTACTCCAGGTTTAGCCTGTTTATATCGTTTAAAATACTCTTCTTATACTCTTTATAGACATTATTCAGCTCATTAAAATACTCCTCATTCTCCTGGTTTTTTTCTTTTTCCCAGTCCGTAAAATAAGGATAATTTTCTACTCCTATCTCCTCTAAAAAATTCTGGAGGTCAATAATATAACTCTCTAAATTATCAGCTTTTCTTATCCAGTAGTCTATACCTTTAGCTTTTTGGTTTTTTCTTACTTCTTTATAAAACTTTACAGCTCTCTCATATTCTTTAAGTTCTTTAGGTTTCTCTGGTAATAGCTCCTGTAATTTATCATTAAAAAAGGTTTTTAATATATACAATTTTAACTCTGGTTCATTTTGATAATAGTAACCTATATTCTCTCTGATATGCTTTACAGCTTCTTTAAAATCTAAATCATTAAAAGCCTCTCCGCTACTTTCTATTTTTTTATAAGCCTTGTAAATATATCCTCCTATTTCTTTACTCCAGCTCTCTATATCGTAATACCAGCCATAAAGTAAAAGCCTCCCTATTTCGCTTACAGTTCCTATATTGGTATACTCCTCTTTAGTGTTAAAATAAAAAGAGTTAAATTCATATTTTGTTAGGTGATAAGTAGCTCTTTTTATATCCTGTATTTTTTTTTGTAGTTCGTCTTCAGTTAGGTTTTTTTCTTTTATATACTCTATTATCTTTATCTGGTCTGGGTCTAAAATCTCCTTTACAGTTTCTACTCCTAAATAGTTATAAGCATAAATAAAATAAAACTCATTCTCCTGGGCTTTTTTACTTGTAGCTGTTATTAAATTCCAGAAGCGTAAATATATCTCTGGATTTGCTTTTTTAAAAGCTACTAAAGGTCTTATTACTTTACTCACTATCGTAAATTTTACGTTAATATAAATTATCTATTAAAGCCTCTCCGCTATTTTGTAATCTCCGCTCCTCATTTAAAGTAGCTGTATAAATCTGAGTAGTAGCTGGGTTAGTATGTCTCAGAGTAAACTGGGCTGTTTCTAAACTACCTCCAGCTCTTAGGATGTTTACCGCTGTAGTATGTCTGAGGCTATGAGCTGTAAAACTCCTCTCATCCAGTCCTATAGCCTTTAATCCCTCTTTAACTATAAATGATATACTCCTGGTAGTTAATCTCTCTCCTCTACTGTTATTACTGGTAGAGATAAATATAGGCTCTGAGCTGGTATATTTACCTCTGAGGGCTAAATACTCCGCTATAGGCTGGTAGGCTTTATCTGTCAATACTACAAAATTATCTTTTTCATCCCTACCCTTACCCTGTACTAATAAAACTCTCTGAGAGCCTTTAAAGGTTAAATCCTCTATATTAGCTCTTATAAGTTCTATAGTTCTTAATCCAGTTCTTAGTAGGAGATTTACTACAGCGTAATCTCTGAGGGCTCTCTCTTTTAAATAAGATAGTAGAGCTGTAGCCTGGGCTGGGAGGAGAGGCTGTTTTTTAAATTGCTGTTTACGCTTAGGAGTTTTAATACCTTTAGCTACATTAGGATAGTATTTATTAGCCTCTGTAAACTCGTAAAAACGTCTAACTGAGGTTATATAAGAGCCTACAGTTAAACTACTTTTACCAGAGCTTAGGAGAGCCTCTTTATATTCCAGTAGCTGAGCCCTGGTTATTTCAGATAGTAGATAGCCTCTTTTAGTTACCCAGTTAAAATACTGTTTTAAGGTTCTCCTGTAGAGGAGCCTGGAGTTAGGCTTTACATCCTGAGCCTGGATAAAACTCTCTACTAATATATTTAGTCTATCTGGAGAGCTTAATCCTCCGCTCTGGGCTATTACTGTTACATCCATAATTATTACTCTTTTATTGTTTATCATAACCTAAGCAAAGATAGGGTATATTATCCAATAATGCAAGTAAAAACAGTAACTAAATGTTATTAAGTAAACAGTAAATTATATAACTAGGATAAAGCCCAGTAAATAAGGGATATGAGTCATAAAAACA
>CAYGWQ010000220.1:2273-9575 GCA_964353465.1 uncultured Acidobacteriota bacterium | reverse complement strand
CATCGCCTGCGTCGCGGCGCCTTGCATCTGCCCGCCCGGCGCTCGCGCCAAAGTGGACCTGTTATTCTATGACAGACCCTAACCATGAGATTTATCTGCTTGCCTTCCCAACATTGAGGGTATTTGCTGTACAGTTCCATAATCTTTGTCACTAAAAACCCGCTTCGGATCATATCCAGGTAACAGGAGGAAGGATATGACAAATGCAGGCGCAGTGACTGGCACTTATTCGACTCGGACCGCGGGATTGGTTTCCGTGGACGGTCGCACATACCCCTTGAAATCTGCGCGGGTTGAAGCCCGTGCTGAAGGGGGTGTCGCGGCCACCACTTTCACGCAATCGTACGGCAATCCCTACCAGGAACCCCTGGAGGTGTTGTACACCCTTCCATTACCGGCGCACGGTGCCGTCATCGGCTACGCCGTTCGCCTCGGGCAGAAGATTATCCGGGGCGAGGTCCGGCGGCGCGCCGAGGCACAGGAGGAATACCGCAAGGCGCTGCTCGAAGGCCGCACGGCTGCCCTTCTGGAGCAGGACCGCGCCGACACCTTCACGCAGAAGCTTGGTTGCCTCCCTCCGGGAGAGATGGCGGAAGTGGAGATCGAAGTGCTTCAGCCGCTTGCATTTCTGCCCGCGGACGGTGAAAAGCCGGCGCAGTGGGAGTACCGTTTCCCGACCGTGGCCGGAGTGCGCTACGAAGGCGCCAAGGGTCGTGTGCCGGACGCAGAGAAGCTCGATGTCGATCGAGCCGACGGCACAGGCATCCCTGTGCGGCTCGAGGCACGGCTCTTTCTGGCGGATGGCACCGGCGGCGAGATACATCCGCAGGCTCCCGGCCAGGAAATCAGCTTGGAGGACCACGAGGGAGGGGTGCAGGTTGCCCTGCGTGAAAAGATGAAGCTTGACCGCGACCTGATCATCCGCTGGTCCGCGGCACAACAGCAGGTCGGCGTGCGCTTTGTCGAAGGGAAAGGGCTTCCATGCGACCCGGGCCGTTACCTCCTCATCACCCTGACACCGCCCGCTGCAGTCGACAAAGGTTTGGCCCGCGACCTGACGATCCTCATCGATGCCAGCGGGTCCATGTCGGGCAAGCCTCTCGACCGCGCCAAGATCGTGACGGAAGAACTGCTCCGGAGCCTCGATTCCGGCGATCGGTTTGAGATCCTGGCTTTTGCCAGCCGTGTGGAGCTCCTGGTCTCGGGACCGGCTGCAGCAAACGAGAAGAATGTCCGGCGGGCACTCGCGGCGCTTGGCAAGCTCGAGGCGGAAGGTTCCACCGAGATGATCCAGGCTATCGTGGCGGCGCTCAAGCCGCTGAGAGCGGATTCCCAACGGCAGGTTATCCTCCTGTCGGACGGCTACATCGGGTTTGAAGGAGAGGTGATCGGCGAAATATTGCGCCGGCTCGTTCCAGGTGCACGACTGCACGTTGTCGGGATCGGCGCCGCGCCCAACCGGACCCTTACGCGAAGCGCCGCGCGCGCCGGACGTGGCGTCGAGATCCTGGTAGGCGACGATGACGACGCCCGCGTCGCCTCACGGCGGCTGCTGCGCGCGACCGTGCGGCCCGTCCTCACCGATGTGGAGGTCAGCGGATCCGCCCTCGTGGGGCTGGCGCCGCAGCGCCCGCAGGATATTCTGGAAGGGCAGCCGCTGGTGCTTCTGGCGGAGATAGCTGCCGCCGGCGGACATCTGGAAATCCGCGGCCGACAACCGGGTGATCGGGGGGTATGGAGCCAAAAGATCGAAATAGCGAGCTTGGGAGGACAAGGGCTGACCCCTGCAGGCAAGAAGTCGCTGAATACGACCACTCTCCCGCTCGGCGCACTCTTCGGCCGGGAGGCGATTGAAGACGTCGAGCTGCAGCTGGCGGCTGCCGCCAGGGGTGGGGAAGCCGGAGCGTTTGAAAAGCACATCGAGGATCTTGGACTGCGCCACGGAATTGCCAGCCGCAAGACCAGCCTGGTGGCGGTATCGGAAGATCCGACCGTCGATCCCAAAGATCCGCGCCGGCGAGAGCGTCTGGCAGTGGAACTTCCCGCCGAGGTCTCGGCAGAAGGCGTGGGATTGGCAACGTCCGCCATGGCGTTCGCGGCCCCAACTGCCCCGCTCATGGCCAGATTTATGAAAAGCGCTCATGTCTTACATGATGTGGAACCTTCCTATTGTCTGGGGGAGCGAGACGGCGAGGAAGAGTTAAAATACGAAGCCGATTATTCACGAGCATATGTGGAAGACGAGCTCGCAGCTCCGATGCAGGCCGGCGGGGCCTATCGGATTGAGGTTTTCGGCGCGCGTGTGCTGCAGCTGGACGGCCGTCTCCTCATCTTTGAGTTTGAGGTTCCCGAGGATGGGTTCAGCCTTCCGTACGACGGCATGACCGTGCAGGTTCGCTTCGACGACGGCACGGTGTGTGACGCACACGTATTGGGGAGAGAGAGCAGTCCGTATGGGCCCCATGAGGCCGGCCTTACGGTCCGCTTGGGTCTGACGCTGGCGGATCCGTACACCTGGCATCATGGTGAGGCGCACATCTCGTGGCGCGGATCCGACGGAGCGGACGTCGACGTGCACATTACACTCTGAGAACCATAAGGACTTTTTCAGTAGAAGACCCCGTCCGGCGGCCGGGGCCTACAAGGGAGCATGTGACAATGGCGCATGCCGATGAACACCACGAGGACCGGCTGGAGAAGTTGTTCCGACTTACCCGGCTCGGGGATCGTGGCGCCTTCGCGCAGTGGATAGGGATGGTAGAAATCCCCCTGCGGCGCAGCCTGCATCGATTTGCGCGCGCGGTAGATGTGGAGGCGGTGGTTCAGGAGACGCTCCTGCGCATGTGGCTGGTGGCCGGAGATCCGCAGAGGGTACTGGAAGGTAGCCGGGCCTCGCTCAAATATGCCTTCGCAGTGGGTCGGATTGTTGCCCTGGAGGAGATGCGCCGATACCGTCAGGACCGGTTTGTGGGACTGGATGTCCTGGAAAACCTTCCCGAGGGCCGCATCAATCCCGACCCGCCGGATCCGGCGCTGGCGCGCAAGCTTCAGGATTGCATGGAACGCCTGCCCAGGCGGCCCCGCGAGGCGCTATGGGCGCGGGTGCATGATGGCCGCCTGCCGGACCGGCAGCTCGCGGATGCTTTGCGCATGAAGGCGAATACCTTTTTCCAGAACATCGTCCGGGCCCGCAGGCTCCTGCGTGAGTGCCTGGAAAGGCGGGGGGTGCGCCTGGAGGAAATCCTGTCATGACCGACAATCCGAAAGACCTCCTGATCGAGCAGGCTGCTGCCGCATTCCGCGAAAGAAATACCTGGGGCCGCATTCTGCCTTCACCTGCCTGGTGGGACCTTGCACCGGAAGACCGCGAGGCTGTGTTCGCCCGCCAATTGGAGGGCCGCCTGATCGAGCGTGCACTCCGCCGCGATGGCTTGAGCAGCACCGTCCAAGCCGTCATGGAGCGATTGAAGTAGTTTTCCGGATCCGCTGAGTCATCGATGGATGGCGAGCCTTAGAGGTCTTTGTGGTTACGTTGCGCCGAGTGGCCGGTGTTCACTAGCGGGCAGGCTGTGTCCCAAAGGCGAACGCTGAATTTCCGAATGCCCCGACAGCACGCCCGGATGCTCGTTGGGATTGCGACCCGCCAACGCCCCCAATTATTGATTTGAGAGAAGTTGCGAGCAGCAATCTCCAAAAACATCTGCCGCCGCGGCATCCGATTCCGCAGCGGATCCTGGCACGGATCTTGCCTGCACCATGATGGCTATCCATGTGAGCATGGTTTGCATGTTTGCGAGAGAATCCGGCTACCCGTGCGAACCGGCCGAGGGGAGGGGCAACTATGAAGCGCAAAGAACGCATGCGAGAGGTTTTTCCGGCTCCGCCGGCTGCCGAGTACTGGAGTGTTAAGGCCAGAGACGGCTGGCGGCTGGTTGCCGCCGAGTGGGAGCGGGAGAATGAGCGGGAAAGCACGGGGGCGCCGTGGACGGAAGAGGTTCCCTACGGCATGAAAGTAGGCGAAGATTGCCTGCACCTGGTTGAGAATCCAGAGGAGAAAGAAGCGCTCACACTCATGCTCGAGATGCTGGTTGCCGACAAACCCTTCTCGGAAGTCGCCGAATGCGTGAATGCCCGCGGGTTCCGCACACGGTCGGGTGCCGCTTGGACCCAGGTCGACATTTTTAACCTGCTGCCGCGTCTGGTTGAAGTTGCTTCCCGGGTGTACCCGACCCATGATTGGGCTGAACGCAGGAAACGTATTTACAAACTTAGAACTTAGCTCCCCGGAACAGAAAAGAATTCACTTTGCAGGGGAATGGGCCTATTCTCGCAGCCATCGCAATCAGACCGGAAGGCGATGCGTCAGACCACACATCAGGGGGCAGTTATGGCCAGGGGAAAAATCGTAATCTGTTTTCTGCTTTCCATTCTTTTCGCTGTTGCCGGTTGGAGCCCTCAACAGGCTTCCGAACCGATCAAACTCGCACACTTGGCGCACATCGCGAATGACGGTCGCATCACCTTCACGTACCACGACGACATTTGGGTGGCCAATGCCGATGGGTCAGGTGGCTCCCGGCTCACAGCGCATATCGCCAATGACATCAGTCCGCGCTTCTCGCCCGATGGCAAGTGGGTCGCGTTCACCAGCAACCGCACCGGGAACAATGATGTCTTCATCATACCGTCGACGGGCGGCGAGCCGCGCCAGCTCACGTACTACTCGGGCGACGATCAGGTGCTCTATTGGACGCCCGACGGGAATGCCATCATCATTTCCAGCAACCGCGGCCCGAATGCCTACGGTTCGCCGCTATACCGCCTGCCGCTCGACGGCGGGCCTCCGGAGCCGATGGGCATGTCCACGGCGCGTCTCGGCATGATGAAGCAGGACGGCACGCTTATTGCCTACAACCGCGCACTGCCTTCCACCGGGGTGTGGCGCAAGGCATTCAAAGGCAACTCCGCCCCCGGCATCATGGTGATGGACGTCAAGACCGGGCAGATCGTCGAGATCACCAACGCTGACATGCGTGATTACCGGAACCACTGCAACGACGTCTACCCGATGTGGGGTGCGGATGGGATGATCTACTTTTCGTCCGAGCGCGACGGCACATACAACATCTGGCGCATCTCACCCAAAGGCGGCACGCCCCAGCAGGTAACGCGCTTCAAGGAGGGGGGCGTCTTCTTCCCTTCGATCTCCCCGGATGGCAAGAGGATCAGCCTCCAGAACGATTTTGATCTCTGGACGATCGACCTGCCGAACGGCACGCCCAAGAAGCTGTCCATTCCGCTGGCATTCGATCCGAAGGATGGCGACCTTGAAGTGATCACGTCCGACAGTCGCGCCGACGGGTTCGGCCCGTCCGCTAATGGAGAGTATGTCGCGGTGGACTTCCACGGCGACATCTGTATCGTGCCCAGCGAACAGGGGATTGGCGAGAAAACTCCGCTGGCCACAACCCCCTGGCGTGAGAACAACGCAAGGTACTCCCCCGACGGCAAGAAGATCGCCTACGTCTCGGACGAGTCGGGTGATCAGGAAGTGTGGGTGTACGACCTCGCCGGCGGCACGCGCCAGCGCATCACGAACCAGCAGTCGGAGAAAGCCGGCATCATCTGGTCGGCCGATTCGCAGAAGCTCGCCTACACCGGCGACAACAGGATCTGGGAGGTCGACTTCTCGAGCGCGCCGCTTCAGCCCCGCGAACTGGCGAGCAATCCCGCCGGCGGATTCAACATCCAGCAGTACTCCGCCGACGGCGGATGGATGGTTTACAGCCGGCGCGACGAGGACCAAAACTCCGAGATCTACCTCTATGACATCCGGGCGCGAAAGGAGTACAACGTCACGCAAAGCCCGTTGAGTGAAACCGGTGCCGCACTCACTCCCGACGGCAAGACCGTCGTTTTCACCTCTAACCGAAGCGGCGCGCTGAATCAGCTGTTCGCGGTCTCCCTCACGAAGCTTGCCGAAGATCCGAATGATCCCCTCGTTCGCGAGCGCATCCGCCGCGCTGCGCCGACCGGCGGCCGCGGCGGTCGCGGAGGCGGGGGCGACACTGCCGGGGGTGGTGCGGCGGTCGCTGCGCCCGGGCCCATCGACCTGGACGGCATTGAAAAGCGCGCCATTCAACTTACCCGCGGGAGCGCGGCCGTGAGCGGTTTCTTCCTCTCCGCCGACGGCCGCACGGTGTACTACGCCGTCGGCGGCGGCTTCGGAGGCCGCGGCGCTGCCCCCACTCCTGCTCCGGGCCGAGGTGCTACGGCAGCAGCGGCGGATACTCAGAATACCGGCCTGTTTGCTATCGGTATCGACGGCCGCGACGGCCGCCGCATCGCCGGTGGATCATATCCCGGCATGACACCGACCGCCGACCGGCGCGCCATCTTCTTCCGGGCAGCCGCAACCCGGGCGGCCGGGGACGCGCCAGCGCCCGCGGGCCGCGGCGGCGGCGCGCAAGGACAGGAGGTCCACCGCCTTGTCCTCGCATCGCCGCAGCGCGAGGATCGCGTCGGCTTCTCGCTGGAGATTCGCATCAACCGCCGCGCGGAATGGAAGCAGATGTTCGAAGAGGCATGGCGTGTGATGAAATACCGCTATTACAATCCGGCGATGAACGACTACGACTGGGCTGCGATCAAGGCGAAATATGAGCCACTGCTCGCATATGCGGGAACGAACGAGGATGTGTACGATCTCGCAAATGCCATGATCGGCGAATTGAGCAGCTCTCACACCGGCGTGAGCGGCCCCCCGACACGCACCATGCCGCGGCTGTATACCACTCGCTTCCTCGGCTTCGAGTTGGAGCCGGCCGAGGGCAGGTACCGCATCAACCACATCTATCGCGACGGCCCGGCCGACAAGGAGTGGCACAATATCAAGATCGGCGACTACGTTCTGGCCATTGCCGGCCAGGAGATCAAAGCCGGCGACAACTACTGGAAAATCCTCAGCACAACGGCGGATGAGTATATTCCCGTGAAGGTGGCCGGGACGGCCGCGGGGGAGGGCGCCCGCATCGTGCGCATCGCAAGTGTCACGAGTCTCAGCAACATCAAGTACGACGAGTGGGTGTTGAATAACCGCGACATTGTTGACAAAGCGAGCAACAGCCAAATCGCGTATGTCCATATCCGCTCGATGGACCAGACATCGCTCGAGCGCTTCCAGAACGAGATCAACCGCTTCTGGAATAAGAAGGGAATTATCATCGATGTCAGGTTCAACACCGGCGGGAATATTGACGAACCGCTGCTCGACATCATCGAACGGCGGCCGTACACGTTCAC
>CAYGWQ010000220.1:0-2263 GCA_964353465.1 uncultured Acidobacteriota bacterium | reverse complement strand
TACATGTTCACCAACTCACGCGGCGGCGCCCGTACCTGGGGGCGGCGCCCGCAGCAGGCGATTGCAGGACCCAAGGTGATGATGATCAACCAGCGCTCTTTCTCCGACGGCGAGGCGACGCCGATGGGGTTCCGGACGCTCGGGCTCGGTCGGATCGTCGGCACGCCCACGGCCGGCGGCGTGATCTGGACCGGAAGCTACTCTCTCATCAACGGCGGAAGCGTGCGCACGCCGAGCCAACTCGCCGTCACCTACGATCCGACCAAGCCCAACAACTACGGGATCAACCTCGAGAACTACGGCGTGCCGCCGGACGTCTGGGTGCAGAACACGCCAATGGACGAGGTCAAGGGCGTGGACCGCGAACTTCAGGCCGCAATCGAAGAAGTCATGCGCATGCTCAAGGCGTCACCAGGCGCGGACCGGCGCTGACGTCCCGACCTCCGACCTCCGACCACCGACCTCCGACGGAAATATTAAGGTCTGAGGTCTGTGGTCGGAAGTCCGAGGTCGGAACGGCATTTGCACGGTTGCGGCTATGCTGCGCCGTGTATTTCGTGGTTTCTTCCAGGGATTGTCTAATTTCACTTGCTCCGCAGGGGCTCCCGAGATAGAAATGCCGGTGAAAAATCCCTGGGAGCGGCTGCCTCCCCGCATGCGAGGAATCATGAACGATCAAGCGCAAGCAAAATTCCCCCCGGTTTTCTGGTATGCCAACGTTACCGAACTGTTCGAGCGCGCCGCCTATTACTCGATGGCCAGCTTCGTTGTCATTTACCTTGGCCAGCTCGGGCTGGGCACCTACTGGCCGGCCATGCTCAACACGCTGCTTTGGTTTCTTATCTACTTCCTTCCCATCCTCTCCGGGACGGTCGCCGACCAGGTCGGCTTCCGGCGCGCCCTGCTGGGCGCCTTCCTTGTATTGTCGATAGGCTACCTGCTGCTGGGATACCCGGTCTGGATGGGTGGGGCTACGCTGGCCCCCACCATCGAGCGTGAGGTAACCGCCGGCCTCAATGTCGTGCTCCCCGTGGTCATCGGCATTCTGCTGATCGGCTTCGGCGGATCATTCGTCAAGCCGTGCATCCTGGGCACTGCCCAAAAAACCGCCGGCGCACGCGCCACGTTGGCCTTCGCCATCTTTTATGTCGTGGTCAACATGGGTTCTCTCTTCGGGCGCGGCGTGGGCTTTTACTTCCGCACCCGCCCCGGCGCGGATCTCTCCGCCATCTTTGCGGTTGCGACAGCAATGGCGCTGCTGGCATTCCTGGTCGTAGCCGGTTTCTACCGGGGACCGGAGACGGCGCCGGGGAGCGGAGTACCCGGCAAGCCGAAGCGGTCGGTGAGCGAGATCCTCATCGGGATGTTCACCGTGATCTTCAACCTGCGGTTTTTCCTCTTCCTGCTGGTCTCGTGCGGCTTCTTCTTCCTCTACAACCAGGTGTACGTGGTGCTGCCGCTGTATCTGAAGACGGTAGTCGAACCCAAGCCGGCCATGGACATTTACACCATGGCCAACCCGCTCGTGATCGTCTGCTTCCAGCTTCTGGTCACGAAAATATTCGGCAAAATGAAGCCGATTCGCTCGATGATTGTCGGTACGATCATCATCGGCGCGGCGATGGCTCTCAACATTATCCCCATCTTTGCCGGGAGTGATCTGCGCGCCTCATTCGCCGGCTGGCTGCCGATCGGTTCCTTCATCGTCGTGGCCACAATTGCCCTGGTTGCCTTTGCGGAGCTGTTTACCTCCGCGCGGATGTACGAATATGTGGGCGCCATGGCGCCCAAAGGGCAGGAGGGGCTCTTCCTCGGCTATGCTAACCTGCCTCTGGCATTCGGCTCGCTGGCAGGCGGTCCCGTCGGGGCTGTGATCTTCAACGAAATCATGGTGCGCGGCGCGACCAGGCGGCCCGATGGCCTGCTTGAACTAATACCGGGACAGAACGCCCTGGGATGGGTTTTGCTGATGGGGATCGGTCTTGTCTCTGCGCTGTCCATGTGGCTGTTTAACCGGTGGCTGGAGCGGCAGGAGCCGAAGGAGAAGGCTCAGGCGAAGTGAGATCGGGCTCGCCTCCGGAAAAGGGAAATGTGGAGAGGGGCATTTGCACGCTGCCCGTGAAGAACATATGCCGACGGGCCGTCGTGCAATATCCGGTTTCTGTTGTGAAACCCATTGTCGGACCCGTAGCGCCGGCTTGAAGTCAGATGTGGGGGCGGGCTTTAGCCCTTAAGCGCTAAGTTAAGTCATTTCGGCATCGCT
>CAYGWQ010000219.1:0-9615 GCA_964353465.1 uncultured Acidobacteriota bacterium | reverse complement strand
CGCACGACTCGCGCAAAGATTCTGGCCGAAGGCCGCCCATGCAGAGGAGGCGAAAGCGCTTGCTTTCAATTCATTCGGGAAAGCTTTCTTTGAGGTCTTCGTGGTTCGTTTCTATTGCCAGTGTCTGAATCGCAGTTACAAGTCTCGAATACTGCCCCATCGGCATGGAGGATCAGCGAAACTCCGGCGGCTCTGCAGATAAGAGCCTTGGTTTCTTGAATCTTTGTGCACTTTCTGAAAAGTTGAACGCGCTTGAGGATTGCGGTCGTGCTATCTTGATGGAGTTCCAGGGAGGCACCCCATGCGGATTCTGATCACGGGCGGCGCCGGTTTCATTGCCTATCATCTGGCAGCCAGGCTCCAGGATGAGCGTTTTGAGGTCTCTCTCCTCGATAACTTCAACCATTTTTACGATCCGGCCCTCAAGCGCCGGAATGTCCGCGACCTGCAGGCGCGGGGAGACGCGCACCTGTATGAGCTCGACATCCTCGATGCGGAGAGCTTGCGCCGGGCATTCGCCGAGATTCGCCCCCAGGCGGTCGTTCACCTGGCAGCATGGGCGGGAGTGCGCCCTTCCCTGGAGAACCCCGAGATCTATTCGATGGTAAACGTAGCCGGAACCGTAAACCTCCTTCAGCTAGCTCGGGACTTCCAGGTGTCGAGCTTCCTGTTCGGCTCTTCCTCTTCGGTCTACGGCGGCAATGAACGGATTCCCTTTTCGGAGGATGATCCGGTGGATCGGCCCATTTCACCCTATGCCGCAACCAAGCGAGCCGGCGAATTGCTATGCCACACCTATGCGTTTCATTATTCCATGAATATCACCTGCCTGCGGTTTTTTACGGTCTACGGTCCGCGCCAGCGGCCCGAAATGGCCATTCACAAGTTCGCCCGGTTGATCCAGGACGGGCAGGAAATCCCTGTTTACGGCGATGGCGAGTCGCGGCGAGACTATACCTATGTGGACGATATTACGGCCGGCATTGTCGCGGCACTCCGCGTGAATCCCCACTTCGAGATCATCAACCTGGGCGAGTCGCGCACGACCACCCTCCTTGCGTTGATAGCCGAGCTGGAAAACGCGCTTGGGAAAAAAACGCGCCGGCGTTTTCTCCCCGACCAGCCCGGAGACATGAAGATCACGTACGCTGACATCGGCAAGGCACGCCGCATGTTGGGCTACCAGCCCGCCACTCCCATCGAGGATGGCATCCGCAAGTTTGCCGACTGGTTCCTTCAACAATAGTGTCGTCCTGACAAACCCTCAATTTCGGTGACAGGCTACTCAACTTCGAAATTTTGATCGAACGCTCCTGGGGCTGCCCGCACCCTGGAATTTCCAGGTTGAGTAGCCTGTCACCGAAATGGTTCACTGGATTTCCACGACCGAGAGAGAGTGGCTCTGCTCATTAACCACCACAAAAGTCCTTCCGTCGGGCGCAACCTGGATGCCGACCGGGCCTTTTTCGACCGACACATTCGTTGCCTGCAGCGAGCTCAGGTCCGTCGGCAGAATGGACACGTTTCGGGATTGCGTGTTGACGATGAATACCCGTTTGCCGTCCGGCCCGACTGCAACTCCAAACGGCATCTTCCCTACCGGGATCGTGAGCACCACGTCGCCAAGCTTCGTGTCGATCACAGAAAGGTCATTCGAACGGCTGTTCGCCACAAAGAGACGCTGGCCGTTCGGGGTGATGGCGATGCCGTCCGGAGTGTCACCCACCGGTATTTTTTTGGTTACCGCTTGACGGCCCGGATCCACGACCCACACCTCATTAATGCCGCCATTGACCACGTACACAGACTCGGTCGTTGGCGAGATGGCCAGGGCAATGGGCGAGATCCCCATTTTCATGGTCGCTGTCACTCTGCGATCCCGGGCATCGATGATATGCAGGAGCCCCTCTTTCGTGCGGCCGAAGTTGGTAACAAACACACGATATCCCCGCGCGTCTATGGCGACGGCGCTCGGGGATCCGCCAACCTTGATATCCGCCTCGACCCGGAACGTCTCGAGATTCACTACTGCGACCGTACCCGTCTCCTTGCAGGCTATGAAAGCGGTCCTGCCTGCATCCGCGAGTGTGATCCCCAGCGGCGCGACGCCAATCGGGATGGCCCGCGTTACCATCCTTTTTGCCAGGTCAACCTCGATCAGCTCACCCGTGCCATAAGAGGTTACATAGGCTGTTTTGCCGTCGGGGCTGAGAGCCAGGAAGTTGGGATACTCGCCGACTTTTTTGATATTGACTGTCTTGCCGAAAACCGGCATCCCTGCAAGCAAGCCAATGGAAAGCAGAATGCACTGTATGTTCTTCATAATGACGGGTCCCTGGCCTGCCAGGCTGCTGGCGGATTCACGGCACAGCAGTTTCACAGGCACTTGATGCGTTTCACCTTCCTGAATTCCGGTCTTTTTATTTGGTAGCCGCCACGAGGCTGAAAACGCCCTGGTGCGCTGAAGAAGGGCTCCTCAATTCCTGGATGACGACTTGGCGGAAGCCTACCGCAAAAAGCAGCCGGATCACCTCTTCCTTATCATAATAAATTCCCCGCGCCTCATCCGGATTTCCCTGCACGAACCTGAGGTGGAACCTCATCCAATTCCAGGCCAATCGGTTTTGGAATGTCTTGGGTTCGAGCACTTCGGCTAGAAGCAAGTAGCCTCCGTTGGCAAGGATTCGGAATGATTCCTGGAGGAAGCGCTGAGCGTCATGCCGATGAAAATCAAAGATGGATACGGTAATCTCCGCAAATCCGTCGGGGAGCGGCCATTCTTTTTCCTCGAACTGCCTGAATTCGATCGCCTGGCCGAGATTTAGCTGACGAGCCCTCTGGCGGGCTCGTTCCAAAAGAGTAATGTTGCTGTCGAAGGAGTGAATCCGCCCGACAAAGGCTTTCCGCCCTGCCAGGCGGATGGCAAATGTAGCGGTATCGCTCAGCAAGTCGACAATTTTCGTGCGGCGCGTATTGACGATGAAATCCACGATCTGGTCTATGGTGGCATAGTAATCCAGGCCCGTGCGCCACTGGAACAAACGGGCAACCCCTTCTTCATAGGTGTCGATTTTCGCCGGTAGACTCGCCAGAAACGGCCGCGGACGAGGAGGGGAGAATTCGAACTTTTTCTGGATTTGGTCGCCGGTTTTCTGGGTCTTCACTTGAATTGCCTGGCCCGTGACCGGAGGCTCGGAAGCTCCGGATTCAGTTGATATAAAACGTAATTCTCCGTCTGCACGGCAAGAGAATACCCGCCAGCCCAATCAGGGTCAATCTGGAGCAATCCCCAGACCTCATCCCCCTTTTCGGCGCACAGCCAGCCGACATGGCGGCGAGGCGCCTCTATGGCCCGGGACCAGTCGTCCGGGTCACCATCATGGTAGACGAACTCCCTCAGGGGGAGGTCCGAATCATACATCAAAGGAGCAAGCCGCCCCACGTCGATCAGGATGCGGCCGCCATTGTAGTGGCGCCCGAGATATTTCAGAAGCTCCTGCTGCTCGGGCTCTACATCATGATGTTCGAGGGCCTCCGCTAACACCGGGCGCACTTCGCCTTCAAATACAGGCCATTGCATGCCGGCAAGCGCCAGAATCAGCAAAGGCCACCGATAGTGCTGAAAAGCAATCGCTGTCAGGAGCAGGAGCAGCGCGGCTGCCGGAAGCAAGAGCCTACCGGGGCCCGGGTAGACAAAATGATATGCCCACTCATGCGGGAAATACCACGACACCCAGGGAAGCGCAAAAACGGTCAGGCAACTGACAATCATGACGCGCCGCGCTGCGATTCCCTGGGCAAGAATAAGACTTCCAAACACCGCAATCGCAGGCAACAATAGAGATGAGTAGCGAACTCGATAGATGAGCCCCCAGGACAATGCGGCGATGTTTGCCAGCGAAGGCAGCCACAACAGGAAATAGGGCATACAACGGCGCCGTTCTTCGCTCACCCGCAGGCAGATCACGACGCCCGCCAGTCCGACAAGCACAGGAATGATTGAGGCAGCCTGGGCAAGCTCTCCGAAATGATACAAAACGGACAGGAAGGGACGCTTATAGGTTTCATATGGAACCGGGTTGCCCCGGGCCACCCTCTGAAAGAAACTGTCTCCGACCCGCAGATAGATGTATCCGAAATGCGCGAAAGCCGGCAATGCAAACACGCCGACGTAAGCTGCGATCGCCCGGATCGCCCCCTTTCGTGAGATCAGCCCGGACCACGCATCATATGCAGTCCAGGCAACGATTCCGCCTAGCAAAAGCCATCCTTCATAGCGGCAAAATGCGCCGAGCGCAGCCCAGACGGCAGGAAGCCAGGGAAGGCTTTCTCCGGCTTGCGCGCGCCACCGCAACCAGGCGTCCAGCGCCAGCAGGGACAAGACCATAAACACAGGCTCTGTCAGCGGTGCGCTCTGCAGAAACTGCAAGTTCGGATTGGCGAGCAGCACCGCAGCGGCGAAAACCCCCGCCAGCGCCGAACCCGTCAAACGCGCCGCGATGCGGTATGTCAGCCATCCGGACAGCGCAAAAGAACAGACGGAAATGAGGCAGGGAAACAGTGGTGAGCGATACTGGGCATCAAACCATACAAACGGGAGATACAGCAGGTGGATCAGGGGCAGCCAGTGCGCTCCCATCTGGGAGTAGCCCGGTGCTGCGGAGTCGAAGACACGACGCGCGATCACCAGATGCGCTTTGGCGTCATAGTGCATGGTGGACATGCCGTGCTGATAATAATAGGCAAAACTGCAGAGTCCGAGTATCGTGCCGATCAGCAAGACGCTGCGCGAGACCTTGGTTTCATTACGGAAAAGAGCATCAAGTTTCATAAACTCATTTGCGCGTTGGTATAGAGACGACCTTCCTTCGATCCCGGCCTCGTGCGGACAGCGGCATCCTGCAGCGGCAAAGGCAGCATATTCCCCTCTCGCTCGCAGCCGGATCAGGGGTAGATCTTGTAGAGCATGCGCGGAAACGCAATGGTCTCGCGCAGGTGATCCAGCTTGCAGATCCAGGAGACCGCGCGTTCAATACCCATGCCAAATCCAGAATGCGGCACGCTGCCGTATTTGCGCAGGTCCAGATACCATTGAAAGGCTTCCACTGGAAGCTTGTGCTCGTGGAGCCTGCTGAGGAGCAGGTCATAGTCGTGTATGCGCTGGCCCCCGCCGATGATCTCGCCGTACCCTTCGGGAGCCAGGACATCGACGCAGAGCGCAACTTCCGGGCGTGTGGGATCAGGCTGCATGTAAAAGGCCTTTATTTGCGAAGGATAGCGATGCACCATCAAAGGGGACGCATATTGATCTGACAGGATCGTCTCATCGGTGCCGCCGAAGTCGCCACCCCATTTGATTTCCGAACCCTTAGCCTGTAGCCGCTCGATCGCCTCATCATAAGAGAGGCGCGGGAATGGCCGGGAAATGGCCTCCAACCGCGAAATGTCGCGCTCCAGCGTGTCGAGCTCCTTCTTCCGCCTGGATAGTACTCGCTCGACGATGAAACAGATCAGGCCTTCCGCTAACTCCATGGTGTCCTGGAGCTCAGCAAACGCCACTTCCGGCTCCACCATCCAGAATTCCATGAGGTGGCGGCGCGTCTTGGATTTTTCGGCGCGGAATGTGGGACCGAAGCAGTAGACCTTGCCCAGAGAAGCCGCTGTCGCCTCGTTGTAAAGCTGGCCGCTCTGCGTAAGGTAGGCCATCTGGTCGAAATATTCCGTCTCAAAGAGGGTCGTGGTCCCCTCACAGGCATTGGGCGTAAAGATCGGCGTGTCCACAAGAGTAAAGCTCAAATCGTCGAAATAATCCCGGACCGCTTTGATGATCTCATGCCGGATTTTCAGGATGGCGTGCTGGCGGGCGCTGCGCAGCCACAGATGCCTGTGCTCCATCAGAAAGGCGGTACCATGCTCCTTGGGTGTGATCGGGTAGCTCTCTGCGATCTGATGGATCTTGAATCCGGTCATGTCGAGTTCATACCCGCCCGGCGCGCGATCATCCCGCCGGACCTTGCCGCGAATTTCTAAGCTGGACTCCTGGGTAAGCTTGTCAAGCGCCCCGTATTCCTCAGAAGTAAAACTTCGTTGCAGGGCTACGCATTGGAGCACACCAGTCCCATCGCGCAACAGGATGAACTGCAGCTTGCCGCTGCTGCGCCTGTTATAAACCCATCCCCGCAGTCCAACCTCGCTCCCCTCGTGCGCAGCAATATCCTCGATATAAACGGCTTGCATTGTCGATCCTTTCTAGCGCGGAGCGCTGCCGCTCTGGTCATCGGGTATAAAGACCATGTGCCCGGTGTCCTGGCCCCTTTCTCCGCAATATTGCGCGAACAGGGAATAATAGCTGTCGCGCAGAAACTGGGACTCGGAAAAACCGAGCGCGGCGGCGACCGTCCGGATCCCATCCTCCGTTCCTTCCAGCTCCGCATAATCTCCGATCGGCGTGAAATCCAGCGCCAGATGGAGCTTCCCGGCCGGCCCCTCGGCTACCGCGATTTGATATTCCTCCCGGTACTTCTGATACCGAAACCAGACTCTCAAACCCATATGCTCGAATATCTGCAGGAGGATATCCGCATTACCCACCTCCGATTCCAGTTCTTCGCGGCGCTTAAACAGCCGGGACGGAAGCGGTGGACCTTTAAATGTAACAGATTCCTTGCCTTTCGTCTTGCGTACCCGCAAGAGACAGCTCTGGCAGCGGAGGCGCCCATCGGGATAATCCAGCACGAAATTGTCTTCAAAATGGCGCTCTGAAAGCAGAACCGGACCCAGAAGCTCGAGCCGGCTCCTGAATTCCGTTACTTCCGAGAGCAGGATTTTAATTTCCGTTTCTACCGGCATAGTCTCCACACCGATAGAGAAACTAAGTTCTTGGCGCCCGACAATGCAAGAGGAATAATTCCAACAGCTGTAAAAATCTTTCGACTTTTTTCCCGCGCCTTATGTCAAATGCATGTAGATGGAAGGCGAACAGACGCAGGAGCAGATGGGAAGAATGAATCGGGAACTGAACTCCGTTTGGGGTCAGGGTAGTTCCTTGCCTTCTTCACTCGATCACGCACAGGAGAAGGCTTGGATCGCAGCGAGCCAGCGTGGCGATGCCATGGCTTTCAACCGCCTGGTGCTGAAATGGGAACGAACGATCTACAACGTTTCAATGAGGATGCTCCAGGATCGAGACGATGCCGCAGAGGCGGCTCAGGAGGTTTTCCTCCTGGCCTACCGGAATATCCGCCGATTCCGGCAGGACGCCAAGTTTTCGACCTGGCTGTATCGGATTGCAATAAACCATTGCATTTCGCTCGCCAGGCGTCGGCCTCCGGGCACCCATGTCACTTTGGATGGCGGCAACCCAGGTGCGCCGCCCCCCATGCAATTGCGGGTGACGGAGACCCAGGAGGGAGAGTTACTCCGGGAGGAAAGCCGGAACCGCGTGTTGTCGGCACTGGCATTTCTACCCGCGGAGCAGCGGGCTGTGGTGGAGCTCAAATTCTTCCAGGAATTGACTTTCGAGGATATCGCAGCCGTGCTGCAGGTCCCCCTGAGCACCATCAAGTCCCGGCTTTATTCGGGCTTGGAAATGATGAAAGTCAGGCTGGGAGCGAGAGCGTAAACGGCTGGAGGATGTGACATGACTTCGGAATGCAGCAAGTATGAGCAACATATCCCGCGATCCTTCGTCGGAGATCTGAGTCAGGAGGACCAGCAGGCACTGGATCTTCATCTGGCTGCGTGCACAGGCTGCCGCGCGGAACAGGAGCGCTATGCCGAAACCCTGCGCATCCTGGAGTCGGCAGACGACGTGCCGGTGCCTCGCCATTTCTTCGTCTACCCGGAAGAACGGGTTGCGAATCCCTGGCAGCTTTTTCGTCAATTGATGCCTCGCTGGCAGGCTGCCACCGCCGTATTTTCGGCACTGGTTGTGTTGCTGGGCGTGTTCAGCATTTCCGGGATTACGGTCCAAGCCGACCGCGGCGCATGGACTTTGAGTTTCGGGCGCGCCGACAATGCACCCGGCCCTGATGTTGCCGCTCTCAAAGCCGAAATACTCCAAATCGTCGAGGAGAGGAACCGCGAAGCCGCCCTGGGATGGGTCCAGAATCTGCGGTCCGAAATAGCCGGATCGCGCAACGAACTCACACAGCAACAACAAGTCCAGCTGGTAGCGGCGCTGGCCACGCTGGAATCGCGTCTTGACAGCCGCATAGCAGCAACCGCCGATGACATCCGATCCAGCACCCAGAAGTCGCAAGCCGATCTTTATCAGACCGTGTCCCTGCAGCGCAGCCAGGACCTAAACGCCTTGAACGCGCGCATGGACAACGCGGCCGAAAATGCCGAGAGCCGTGCCCGTCAAACCGACGCCATCCTGGAGATGCTTCTCCAGGTAGCCGAACAAAGAATCAGACAAACTGGAGAACAAAAATGAAAAAGCATCTAGCAGGTCTTCTCATCGTCGCATGCCTGGGAACGTTCTCCTGGGCACAAGGAAACAAGCCGGACCTGTTCGACACTGCAAAGTCCGCACAGGAACTGGAGATCATGAAGGGCATCCTGGGAACTACGCTCTCCTTCGTCGCGCAGAATCTGCAGAGACAGGAAGCCGCGAAGGCATCCACGAAGACGGTCAACACTCCCTTCGGCTCCTATTCAACCGCCGTTTCATGGCGTTCTGCCAACATCAATGCCTTCTACCTGTACGGCCAGGGCGCAGTTTTCATAATGCCTACTTCCAGCCTCCGTATTTCCGGATATGGCAGCTCCATGAGAGGTGTTGGCGGCAACCTGGACGTTTATTATCTGGCTCAGGAACAACTTTCGGAGGCAACCGCACGCGATCGTGAGGTCAGGGCTCAGGTTGCCGAAGTAGCCCGACAGAGCGCGGCCGCGGCTCCTCCACAGGCGGCGAAAGCTCCCAACGCGCCGACGCCACCGGCCCAGCTGAAGGATGAAGAGCTTCGCAAAAAGCTGGCCGAGGCACAGGAGAAGATGAAAAAGAGCCGTGAGGAGATGGAGGCTAACAACGCGAAGTTTTTGGCTGCCTTAGAACAGATCAAAGTTCATCTTATCGAGGCAATCGCCAATCACGGAGACTCGCTGACCACCGTCAAGCCGAACGAGTACATAAGCCTGATCATCATGACGGACGATCTGGAAGGCAGGGCATTCCGGGGTGAGAGCGGGCCAATCAACCGTCAGCAGGTCATATCGGTTCAGAAATCGCTGATCACCGATTACAAAGCCGGCAGGTTGACATTGGACGCTCTCAAGCAGAAGGTCCTACAGTACAGCGAATGAACACCTGCGGGATTTGCGACCGCAGATCCTGCTTGAACACATCGAATCGAGCCACGGGCGGCGGCAATCATTCGCCACCGCCCCGCTCCCGCCCGCGCGGTCCATTATCGAGTTTCTATCGCGAAATTCGCTTCACCATCTAGCCCTGCCCCGTAGGGGCGGCAAGATAATAGCCCCGGGCGCAAGCCCGGAGTTAGGCCGGACAGCAGCACAGAGCCCTGGAAGGGCGACAGAATCATGTTGCGAACAAATAACTTTCGCCCCTGCCGGGGCTCCATAAATACAATATCCTATCCGGGGGCTCGCGCC